>CBINHE010000003.1:0-96166 GCA_966250375.1 uncultured Oxalobacteraceae bacterium
TGATCAATCCGATTGCGATGGAAGAAGGCTTGCGCTTCGCGATTCGCGAAGGTGGCCGTACTGTTGGCGCCGGTGTTGTGGCCAAAATTATTGAATAATTCTGCTGAAACTTAGTTTTATTCATAACATAGCCGCGAGTGGCAAGCCATTCGCGGTTCGCTCTTTAAAGGAAAATCATGTCTACACCTAATCAAGCTGGTACCAAGCAGGCAGTTCTCAAGCAGAAAATCCGTATTCGCCTGAAAGCGTTTGACTATCGCCTGATCGATCAGTCTGCGCTGGAAATCGTCGATACCGCCAAACGCACCGGCGCTGTCGTCAAGGGCCCGGTGCCACTGCCGACCCGTATCCAGCGTTTTGACGTGCTGCGTTCTCCTCACGTCAACAAGACTTCGCGCGACCAGTTCGAAATCCGTACTCACCAGCGTTTGATGGACATCGTCGACCCGACTGACAAGACGGTTGATGCGCTGATGAAGCTGGATCTGCCGGCTGGCGTGGATGTCGAAATCAAATTGCAGTAATTTGTAATTACGCACATACCACAAATTCTTAATTTGTGGTTGTGGGGAAAAATTTTGTGGGTTATAATGCTCGGCTTCGGTAAGGGTGTGTCATGCACACCTTTGCATATTAAGTAGTACAAACATCAGCCCCGCCCAATCGTAGGTGGGAATGGAGAAAACAATGAGCCAAGATCTTGTTGATAGCAAGGTTGGTGGTAAGCGCATTGGTCTTGTTGGCCGTAAGGTTGGCATGATGCGCATCTTCACGGATGACGGGGATTCAATTCCTGTAACTGTGCTGGATGTGTCCAATAATCGCGTTACGCAAATTAAAACGCTGGAAGTGGACGGTTATTGCGCTGTTCAGGTTGCATTCGGCACTCGTCGCGCTTCTCGTGTGAATAAGGCCGCTGCCGGTCACCATGCTAAAGCAGGTGTTGAGGCAGGCGCCGTCCTTAAAGAATTCCGTATCGACGCCGCTAAAGCTTCCGAAATGAAGGCGGGTGACGTTGTTGCTGCTAGCCTGTTTGAGGTTGGTCAGAAAGTGGATGTGCAAGGCGTGTCCATCGGTAAGGGCTATGCTGGTACGATCAAGCGCTACCATTTTGCATCCGGTCGTGCATCTCATGGTAACTCCCGTTCGCATAATGTGCCGGGTTCCATTGGTATGGCGCAGGATCCGGGGCGTGTTTTTCCTGGTAAGCGTATGACTGGTCACTTGGGTGATGTCACTCGTACTGTACAAAACCTTGAGATTGCGCGCATCGACGCGGAGCGTCAGCTGCTGTTGGTAAAGGGCGCAGTTCCGGGTGCGAAAAACGGTCAAGTGATCGTTTTGCCTGCGGTCAAAATCAAAGCCAAGAAGGGAGCCTAATCAATGGAACTCAAGCTCCTGAATGACCAAGGTCAAGCTGCTTCCAATGTTGTTGCGCCAGATACGATTTTCGGTCGCGACTATAATGAGGCGCTGATTCATCAGGTTGTGGTTGCTTATCAGGCCAACGCGCGTAGCGGCAACCGTAAGCAAAAAGATCGTGAGGAAGTGCATCACACGACTAAAAAGCCATGGCGCCAAAAAGGTACGGGGCGTGCTCGTGCTGGTATGTCGTCTTCGCCTCTGTGGCGTGGTGGTGGTCGTATTTTCCCGAATTCGCCGGATGAAAACTTCTCTCACAAAGTCAACAAGAAGATGTATCGCGCAGGTGTCTGCTCGATCCTGTCTCAGTTGGCGCGCGAGGGTCGTCTGTCCATTATTGAGGGTCTGTCGGTTGATGCGCCCAAGACCAAGCTCTTGTCGCAAAAGTTGAGGGGCATGGGATTGGACTCCGTGCTGGTTATTACTGATAATCTTGATGAAAATCTGTTGCTCGCGTCGCGCAATCTGCCGAACGTGCTGATTGTCGAGCCGCGTCATGCTGATCCTGTTTCTCTGGTGTTTTACAAGAAAATCCTGATCACCAAGCCGGCATTGGCCAAGATTGAGGAGATGCTGGCATGAATGCGAATGTGAAACATAGCGAAGAGCGTTTGATGAAAGTGCTGCTGGCGCCGGTGATTTCCGAGAAGGCCACCATGGTTGCCGAGAAAAACGAGCAAGTCGTTTTTTTGGTGACGCAGGATGCGACCAAGCTGGAAGTCAAGGCTGCAGTCGAACTGTTGTTCAAGGTTCAAGTGGAGTCAGTGCAAGTTGCGAACCGTCAAGGCAAGCAAAAGCGTACCGGTCGCTTTAATGGTCGTCGCAATCATACGCGTCGTGCGTTTGTCTGCTTGAAGCCGGGTCAGGAAATTAACTTCACCGAGGAGGCTAAATAATGGCACTCGTTAAAGTAAAGCCAACCTCGCCGGGGCGTCGTGGCATGGTCAAGGTGGTAACGCCTGATCTGTACAAGGGGCGCCCGTTTGCAGGCTTGGTTGAAAAGAAATCGAAAACTGCCGGCCGTAACAACAACGGCCATATCACCACTCGTCATATTGGTGGTGGTCATAAGCAGCACTATCGCATGATTGACTTCAAGCGCAATAAGGATGGTATTCCGGCGAAAGTGGAGCGGATCGAATACGATCCAAACCGTACCGCGAATATCGCTTTGCTGTGCTACGCCGATGGTGAGCGTCAATACATCATTGCCACCAAAGGTTTGTCGGTTGGTGATCAGTTGATGAATGGCTCGGAAGCGCCGATCAAATCAGGCAACTGTCTGCCGATTCGCAATATTCCGGTCGGTACGATCCTGCATTGTGTCGAGATGTTGCCTGGCAAGGGTGCGCAAATGGCGCGTACCGCTGGTGCTGGCGTTGTGTTGATGGCACGTGAAGGTACCTACGCACAGATTCGTTTGCGTTCCGGCGAGGTGCGCCGTGTGCACATCGAATGCCGCGCAACCGTTGGTGAGGTCGGTAATGCCGAGCATAGCCTGCGTAAAATCGGTAAGGCTGGTGCAATGCGTTGGCGTGGTGTTCGTCCTACCGTTCGCGGTGTGGTGATGAACCCGGTTGACCATCCGCACGGTGGTGGTGAAGGTAAAACTGCAGCCGGTCGTCATCCAGTGTCACCGTGGGGCCAGCAGACCAAGGGTAAGAAGACGCGTCGCAACAAGCGCACGACTTCGATGATCGTCTCGCGCCGCGGCAAGAAATAAGGGGTAACACATGACACGTTCATTGAAAAAAGGGCCGTTTTGTGACGCCCACCTGGTGAAAAAAGTCGAAGCCGCACAAGCGATCAAAGACAAAAAGCCGATCAAAACCTGGTCACGCCGTTCGACGATTATGCCGGATTTTATCGGGCTGACAATTGCGGTGCATAACGGTAAGCAGCATGTGCCGGTTTATGTTTCCGAAAATATGGTTGGTCACAAGCTCGGCGAATTCGCGCTGACCCGTACCTTCAAGGGTCATGCTGCTGATAAAAAGGCTAAGAAATAAGGTCCGATGATGGAAACTAAAGCTACCCTCCGTGGTGTGCGCCTCTCGGCCCAAAAGGGTCGTCTGGTTGCCGACCAGATCCGCGGCAAAAAAGTTGATCAAGCGCTCAATATCCTGACCTTCAGCCCGAAAAAGGGTGCGGTCATCATCAAGAAGGTGCTGGAGTCCGCAATTGCGAACGCTGAGCACAACGATGGTGCCGATATTGACGAATTGAAAGTCACGACGATTTACGTCGAAAAAGGTTCGGTCCTCAAGCGCTTTACCGCGCGTGCAAAAGGCCGTGGTGATCGCATCTCTAAGCAATCCTGTCACATTTACGTGACTGTCGGTAACTAAGGAGTCACGATGGGACAGAAGATTCATCCAACCGGTTTCCGTCTTTCGGTTACACGCAACTGGGGTTCGCGTTGGTATGCGGGCAATAGCAATTTTGCCACCATGCTCATCGAGGATTTGAAAGTCCGCGCCTACCTGAAGACTAAGCTGAAGAATGCCTCCGTAGGCCGTGTCGTGATTGAGCGCCCTGCAAAGAATGCGCGCATCACGATTTACAGTTCGCGTCCAGGTGTTGTGATTGGTAAAAAAGGCGAGGATATCGAGGTTCTGAAATCCGCCTTGTCTAAAATGATGGGCGTGCCGGTACACGTCAATATCGAAGAAATTCGCAAGCCTGAAACCGATGCCCAACTGATCGCCGATTCGATTGCCCAGCAATTGGAAAAACGCATCATGTTCCGCCGCGCCATGAAGCGCGCAATGCAAAATGCAATGCGTCTTGGCGCACAAGGCATCAAGATCATGTCGTCCGGCCGGTTGAACGGTATCGAGATCGCACGTAAAGAATGGTATCGCGAAGGCCGTGTGCCTCTGCATACACTGCGTGCCGACATTGACTACGGTTTTGGCGAGGCAGAAACGACCTACGGCATTATCGGCATCAAGGTCTGGGTCTACAAGGGTGACCGTCTCGCCAGTGGCGAAGCACCAACCATCGACGTAGCTGTAGATGATGACAAGAAGCGCCGTGGTCCACGTCGTGATGATGGCAAGCCAAGCGGCCGTCCTCGCACGCCGCGTCCTGAAGGCCAGACTACCGCTGCTGCTCCTGGAGTCACAGCACCTGGCGCCAAACGAGTTCGCGCGAAAAAGCCGGAAGGTGCTGCAGTTGCCCCGGCTGAGAAAGCAGGAGAATAATCATGCTGCAACCAGCACGCAGAAAATATCGTAAAGAGCAAAAAGGCCGCAATAAGGGCATCTCCCATACACGCGGCACTGCCGTGTCGTTCGGTGAGTTTGGCCTCAAAGCAATCGGTCGTGGCCGTATTACTGCCCGTCAAATTGAAGCAGCTCGTCGCGCAATGACACGCCACATCAAACGTGGCGGTCGTATCTGGATTCGCATTTTCCCGGATAAGCCAATTTCGCAAAAGCCAGCTGAAGTCCGCATGGGTAATGGTAAAGGTAATCCTGAGTACTACGTGGCTGAAATCCAGCCGGGTAAAGTGCTGTACGAAATGGACGGTGTCGACGAAACGTTGGCGCGCGAAGCTTTTCGCTTGGCCGCAGCCAAACTACCGCTGCTGACTACGTTTGTAGTCCGTCAAGTCGGCCAATAATTGGAGTGAAATATGAAAGCATCTGAACTCCGCGGCAAAGATCAGGCAGCGCTTACCAAAGAGCTGAACGATCTGCTGAAGGCTCAATTCGGTCTGCGTATGCAAATTGCAACGCAGCAACTGAATAACACCTCCCAGCTCAAAAAAGTACGCCGCGACATCGCACGCGTAAAGACGGTCATGAATCAGAAGGACGCCAAATAATGAACGAGCCAGTGAAAAAAGCGCTCAAGCGCACGCTGATTGGCAAGGTGGTCTCCGATAAAATGGACAAGACCGTCACAGTGTTGATCGAACGCCATGTCAAGCATCCGCTATATGGCAAGATCATCATGCGCTCGAATAAATATCATGCGCATGACGAGGCCAACCAGGCGAAAACCGGTGATACGGTAGAGATTCAGGAGGGCCGTCCGATTTCCAAGACCAAGGCCTGGACCGTGACACGAGTGGTTCAAGTAGCACAAATAGTTTAATTAAGTGTTGCGGACCCGGCATTTTGATGTAATAATGTCGGGCTTCGTTCTTGTAATTGTTTGCGAGAGCGGTGAGTTAGTGCTCCGCAGTAAAAATTCGTAATGGCAAGAAGTTTTGGAATTTGTCCACCCAATCAGTGTGCCTTGGTTTCTGGGGTGCCTGGCGGGACCAAGACTGACCGCGACTCCGCATTGTGCGGATCGAGCGGGTTAAGTTGGGAAAGAAAATATTATGATTCAAACTGAAAGCCGGCTTGAAGTGGCCGACAACACTGGTGCGCGTGAAGTCATGTGTATCAAAGTGCTGGGTGGTTCCAAGCGCCGCTATGCGAGCATTGGTGACGTTATCAAGGTGACGGTCAAATCCGCTGCTCCGCGCGGTCGTGTAAAAAAAGGTGAAATTTACAATGCTGTTGTCGTGCGTACCGCCAAAGGTGTGCGTCGCCAGGATGGTTCATTGGTAAAGTTCGATGGCAATGCGGCAGTTTTGCTGAATGCAAAGCTTGAGCCGATTGGCACGCGTATTTTTGGGCCGGTCACGCGCGAATTGCGCACTGAGCGTTTCATGAAAATCGTGTCGCTCGCGCCTGAAGTTCTGTAAGGGGTCGTGATGGATAAGATTCGAAAAAACGACGAAATCGTCGTCCTGGCTGGTAAGGATAAGGGCAAGCGCGGCGTAGTCAGGCAGCGTGTTGATGCTAACCACGTGGTGGTTGAGGGTGTCAATGTTGCGAAAAAAGCGACCAAGCCAAATCCGATGACAGGTACTACTGGCGGCATCTTGGATAAGTTGATGCCAATTCATGTGTCAAATGTTGCGTTGTTCAACGCGGCAACTGGCAAGGCAGATCGTGCTGGTTTCAAGGATGTGGGTGGCAAAAAAGTCCGCGTCTTTAAATCAACCGGCGAAGTCGTTAAGGTTTAAGAGATCATGGCCCGTCTCCAAGAGTTCTATAAAGAAAAGGTCGTTGCTGACCTGACCGGCAAGTTCGGTTACAAGTCGGTGATGGAAGTTCCGCGCATTCTGAAAATCACCCTGAACATGGGTTTGTCGGAAGCGGTTGCGGACAAGAAAATCATCGAGCACGCTGTTGGCGATCTGACCAAGATCGCAGGCCAGAAGCCTGTTGTTACCAAGGCGCGTAAGGCGATTGCGGGCTTCAAGATTCGCGAAGGTTATCCGATCGGTTGTATGGTTACCCTGCGCGGCGCGCACATGTACGAATTCCTCGATCGGTTCATCACTGTTGCGCTGCCGCGTGTGCGCGATTTTCGTGGTGTGTCCGGTCGTGCATTCGACGGTCGTGGTAACTACAATATCGGTGTGAAAGAGCAGATTATTTTCCCCGAAATTGAGTACGACAAGATTGACGCATTGCGTGGCATGAACATCAGCATCACGACAACTGCGAAGACCGACGACGAAGCGAAAGCGCTCCTCGCCGCATTTAAATTTCCGTTCAGAAACTGAGGTTGCCATGGCAAAACTGGCACTGATTAACCGTGAGCAAAAGCGTTCAGACCTGGTAAAGAAATACGCCGGTAAGCGCGCCGAGTTAAAGGCAATCATTGATGACCAATCGAAGTCGGAAGAAGAGCGCTACGAAGCGCGCCTGAAATTGCAGGCGCTGCCACGTAACTCTGCTCCGACCCGCCAACGTAATCGTTGCGCACTGACTGGTCGCCCCCGTGGCACTTTCCGCAAGTTCGGGTTGGGCCGTATTAAACTCCGTGAAGTCGCCATGCGTGGCGAGATTCCGGGTATGACCAAAGCTAGCTGGTAATAGGAGAATAAGCAATGAGTATGAGCGATCCTATCGCCGATATGCTGACCCGTATCCGCAATGCGCAAGTTGTGCAAAAAACGATGGTGGCAATGCCGTCGTCCAAAGTCAAGGTTGCGATTGCCAACGTTCTGAAGGACGAGGGTTACATTGAAGATTTCGCCGTGTCCGAAGCAGCGGGTAAGGCGGAACTGAAAATCGGTTTGAAATATTATGCCGGTCGTCCCGTCATTGAGCGCTTGGAGCGCGTGTCCCGTCCGGGGTTGCGCATCTACAAGGGTAAGGACGAGATCCCGAATGTGATGAATGGTTTGGGTGTGGCAATCGTATCGACCCCGAGGGGTGTCATGACTGACCGCAAAGCGCGCGCAACCGGTGTCGGTGGCGAAGTTATTTGCTACGTGGCCTAAGGAGCGGAACATGTCTCGTGTAGGTAAAATGCCGATTGTGTTGCCAAGTGGTGTGGAAGTCACCATCACTGAGGTGAAAATCACAATCAAGGGTCCCATGGGCACGTTATCCATGCCTTTAAATGGCTTGGTTAAAGTCAAAAACAATGGCGGTACTCTCGTATTCGAAGCTGCCAACGACAGCCGCGAAGCAAATGCGATGTCCGGTACATTGCGTGCATTGGTCAATAACATGGTCAATGGCGTCACCAAGGGTTTCGAAAAGAAACTCAATCTGGTTGGCGTGGGCTACAAAGCCCAAGCGCAAGGCGAAAAACTCAATTTGTCTCTCGGCTTCTCGCATCCGGTTGTGCACGAAATGCCAGCAGGAGTGACATGCACTACGCCGACGCCGACCGAGATTTTGATCAAAGGGATTGATCGTCAGCGCGTTGGTCAAGTGGCTGCTGAAGTCCGTGCGTACCGCAGTCCTGAGCCTTACAAGGGCAAGGGCGTCCGTTATTCGGACGAGGTGGTAGTGATTAAAGAAACCAAGAAGAAGTAATAGGGGTTGACGATGGACAAGAAACAATCTCGCTTGCGACGCTCGGTTCAAACCCGTGCGAAGATCGCAGAGCTCAAGGTGAATCGCCTGGCCGTGCATCGTACCAACTTGCACATTTACGCTACGATCATCAGCCCGGATGCAAAAATCTTGGCTTCCGCATCCACGCTGGAAGCCGAGGTGCGTCAAGAGTTGGCTGGACAATCGGGCAAGGGTGGTAATGCCACAGCTGCAGCACTGGTAGGTAAGCGCGTCGCTGAAAAGGCATTGAAAGCCGGCATTGCCGAAGTCGCGTTTGATCGCTCTGGTTTCCGCTATCACGGTCGCGTCAAGGCAGTTGCCGAGGCGGCACGTGAAGCTGGTCTGAAGTTCTAAGGGAAAATCATCATGGCAAAAATGCAATCCAAGATGCAAAGCGACAAGCCGGATGATGGCATGCGCGAAAAAATGATCGCAGTCAACCGTGTGACCAAAGTGGTTAAAGGTGGTCGCATAATGGGCTTCGCCGCGTTGGCTGTGGTTGGTGATGGCGATGGTCGCATCGGGATGGGAAAGGGCAAATCGAAAGAAGTGCCGGTTGCTGTTCAAAAAGCGATGGAAGAAGCGCGGCGCAAAATGATTAAAGTGACGTTGAAAAATGGCACGTTGCAACATACGGTCACTGGCAAGCATGGCGCATCGTCCGTGCTGATGTCGCCAGCAAAAGATGGTACCGGGGTGATCGCAGGTGGTCCAATGCGCGCGATTTTCGAAGTGATGGGCGTGACGAACGTTGTGGCGAAGTCCAATGGTTCCACGAACCCATACAACATGGTACGTGCAACCTTGGATGGTTTGTCCAAAATGAATACACCTTCGGAAATTGCTGCCAAGCGTGGCAAGTCCGTTGAGGAAATTCTGGGCTAAGGTGATCAAAATGACAAAAACAGTAAAAGTTCAGTTGGTCAAGGGGCTGATTGGGACGCGTGAAACACATCGTGCCACGGTTCGCGGTCTCGGCTTGCGTCGTATAAATTCTGTTTCAGAATTGCAAGATACGCCGGCAGTGCGCGGCATGATAAACAAAGTATCGTATCTCGTGAAAGTGGTTTTGTAAGCCTTGCGCTTGCGAACGGAGCAAATCATGGAATTGAATAATATCCAACCAGCAGGCGGTGCCAAGCATTACAAGCGACGCGTCGGCCGTGGTATTGGTTCGGGCCTGGGTAAGACCGCTGGCCGTGGTCACAAAGGTCAGAAATCTCGTTCTGGCGGCTTCCACAAAATCGGCTTTGAAGGCGGTCAGATGCCGCTGCAACGTCGTTTGCCTAAACGCGGTTTCAAATCGCTTGCAACGCCGTACAAGGCAGAAGTGCGTTTGTCGGATCTGGACAAATTACCGGTCGCTGATATCGATGTTTTGGCATTGAAACAAGCTGGCCTAGTGTCCGAGTTGGCGCGGGTTGTGCGTGTTATTTTGGCCGGAAGCATTTCTAAAAAAGTGACACTCAAAGGTGTGCTCGCGACTAAAGGTGCTAAAGCTGCAATCGAAGCCGCTGGTGGTGCGGTTGCCTAAATTGGTAGTTTAAAAGGAGTTCATAATTGGCGACAACTCCTCAACTTGCTAAAAGCGCGGCAAGCGGTTTCCCGTGGGGCCGTCTGTGGTTTCTGCTGGCGGCATTGGTTGTTTATCGTATCGGGGCACATATTCCTGTGCCTGGTATCGATCCGACGCAGTTGTCACAGTTGTTTAAGCAAAACCAAGGCGGTATTTTGGGGATGTTTAATATGTTCTCAGGTGGTGCGTTATCGCGTTTTACGATTTTCGCGCTCGGGATTATGCCGTACATTTCAGCATCGATCATCATGCAGTTGATGTCGATTGTATCTCCGCAGTTGGAAGCGCTGAAAAAAGAAGGTGAATCCGGTCGCAGGAAGATTACGCAGTACACGCGCTACGGCACCTTGGTGTTGGCGACTTTCCAGGCGCTCGGTATTGCCGTCGCACTCGAGTCGCAAGCCGGTCTGGTAATTGATCCGGGTTTGGCGTTCCGCTTTACAACGGTCGTGACGCTAGTGACTGGAACGATGTTTTTGATGTGGTTGGGCGAACAGATTACCGAGCGTGGCTTGGGTAATGGTATCTCGATCATCATCTTTGCCGGTATCGCTGCGGGTTTGCCGAATGCCTTGGGTGGATTGTTTGAGTTGGTGCGCACCGGTTCAATGAATGCATTGTCGGCGATTTTGATATGCGTGATTGTTGCTGCTGTGACGTTCCTAGTGGTATTTATTGAACGTGGACAACGCAAGATTCTTGTCAATTATGCGAAGCGCCAAGTTGGAAACAAAATTTACGGCGGTCAAAGCAGTCATTTGCCGTTGAAGCTAAATATGGCTGGGGTGATTCCCCCGATTTTCGCATCGTCGATTATTTTGTTCCCAGCAACAATTACGAGCTGGTTCACTTCAGGTGATACGAGCAACCAGTTTGTACGGTTCCTGAAAGATTTAGCGGCTTCGATGGCACCGGGCGAACCGATTCACGCATTGCTATATGCGGTTGCGATTGTGTTTTTCTGCTTTTTTTATACTGCATTGGTGTTTAACAGTAAAGAAACTGCTGACAACTTAAAGAAAAGCGGTGCGTTTGTTCCCGGTATTCGTCCGGGTGATCAGACCGCACGCTACATCGACAAGATTTTGACGCGATTGACTTTGGCAGGTGCAGTTTATATAACGCTTGTTTGTTTGTTGCCGGAATTTTTGATTGCACGCTGGAAAGTGCCATTTTACTTCGGTGGAACGTCGCTTCTGATTATTGTGGTGGTAACGATGGACTTCATGGCGCAGGTGCAAAACTACGTTATGTCGCAACAATACGAATCGCTGCTTCGCAAAGCGAATTTCAAGGGCGGAATTCCTACGCGATAAGCGCCAAGAGAACGAGCAGACCGCATGGCAAAAGACGACGTTATCCAAATGCAAGGTGAGATTCTAGAGAATCTTCCAAATGCAACATTTCGAGTTAAGTTGGAAAACGGGCATGTAGTTCTAGGTCATATTTCTGGCAAGATGCGCATGAATTATATTCGCATTCTGCCAGGTGATAAGGTGACAGTGGAATTGACGCCTTATGATTTGAGTCGTGCACGTATTGTATTCCGTACAAAGTGATGATTCATGTTGAGGGTTGACTTGCGCTTCACTTAACTCAATTCTGCAATGTTTTATAAGTAATTGAAAGAAAGAGGGCAAAAATGAAAGTGCTCGCATCAGTCAAGCGGATCTGCCGCAACTGTAAGATCATCAAGCGCAAGGGCGTAGTTCGTGTTATTTGCACGGAACCACGTCATAAGCAGCGCCAAGGTTAATTAACGTTATTGATCGAGGAATAACGAATGGCACGTATTGCAGGGGTTAATATCCCCAACCATCAACACACCGTTATCGGCTTGACTGCGATTTATGGTGTTGGCCGCCGGCGCGCGCAGGAAATTTGCGTGAAGACAGGTGTTCCGACCAATAAAAAGGTCAAAGATCTAGATGATAACGAACTGGAAAAGCTGCGCGATGAGATAGCAAAATTCATCGTCGAAGGCGATCTGCGTCGTGAAATCTCGATGAATATCAAGCGTTTGATGGATTTGGGTTGCTATCGCGGGATGCGCCATCGTAAAGGTTTGCCTTGCCGTGGTCAGCGTACCCGTACCAACGCACGTACTCGCAAGGGACCGCGTAAGGCAGCACAATCGCTGAAGAAATAATCCACGCTGATGAAATGGTCAGCAGTTTGATTAGTCGTTGGATTCAAGGAAATTATCATGGCAAAAGCACCCAATAACGCCGCCGCAGCACGCGTGCGCAAGAAAGTTAAAAAGAACGTTGCTGAAGGCATTGCGCATATCCACGCATCCTTCAATAACACGATCATTACGATTACCGATCGGCAAGGCAATGCGCTGTCTTGGGCTACTTCCGGTGGTGCCGGCTTTAAAGGTTCGCGTAAGTCGACCCCATTTGCAGCGCAGGTGGCAGCGGAAGCGGCTGGCAAGGTTGCAGTTGAGTGCGGTGTGAAGAACCTCGAAGTTCGCATCAAGGGCCCAGGTCCAGGTCGCGAGTCCGCTGTTCGTGCGTTAAACAATTTGGGTATCAAAATTACCCAAATTCAAGATGTGACGCCAGTGCCGCATAATGGTTGCCGTCCCCCGAAGCGCCGCCGTATTTAAGTCGTTTGAAGATGGATTGCTGAATACAGCTCTGTCTTGCAACATTTAGATATTGCAACGGATGTAAGTTTGCCCGCCAAAGATCTTGGCGGGTTTTGTTCTTAAGCCCACCGTCTGATTGTAGGTAGATTAGACTAGCGCCTGACGAATTCCAGTTAGAGTTGGATTCACTTGGGGCGTCATTTAATAAAAGGAAATTCTCGTGGCACGTTATATCGGACCTAAAGCAAAACTCTCCCGCCGTGAAGGTACCGACCTGTTTCTGAAGAGTGCACGCCGCTCGCTGGATTCCAAATGCAAATTGGATTCCAAACCAGGTCAGCATGGCCGCACCTCCGGTGCCCGTACTTCCGACTACGGCAACCAATTGCGCGAAAAGCAAAAGGTGAAGCGCATGTACGGTATTCTTGAGCGTCAATTCCGGCGCTATTTTGCCGAAGCAGATCGTCGCAAGGGCAATACAGGTGAAACACTGTTGAAGCTACTCGAAGCACGCCTTGACAACGTGGTTTATCGGATGGGTTTCGGTTCCACGCGTGCTGAAGGCCGTCAATTGGTGAGCCACAAAGCGTTTACCGTGAATGGTACCGTCGTAAACATTGCTTCGTATCAAGTCAAGCCGGGCGACATCGTTGCTGTTCGCGAAAAGGCGAAAAAACAAGTGCGTATCGTTGAGGCACTCTCGCTAGCTGAACAGATCGGCATGCCATCTTGGGTTGCGGTTGATGCCAAAAAAATGGAAGGCACCTTCAAGTCCGTACCCGACCGCAGTGAAATCGCGAATGATGTCAACGAATCGCTGATCGTCGAATTGTATTCTCGTTAATTTTAATTTCGTGCCCGTTTTCCAGTTGGGGGACAGAGTGTGCAGTCCCTAGGCAGTGCTTAATTCTGTTCCGCAATACAAGAATTTGAGCGGGCATTTCTTCTCGTAATGCCATCAGCCTTATCGGTGTAACGAACCGAGGGTATTGAAAAGGACATTTCATGCAAAGCAGCTTGTTAAAGCCCCGTATTATTGAAGTTGAAGCACTTGGTGCTGGTCACGCAAAAGTCGTGATGGAACCTTTTGAGCGCGGCTATGGCCACACGCTCGGTAACGCACTACGTCGTGTTCTATTGTCCTCAATGGTTGGCTATGCGCCGACTGAAGTCACGATCGCTGGCGTTGTGCATGAATATTCTTCGCTCGATGGCGTGCAGGAAGACGTCGTTGACATGTTGTTGAATCTCAAGGGTGTCGTGTTCAAGCTGCACAACCGCGACGACGTCACGCTGACCTTGAAAAAAGACGGCGAAGGCGCTGTGCTTGCATCCGATATCGATTTGCCGCACGATGTGGAGCTGGTAAATCCGGATCATGTGATCGCACACCTGACTGCCGGTGGTAAGCTCGACATGCAGATCAAGGTTGAGAAAGGCCGGGGTTATGTGCCGGGTAACGTGCGCCGTTTGGCCGAAGATGCGAACAAGACCATTGGCCGTATCATCCTCGACGCATCGTTTTCTCCTGTGCGCCGCGTGTCGTATGCCGTTGAATCTGCTCGTGTGGAACAGCGTACCGACCTCGACAAACTAGTGATCAATATCGAAACGAATGGAGTGATTTCGCCGGAGGAGGCGATTCGCCAATCGGCTCGCGTCTTGGTTGATCAATTAAATGTGTTTGCTGCGCTGGAAGGTACCGAAGCAGCTGCTGAAGCGCCGTCGCGTGCGCCAGCAGTTGACCCGATCCTGTTGCGTCCGGTTGATGACTTGGAACTGACTGTGCGGTCCGCGAACTGCCTGAAAGCTGAAAACATTTACTACATTGGCGATCTGATCCAGCGTAGCGAAAATGAGTTGCTGAAGACGCCGAATCTGGGACGCAAGTCTTTGAATGAAATCAAGGAGGTCTTGGCTTCCCGTGGTTTGACTCTGGGTATGAAGCTCGAGAACTGGCCACCTGCCGGTTTGGAGAAATAATTTGATGGGGCAAGTGTAATCTGCCTCCTGTTATTTTGTAAAATCGTAAAAATAAATTACCGGCCCGTGACTTGCCATAGGCAAAGTCGATAGAAGAGCTGGATCACTATTAAAAACTGAAAGGAATTACCATGCGTCACCGTCACGGCCTTCGTAAATTAAATCGTACTTCGTCCCACCGCCTTGCGATGTTGCGCAACATGACTGTTTCTCTGCTGCGTCACGAGGCAATCAAGACCACACTGCCAAAGGCAAAAGAGCTGCGCCGTGTCATCGAGCCAATTCTGACTCTCGGCAAAACGGACTCGCTGGCCAACAAGCGTCTGGCATTCAATCGCCTGCGTGACCGTGAAATCGTTGGCAAGCTGTTCTCCGAGCTCGGTCCACGTTATGCAAATCGCAACGGTGGCTACCTGCGTATCCTGAAGATGGGTTTCCGTGTTGGTGACAATGCACCGATGGCTTTCGTTGAATTGGTCGATCGTCCGGAGGTTACTGAAGCTGTTGAAGTTGACGGCGCAGAGTAAGCCAAAGCCGCTGTAACACAGTGCGCAAGGGAAAAGCCAGGCATTTGCCTGGCTTTTGGCTTTTACGGCGTTGTTCTGTTTGTGGCAAGATAAGTAATTTCACGAAGGTCCTCATTGCTTATGCCTGAATCCATCATTCTGTCGGTTGCGAATCTGCACAAGTCCTATGGCGATGGTAAATCGAAAAGCACCGTAATTGACGACCTGTCATTCGCGCTTCGGCGTGGAGAGTGTTACGGCTTGCTTGGCCCAAACGGCGCCGGCAAGACTACTACGCTGCGCCTTTGCTTGGGGTTAATTGCACCTGATCGTGGCGAGATCGAATTGGCAGGGAAATCAATTCCGGCCGAGGCGCGCCCAGCACGTTTGCGGGTGGGTGTGGTGCCGCAGGGCGACAACCTTGATCCGGATTTCACTGTTGCCGAGAATTTGTTCGTATTTGGCCGCTATTTCGGCATTGATGATGCCGAGATCAAGGCCCGCATACCCGGGTTACTGGAGTTTTCTAACCTGACTGCGAAAAAAAATGCACGTATCGCCGAACTGTCAGGTGGTATGAGACGACGTCTGACGCTTGCACGTGCCCTGATCAATGATCCGGATCTGATTTTCATGGATGAGCCGACGACCGGGCTGGATCCACAGGCTCGACACATGATATGGGAGCGCTTGAAGATGCTGCTCGTTGAGGGTAAAACCATCTTTCTCACCACACATTTCATGGATGAGGCCGAGCGCTTGTGTGATCGGCTCGCAGTGATCGATCACGGTCAGATGATTGCCGAAGGTTCGCCGCGCGATTTGATTGCGAAGCATATCGAAGCCGAAGTGGTCGAGGTATACGGCGAAAATGCGCTTGCTTGGGGCCAATCGGTCGGACGGCAAAAATCGGCCCGCATAGAAATCAGTGGTGAGACAGTTTTCTGCTATACCAATGAGGCGCAATCGCTTCTGCAAGGGTTGCACACGACGCCAAGCGTGCGCTATATCCATCGGCCTGCCAATCTGGAAGACTTGTTCCTCAAACTGACCGGCAGGGAAATACGGGATTAATTATGAAGAGCTATGCATTGCCGCAGTTTTCGATGCGTTTCCGGCCCATTTGGCAGCGTAATTTTCTGGTATGGAAAAAGCTCGCGGTGGCCAGTGTGCTGGGCAATATTGCTGATCCGCTCATCACCTTGATTGCGTTCGGTTACGGCCTTGGCAGCTTACTGCAAAATATCAACGGTATTCCCTATATCCAATATTTGGCATCGGGTTCCATCTGTATGTCGATCATGATGGCGTCTTCCTTTGAGGCACTGTATTCGGCTTTTTCTCGCATGCATGTGCAAAGAACGTGGGATGCGCTGATGAATGCGCCATTGGCGCTGGACGATGTGATACTGGCCGAAATGTTATGGGCAGCGACCAAATCGCTGTTTTCCGGCATCGCGATTCTGAGCGTGATATTTGCGCTCGGCATCGGTTTGCATTTGCAAACAATCCTGGTCGTGCCATTGTTGTTTTTGATCGGTATGACCTTCGCGTCACTGGGATTGGTCATCAATGCACTGGCGCGCGGTTATGATTTTTTTACCTACTATTTCACGCTTGTACTGACCCCGATGGTTTTTCTGTCAGGCGTATACTATCCAACCACGCAATTACCAACTTGGCTACAGGCGATTTCTCACTTGTTGCCCTTGAGCGCGGCGGTCAGTCTGGTCCGTCCCCTGATTCTCGGTGAATGGCCCAGTATGCCATTGGCGAATATTGCGCTCTTGTTCGCATATTGCATTGCAGGTTTTTATGTTGCGACCGTGCTGACCCGGCGTCGGTTATTGAAGTAAATGTAGGCTGGAAAGTTTTAGCTTAAGCGTCGGATATCGACTATGTTACAGCCGCTCTTGGTATTGACGAATGTGCCTGATGCAGCGCTTGCCCATGCAATGGCACAGCACCTTGTTGAGCAGAAGCTGGCCGCATGCGCGAATATTTTGCCTGCCGTGCAATCGGTGTATCAATGGCAAGGCGCGATTGAACAAACTAATGAAGTCACGTTGTTGATCAAGACAGTGCGGGAACGCTACGCGGAACTGGAGGCCGCGATCAAAGCGATGCATCCGTACGAAGTGCCCAAAATTATCGCGTTGCCCATCGTTGCGGGACTCCCTGCATATCTCGACTGGATTGCATACGAAACGAAGAAAGATGTGAATGCTTAAGATGTTCATTCAGGCAGTTGCTACATTAACGACCGTGCGAAGCTGGGGATGCTTGCGGTTGCATGTACAACGTGGGAGGTCGGTTCTTGCCGTCACGTTATCTGCATTGTTTGCGTTCGTATTCTTGCTGGCGCCGCTCGCGCATGCCGAGGCTGATTATCTCCAGCCCGAGGACGCGTTCAAATTTTCTGCCAGGATGGCAGATGCCAAGACTATCGAGATCAAGTACACCATCGCTGGCGGATACTATATGTACCGCGAGCGCTTCCGTTTCAAGGCTGTTGGCGTCAAGCTTGGCGAGCCGATTTTGCCAGCGGGGAAAGTGAAGTTTGACGACACATTCCAGAAGAATGTCGAGACTTACCGCAATACGCTTACGATCAAGATACCGGTTGAAGCCGAAAGCACATTTACACTGACTGCGACGGGGCAGGGTTGCGCTGACAAGGGGCTGTGCTATGCGCCGATGGACTCGGAAGCGAAGCTGTCGCCCGGTGGCATGGGATTGTTGGGCGCAGTCGCTGCTGCGCAAAAAGAATTGACCGGCAATGGTGTCGTCGGTGAGCCTCGCTCAGGCAGGCAAGTTTCGTCGCCCGGCATGGAGGAGGCGGCCGACGCCGTGCCATCCGCGGATTCGGAAATGGGCCGCATTGAAGCGTCGCTCAAAAGCGGCGAGCTGCTGGTGATCCTACCGTTGTTTTTCTTGCTGGGGCTGGGTCTGTCCTTCACGCCATGCGTGCTGCCGATGGTGCCGATCCTATCCTTCATCATTGTCGGCGAAGGCGCACAAGTGCGGCCTCAGCGCGGCTTCTTGTTGTCGGTTACATATTCGCTGGGCATGGCGATTGTTTACACCGGACTCGGCATCGCTGCCGGCTTGATTGGCGAAGGACTGTCCGCGACCCTGCAAAATCCGTGGGTGTTGGGGGCATTTGCGCTCTTGATGGTAGCGTTGTCGCTGTCGATGTTCGGCGTGTATCAGTTGCAAGTGCCGGCGGCTATCCAGTTGAAGCTGATACAGGCGTCGGAAAAGCAGGCGACGGGGAAACTGCTCGGCGTATTCATGATGGGCGCCATATCAGCATTGATCGTCGGGCCATGTGTCGCAGCCCCCTTGGCCGGCGCCTTGGTGTATATCAGCCAGACGCGGGATGTGCTGGTGGGTGGCGGCGCGTTGTTTGCAATGGCGGTGGGCATGAGCGTGCCTTTGCTGCTGGTGGGACTCTCGGCCGGCTCCTTGCTGCCGCGTGCCGGCGCTTGGATGGAATCGGTCAAGCGCTTCTTCGGCGTATTGATGCTGGGAGTGGCGTTGTGGTTGCTATCGCCAGTGATTCCGGCATGGGCGCAGTTATCCGGGTGGGCGGCATTGGGCATCGGATATGGTGCCTACATGTTATGGACCAGGGAATCGGGCTGGCTTGCGAAAGCGCTTGGCTTGGTGTTCGTCGCATTCGGCCTCGCGCAACTGTTGGGTGTGGCGACCGGTGGGCGCGATGCATTGGCGCCGCTGGCCCATCTCAAGGGAAGTTCGGCTAGAAAGACTGAATTCGTGCGAGTGAAATCGGTCGCTGAACTGGATGCTGCTTTGACGCAGTCGAATGGCAAAATTGTATTGCTCGATTTCTATGCGGACTGGTGCGTATCGTGCTTGGAAATGGAGAAGCTGACCTTCTCCGACCCCCGTATCCAAGCGCAGTTTGGTGGCATGGTGCTGCTGCAAATCGATGTCACTGCCAATAACGTGGATGACAAGGCGATGCTCAAGCGTTTTAATCTGTTTGGCCCGCCAGGAATTATTTTCTTCAACAAGCAAGGTCGTGAAATTCAAGGCGCGCGCGTCATCGGCTATCAGAATGCAGAGAAATTTTTGCGCTCATTGGCATTCATCTCCAGCATTTGACCGGAGCATATCGGAAACTGCAGAGTCTGCACAAAGAATTGCTGGAGCGGATGGTCGATACTTGTTCTTCACATGGCCAATCGTTTTTGTGAAAAATTCCACTCCAGAAAACTTGGTGTGCTGATATATGCAAACGCATATGAAGGACCTAACTTATCTGTTCTTGAATTCTGCCTAATGAACCGCTATATGTCTAACATTGCATAATTTTTTGGAGACGGACATGACTTTGCGTCTTGGTGACACAGCACCTGATTTTGAACAAGATTCTTCGATTGGAAAAATTAAATTTCACGAGTGGGCTGGCGACTCTTGGATCGTATTGTTTTCGCACCCGGCCGATTTCACGCCAGTATGCACGACGGAACTGGGCTTGACTGCGAAATTGAAATCCGAATTTGACAAGCGCAATGTGAAAGCGATTGCGTTGTCAGTGGATCCAGTAGGCAAACATGTACAGTGGATCCAGGACATTGAAGAAACGCAAAAGACCGTTGTGGGCTTTCCGATCATTGCAGATGCAGATAAATCGGTCGCCGCATTGTATGACATGATCCATCCGAATCAATCGGAAACCATGACCGTGCGCTCACTGTTCGTGATCGATCCGAAAAAGAAAATCCGCTTGATTATTACGTATCCAATGAGCACGGGCCGTAATTTCGATGAAGTACTGCGCGTCATCGATGCGTTGCAATTGACTGATGGCTATTCGGTCGCGACACCCGGCAACTGGCGCGATGGCGATGACGTGATTATTCCGCTGACGATCCAGGATGAAGAGGTAATCAAGCAGAAATATCCGAAAGGCTATACTGCGCCACGTCCGTATCTACGGATCACGCCGCAGCCGAATAAATAACCTTTTGCGGATCGAATAAAAAAAGCGCCCATCGAGGCGCTTTTTTATTTTGGCGGCTAATCTTCCAGATAGCGTTTGCGCCGAAAGAAAAATAACAGGCTGGCCACAATCAGCGCCATGATACCTACTGCAATCCAGAAGCCTGCCTTGTCTTTCAAGAGCGGCATATCGACAAAATTCATGCCGAAGATACCTGTCAGCAAAGTCAGCGGCATGAACAAGGCGGTGATCACGGTGAGTGTGCGCATGATTTCGCTAGTGCGGTGGGACACCGACGCGAAATGGATTTGCACTGCGGATTCGAGCGATGATTCCAGCCGCCGGGCATGATTCAGCACGCGCGTGATGTGTTCCATCACGTCATTGACACGGACCAACAGCAAGTCTTTGGCGCGGCTGTCGTCGTGGTTGTTGTAGGTGTCGACGAAATGATCGCGCAGTTCTTGCAATGCGTCGTGCTGTTCTTCGCACAAATGATCGAGTTTGTGCAATTCGTTGCGTGCATCCAGTAGCGCCATCCAGTCCTTGAACGGGCGACGCGGATTAAGCAGTGCGCGCTGCCAACGATCGAGTTGCGCGGTCAGTGGCTGGCGCAACTCCAAATATTGATCGACCATCGCGTTCAACAGACGCAGCATCAACTCCTCCGGCGACGTCGAGGGGCGACTGCCATGGGCAGCTCCATCCGGTTTGCATTTGTAATCGAGCAGGCGATTGCGCGCGGCTTCGATGGTGCGGCTATGGCGTGCATGGACTGTGACCAGCGCCCGATTCATCAACAGAAATGTGACCGGAATCGTCGCCAGTTTGTTCAGCACGGGCGGTACCTTGCGCCGCTGTTCGTTGTCTTGTACGGTTTCACTGGATGGGGCATCGGTATTGTGCGCCAGCGCCAGTTTGCGAAACACTACCATCTCGTAATCCTGCGTCGAGTCGAAGTACGACGGATGGTTGAGGTTGGCAACGTCGAGCAAGTGCAAATCATAGAGGCGGGTGCCGGTGGCACGTTCCACCGCATCGCGCCATGCATCGGGATTGGCCGCCACTTCGTCGTGCGTGACATCAAGCCATAGAAAGCTATTGGGCGGGGCAGAGGGTGATAGCGCCGTTGCAAGGCTGACCTGATTGTCACTGATGAGAAAGATGTCCATGCTGCGGATTAGCTATCTGAAGTTGCGTCAGAGCGTGACAACGGAAACGAATGCAATGGCGGCGATAGCCAAGCGGCGTGAAGGAAGTACGTCCCAATCATCAGGTTGAAAGTGCATTTCGGCGGTTGCGCCATAATCAGCCGCTGTGCTTGAGCAGACGGGCGATATTGCGGGCGAAATAGGTCAGTACACCATCCGCGCCTGCGCGCTTGAACGCGAGCATCGCTTCCATCATTGTTTTATCATGGTCGAGCCAGCCGTTTTGCGACGCAGCCTTGATCATTGCGTACTCGCCGCTGACTTGATAGGCGAAGGTCGGTACCTGGAACTCGTCTTTCACGCGGCGCACGATGTCCAGATACGGCATGCCGGGTTTGACCATTACCATGTCGGCGCCTTCGGCAATGTCGAGTGCCACTTCACGCAGCGCTTCATTGCTGTTGGCCGGGTCCATCTGATACGTGGATTTGTCGCCTTTACCCAGATTGTTGGCGGAGCCGACCGCATCGCGGAAGGGGCCGTAAAACGCGGACGCGTACTTGGCGGAATACGCCATGATGCGGGTGTGAATATGATGCTGCGATTCGAGTGCATTGCGTATCGCGCCAATGCGGCCATCCATCATGTCGGACGGTGCGACGATGTCGACGCCAGCTTCGGCCTGGACCAATGCCTGCTTGACCAATAGCGAACAGGTTTCGTCATTCAGCACATAGCCATCAGCATTGATCACGCCATCCTGTCCGTGGCTGGTGTAGGGGTCGAGCGCCACGTCGGTCAGGATGCCAAGTTCGGGAAAGCGTTGCTTTAGTTCGCGCACGGCGCGCGGTACCAATCCATCGGGATTAGTTGCTTCGATACCATCCGGCGTTTTCAATGCAGAGTTGATAACCGGGAATAGTGCCAATGCCGGGATGCCGAGCGCGACACAGTCTTCCGCCACCGCCAGCAGCAAGTCGACAGACAATCGCTCCACGCCAGGCATCGACGCCACGTTTTCTCGCTGGTTATGGCCATCCAGAAGGAACACGGGGTAGATCAAGTCCGATGGGGTGAGCACATGCTCTCGTATCATCGCGCGGGAAAAGGCATCTTTGCGCATGCGGCGCATCCGGATGGCAGGGAATTGAGCAGTCTTCGAAGGATTTTGCATAATCATTGTGGGTGAAATAGAATTTCTGCAACAATATCTGAGAAATCACATGAACTTTTTCGGAAATGGCCCCTCTTAATAGCAGGTGATGTACTCACCTCCCGCTTCTCCTCCCTGAGCGGGGCCATATTGTTCCAACGATGTGGCGTTACTGCCCTGGAGATCTTCCCCTTTCTCCAGGGCTTTTTTTTGCCTTTAATCTTGCTGGCTATGTGTCCGACTCATCAGCTTGGTCATCCGGCTCTTGGTCCGTTACGTCTTCGGACAATCCCAGCAATTCCAGAATCTTGTCATTTGCCTCATCCAATCCGATTCGCTTCAATGCCGAAAATAACTGCACGGTGAACGGGAAGGGTTTCCCGTTTTCATCAACATAGCTAGCCAGCATGCCGCGTGCAAGGCGCAAGGCATTGGTGGCATCATTGCGGTTCAGTTTGTCGGCTTTGGTCAAAATGCAATGAATCGGCCGGCCGGTTGGGGCGAACCATTCCAGCATCTGGATATCGAGCTCGGTAAAGGGGCGGCGCGAATCCATGATCAGTACAAGCGCCGCCAGTTGCTTGCGTCTTTGCACATAATCGCCAAGCAATTCCTGCCAATGCACTTTGGCTGAGCCTGATACTTCAGCGTAGCCGTAGCCGGGCAAATCGACCAGCAGCGCACGGATTTCATCGACCTTGGTTTCATCTTTGCGGTGTTGGCCGACATGCGCGCCGCCGATGGAAAAATAATTAATGTGCTGCGTACGGCCCGGTGTTTTGGACGCGAATGCCAGCTTCTTTTGGTTGCACAGGATATTGATCGCAGTCGACTTGCCAGCGTTCGAGCGGCCGGCGAAGGCGATTTCGGGGACTTGCGTGCTTGGCAAATCACGTAGGTGGTTCACCGTCGTAAAGAAACGGGCTTGCCAAAGTAGGGACATAGGTTGAACAGAAAATGCAGCAAAGGAGGCGAAAATGCCGGAAAGCTATTGTACAATAAGGGGTTATGTATTGTTGCGCCGCCAAAGCGAAACCGCCCGCAATAACAGCAAATTAGCCGGCCAATAAGGCAGAATTTTAATATCAAGTCTCAGGGTGTTTGAATGAATCGTGCGTTTTTACCATTTGTGAAATCCTTGTTTGTCGCGATGCTTGTCGTTTCTTCCATCGCTCATGCTTCTGAAGAAAAGAAAGTCGTCAAAGCCGACCCAGCAAAAGGCGAAGCCATTTATGCCAACGGCGATGCATCCCGTAATATTCCCGCCTGCGTTTCCTGCCACGGCGCGGCCGGCAATTCGACCATCGTGCAGAATCCGAAACTGGCGGCGCAACACGAAGCATATATCGCCAAACAGCTGATTGATTTCAAGGGGCCGCAGCGTAATAACGCCATCATGACGTCGATTGCGAAAGCATTGACCGATGCCGAAGTGAAAAACATAGCTGCTTACCTAAATGCGCAAGCGCAAAAGCCGGGTGCAGCGAAAAACAAGGATACGATTGAAATCGGCAAGAAAATCTACCGCGGCGGTATCGCGGAAAAGAATGTGCCGGCTTGCGCAGGCTGCCATAGTCCAAACGGCGCCGGTATCCCGGCACAATTTGCGCGTATCGGTGGCCAGCATCAGGACTACACGGCTGTGCAATTGACCAGCTTCCGTTCCGGTGCGCGCAAGAATAGTCCACAGATGACAAGCGTTGCCAAGCGTCTGTCGGATGATGAAATTCAAGCCGTTGCAGATTACATCGCGGGTTTGAAATAATAATAAACGAGCAATGCAACAAGATTAACGGAGGGGGTGGCCAAGGCCGCCCCTTTTTCGTTTTAGTTTTATTTTATGCGCGCCGGGAAAGAGATAACGATCGCCTCGTTATTCTGTCCCGAACAAGTTTAGATAAATGACTACAAGCACCACAGGATTACACCTCAAGACCAACCGCCGCTGGCTCGCTGAAATTGTCGAGTTGGTGTCGTCAATGCGCTTTGCAATCAGTTTGCTGACGCTGATTGCGATCGCGTCGGTAATTGGCACGGTATTGAAACAAAACGAACCGATGCCGAACTATGTCAATCAGTTCGGCCCATTCTGGTTTGAGGTATTTGCCAAGCTCGGCTTATATGCTGTGTATTCGGCTTGGTGGTTTTTGCTAATCATGGGTTTTCTGGTGCTGTCGACGTCCTTGTGCATCGTGCGCAATACGCCGAAGATGCTGAAAGACATGCGCAGTTGGCGTGACAATGTGCGTGAGCAATCGCTGCGCAATTTCCACCACAAAGCGGAATGGCGGGCTGCGATATCGCGTGCGGCGTTGACGCAGCAAACGGCTGACCGCATTGTCGCAAACGGCTACAAGATTAAAATCGTCGAGAAGGACAATGCGACCTTGATCGCTGCCAAGCAGGGGGCAGCGAATAAGTGGGGCTATATTTTTGCCCATAGCGCGATTGTAATTATCTGCCTCGGCGGCTTGCTCGATTCCGATTTGCCGATCCGTTTTCAGCAATGGTTCTACGGTAAAACGCCCTTCGCCGGCAGCGGCATCATCGCGCAGGTGCCGGCACAACATCGCTTGGGGCTGAGCAATCCAACTTTTCGCGGCAACACACTGATTCCCGAAGGCGCCAGCAGCAATACCGCGATTATTCCGCAGCAAGATGGGGTATTGATTCAGGATTTGCCATTCACGATTCAGCTTAAAAAATTCATCATCGAACACTATTCGACCGGCATGCCGAAACTGTTCGCCAGCGAAGTGGTGGTGAAAGACAATGAGACTGGCAAGACTTTTCCGGCGACGATCAAAGTCAATGAACCGCTGATCTACAAAGGCATCGCCGTCTATCAATCCAGCTTCGAAGATGGCGGCAGCAAATTAAAGCTGGCCGGCTATCCGATGGTGGGCGCGCGCAGTTATTCGTTTGCGATGACTGGCGAAGTGGGCAATTCGACGCCGCTGGGCAACGACAAAGATAGCGAGTACACCGTCGAGTGGTCTGGCTTTCGGCCGTTCAATGTGGAGAATGTGGCCCAAAATGGACAGGATGTGCGGGCGGTCAATTCGAACAAAAGCTTTAACGAAAAAATCTCGGCTGGGCTGGACAAGCGCCTAGGCTCGGCTGCCAAGAATGCCAATAGCAAGGATTTGAAAAACGTCGGCCCCAGTGTGCAATACAAGCTGCGCGACAAAACCGGACAAGCGCGCGAATACCATAACTATATGCAACCAGTGCAACTGGATGGCGCATATGTCTTTCTTTCCGGGATGCGCGACTCGCCGGGCGATGCATTTCGCTATCTGCGCATCCCGGCCGACGATAATGATTCGGTGGAGGAGTGGATGCGTTTGCGGGCCGCGCTTCTGAACCCCGATTTGCGCATGCAGGCAGCGCAGCGTTATGCGCAGCGTGCACTGTCCGATGGCGGCGCGTTGCGCAAGCAACTGGAGGCATCGGCGCTCAAGGGTTTGTCGATTTTTGCCGGTGACGGCAAGCAGTCCGGTTATATCGCAGTCGCGCAATTTCTGGAAAAACTGCCGCCCGCAGAGCAGGGGAGAGCGGCGGACATTTTCATGAAAATCCTGAACGGGAGTTTATGGGAATTGTGGCAAGCGGCGCGCGAAAAGGATGGCTTGAAGAAAGTCGAGCCGGATGAGAAGCACGCGCGTTTCCTGCAACTGGCGAGCAATGCGTTTTCGGATGCCGCCTTCTACGGTGCGCCCGTGTATTTGCAATTGGCAGGGTTTGAGGAAATCAAGGCATCGGTATTGCAGGTAACACGCTCGCCGGGAAAAAAAGTCGTGTATTTCGGTTGTCTGTTGTTGGTCCTTGGCGTGTTCTCGATGTTTTATATTCGCGAGCGCCGTCTGTGGGTGTGGCTCAGGTCCGATGAAGAAGGCAAATCATACGCACTGATGGCGATGAGTTCACAACGCAAGACACTGGATTTCGAGAAAGAATTCGATGTGTTGAAACGGCAATTGGCGCAAACTGAGCCGTTACAGCAGCAATGAAAATCCTTCACTATATTGAATAGCCCAATATCGGCAGCGGAGAAAAGTAATGGAATTGACGCAAAATCAGACTTACAGCCAGCCCCCTGGTTTTTTCAAACGCCTGAGTGTGATTGATTGGCTGTATGCCGCTGCATTGGTAGCTGCATCGCTATTCGCACTCAATCGCTTCGGCGCCTACATGGATTACTACGAGAAAGCGATTCTTGTCCTGGCCGCGCCGACATTTGTGTGGCTCGGCTGGAACTGGAAACCGGTGCGCTGGCTGATTGCGCTATTGGCGGTGCTGGCATTGTCCGCCGTTGCGCTATATGGCGGTGTGCTGGATATGGCCAACAAGAAATTCCTCCTCAAGTACCTGTTGTCCAGTCAATCTGCGATTTTGTGGATGAGTGCGCTGTTTTATTTGTCGACCTTGTTCTATTGGGGGGGATTGATCGCGAAGTCGGATTTCGGCGCTTCGATCGGCAGCAAATTATGCTGGGCGGCGGTGGTAATGGGTTTCACCGGCATGCTGGTGCGCTGGTATGAATCGTATTTGATCGGTACCGATATCGGGCACATCCCGGTCTCCAATTTGTATGAAGTGTTCATTTTGTTTTCCATGATCACGGCACTGTTCTATCTGTATTACGAACAGCATTACGCGACGCGCCAGTTGGGGCCGTTCGTGCTGCTGGTGATTGCTGCGGCAGTTGGATTTTTGCTGTGGTACACCGTTAGCCGCGATGCGTCCGACATTCAGCCACTGGTGCCGGCGTTGCAAAGCTGGTGGATGAAAATCCATGTGCCGGCGAACTTTATCGGCTATGGCACATTTGCGCTGGCATCGATGGTGGCGGTCGCCTACCTGCTGAAATCGAAGGGCATGCTAGTCGAGCGCCTGCCGGCACTGGAAGTGCTGGACGATATGATGTACAAGTCAATCGCGGTCGGTTTTGCCTTCTTCACAGTGGCCACGATATTGGGCGCATTGTGGGCTGCCGAAGCGTGGGGCGGCTACTGGTCGTGGGATCCGAAGGAAACCTGGGCGCTGATCGTGTGGCTCAATTACGCCGCATGGTTGCACATGCGCTTGATGAAGGGCTTGCGCGGGCAGGTTGCCGCCTGGTGGGCGTTGATTGGCCTGTTGGTGACGACGTTTGCTTTTCTTGGCGTCAACATGTTCCTGTCCGGTTTGCACTCTTACGGACAACTCTAAGCGTTACGCGTTAAGGTTTTGCCGGTTTGCGTATTTGGTCGTCAAACCACAGGTGTGATGGAATTGGTGTAAGGTTCTCGCGTCAGAGGAGACTAAGTTCTACATCAAATTTCATTTTACGGAGCAGTCATGTTGATCAAGCGTAATCCAGATGGGATAGACCTTCCGCTCGCTTCCGAAATCACGCCGCGCGAAATTTTTGAATCACGCCGGACTTTCATCAAGCAATTGGCAATTGGCTCGATTGCCAGCGGCGCTTTGCTGGAGATGGCGTCACGCGAAGCATTCGCACAGTCGCCTGCCGCACAAAAGTTAGGCGCTAAAGCCAATTCCGCGTATGTCGTGTTGGACAAGACCACGCCGTACAAGGATGCCACTACTTACAACAACTTCTACGAATTCGGCACTGACAAATCCGATCCGGCCAGAAATGCCGGCACGCTTAAAACACGTCCGTGGACCGTGACGATTGAAGGCGAAGTCAAGAAGCCGTTGACGCTTGATCTCGACAGCTTGCTGAAGCTGGCGCCGCTGGAAGAGCGTATCTATCGTCTGCGTTGCGTCGAAGGCTGGTCGATGGTGATTCCGTGGATTGGCTATTCGCTGTCGGAATTGATAAAAAAAGTCGAGCCGACCGGCAATGCAAAATATGTGGAATTCATTTCGCTGGCCGACAGGACACAAATGCCCGGCTTGCGCAGCCCGGTATTGGAATGGCCTTATGTCGAAGGTCTGCGGATTGATGAGGCAAATCATCCGCTCGCATTGCTGACCTTGGGCATGTACGGCGAAATACTGCCGAACCAGAATGGCGCGCCGGTACGTATCGTGGTGCCGTGGAAATATGGTTTCAAATCGGCCAAATCGATCGTGAAAATCCGTTTTACCAAGGATCAGCCGCGCACCGCATGGAATATCGCTGCACCGCAGGAATATGGTTTCTATTCCAACGTCAATCCCGAGGTCGATCATCCGCGCTGGTCGCAGGCGAGCGAACGCCGCATCGGCGAAGACGGCTTTTTTACGAAAAAGCGCAAAACCTTGATGTTCAACGGCTATAAGGAAGTTGCATCGCTGTACGCGGGTATGGATTTGAAGAAGTTTTTCTGATTTGGATTGGGTACAAAAATGTTCAATCCTTCGTCGCAACAATTCAAGGCAATCAAAGCGACCTTATTCGTGATGGCGCTGCTTCCGTTTGCACGCTTGGTGTTGTTCGCGGTTACCGAGCGGCTCGGCGCCAATCCGATCGAATTCATCACGCGCAATACCGGCGACTGGACGCTGTATTTTTTGTGCATCACGCTGGCAGTAACTCCGTTGCGGCGTTTGACCAAATGGAATTGGCTGATCAAGCTGCGCCGGATGATCGGACTGTTTGCCTTCTTTTACGTGCTTCTACACTTTACAACCTTCCTCTGGTTTGACCACTTCTTCGATGTCGAGGAGATGCTGAAAGACATCGCCAAGCGCCCATTCATTACCGTCGGTTTCAGTGCATTCCTGCTGTTGATTCCGCTGGCGCTCACCAGTACCAATGGCATGGTGAAACGCTTGGGCGGCAGGCGCTGGCAGTGGCTGCATCGGATGATTTATGTGATTGCGCCGCTTGGCATCCTGCACTTCTGGTGGATGAAGGCAGGCAAGCATGATTTCGCTCAGCCTATCCTGTTTGGCATCATCGTCGCCCTGCTGCTGTTGTTGCGTGTAGTTAGAGTTAGCAGCGCTGACCGACGATAACGCTGCCGGTCTGGCGCTTATTCAGGCGTGTCAGCTTACAACGGACTCCAGCGCAAACAAATCAGCCGCTGCTTCGCGCTTGCGAACCAGATGCACTTGATCGCCATCAACCATTACTTCCGCCGCTCGGCCGCGCGTATTGTAATTCGACGCCATCGTCATCCCATAGGCGCCGGCCGACATGATCGCAAGCAGGTCACCCTGTTCGATCGCCAGTTCGCGCGACCGCGCCAGCCAGTCACCCGATTCGCAGACCGGTCCGACCACATCGTAAGTCTTCGCCTGCACATTGTGTTGCGTGACTGCCTGCACACCGTGCCATGCCTCATACATCGCAGGGCGCATCAGGTCGTTCATCGCAGCGTCTACGATCGCAAAGTTCTTGGTGCCGCCATGCTTGAGATACTGCACTTCGGTTACCAGTACGCCGGCATTGCCGACGATCGAACGGCCTGGTTCGAACAACACTTTGATCGGTTTTCCTCGATATCGCTTTAGTCGCCAATCGTCGATTTTGGCGAACAAGCGCGCCAGATAGTCGCCGACGGCAACCGGTTGGTCCTTGTCGTAGGTGATGCCGATGCCGCCGCCAATGTCGAGGTGATGCAAATGGATGTCTTCCTTTGCCAGTGTGTCGACCAGTTCGATCAGCTTGTCGACCGCTTCCAGCAGCGGTGCATCGTCCAGCAATTGCGATCCGATATGGCAGTCGATACCGACCACACTGATATGTGGCAGTGTCGCCGCCAGACGATAAGTGGTCAGCGCTTCTTCATAGGCGACGCCGAACTTGTTTTCCTTGAGGCCGGTGGAAATGTAGGGATGGGTTTTGGCATCCACGTTCGGATTCACGCGCAATGAAACCGGCGCTTGCTTGCCCATTTTTGCCGCGATTTCGTTCAGCCGGTGCAGTTCTGGAATCGATTCGACGTTAAAGCACAGGATGTCGTGCGATAGCGCCAGACGCATTTCGTCACAGGTTTTGCCGACGCCGGAAAAAATCACTTTCCCGGGATCGCCGCCGATGGCGAGTACGCGCAGCAATTCGCCGCCCGACACGATATCGAATCCGGAACCGAGTTGCCGCAGCACATCGAGGACGGCGAGATTGGAGTTGGATTTGACCGAATAGCAGACTAGCGCAGAATCTTGATCTCGGCCGCTTTTCTTGCAGGCATCGGCGTAGGCTGAAAAATTTTCAGTCAATGCCGCCTTGGAATAGACGTAGGTCGGGGTGCCGAATTGCTTGGCAATTTGGGTCAGCGGCGTATGTTCGGCGCATAGCACGCCATTTTGGTAAGAGAAATGCGACATGTCGGGACCAGGTTAATTGGATGCAGGAATTTGACTGTCGGTTGATGCCTTGTCGCGGGTAGGCGCCGGCTGAGGGCTTGCTTTAATGGCGTCCGGCTTGCTTGGCAGATAAAGCGGGCCGCGTTGGCCGCAGCCGGCGAGCAGGGTCACCAAAGCGGCAGCGATGGGAAACGCGATAAGACGCGACAAATCAAAATGGGACTTCACGATTAGAATCACAGTTTTTGGCTGTTGCGGGAAAGAAGGGGGGGACGTCGCTGTGGCGATGCCGTACTCTGTCCCCGGCAAATTGGATTTTATATATATAAAACTCACTGGAGTGTAGCATGACCGAATCAGAATTCTTGGTGCTGGCAGAGGTAACCTTGGACCGAATCGAAGCAGTGCTGGAGAGAGCCGCCGATATCAGCGATCTGGACGTCGAATGCAGTCGGCGTGGCAATGTACTCGAGATCGAATTTGTCAATAATGGCTCGAAAATCATCGTCAATAGCCAGGCGCCGATGCAGGAAATGTGGGTTGCGGCCAAATCTGGCGGATTTCACTATAAGCGCGACGGTGGGCAATGGGTCAATACCCGTGATGGCTCGGAACTGTTTGCGGCGCTGTCCGAGATGGTCAGCGGCCAAGCCGGTGTCGCGCTGGTGTTGAGTGACGTGTGAAAGCCGAAGCGCGCTCCCGCCGGCAAGAATGAGTGCAGCGGGACGATAAATTGCGGCCCCGCTATCAGAACAGTTCGTTCTTCACTTCATCCTTGGCTTTTTCTTCTTCGGTCGGTGCCCGATCACCCAAGCCAAGATTGCGCACGCCGGCTCCCGGCGGGTTCTCCGCATAGTAGTAATCGCTACCGGCCTGAACCAGACCTTCCGGCACCACGCGCTCTTCGATTGGCACGTCTTTCAGTACTTTTTGCATATAGCTGATCCAGATCGGCAATGCGACGCCGCCGCCGGTTTCTCTGCTGCCCAGACTTTTGGGCTGGTCGAAGCCGATCCAGGCGATACCGACGATTTTCGGTTGATAGCCGGCGAACCACGCATCCACTGAGTCGTTAGTGGTGCCGGTCTTGCCGGCCAGATCGGTGCGTTTCAACGACAATGCCTTGGTGGCAGTTCCAAACCGGACCACGTCCTTCAACATGCTATCCATGAGAAACGCATTGCGCTCGTCAATGACGCGATTGGCCGGGTCACCTACCTTGTCGGGGCTGACTTGGGACAGCACCTTGCCTTCCGCATCCGTAATTTTGCTAATGAGATAGGGGCTGACCTTGTAGCCGCCATTGGCAAATACCGCGTAAGCCCCTGCCATCTGCAAAGGCGTGACCGCACCGGAGCCCAGTGCCAGCGTCAGGTAGGGTGGATTCTTGTCTGCTTCGAAGCCAAAGCGCGTCGTGTATTCTTGTCCATATTTGGCGCCGATCTTGTGCAGAATCCGGATTGAAACCATGTTCTTCGATTTGGTCAGGCCCTTGCGCATTGTCATGGGGCCTTCATACTTGCCATCATAATTTTTCGGCTCCCACGCCTGACCGCCGGTTTGTCCGGCATCGAAGCTGATCGGCGCATCATTGATGATGGTGGAAGGTGACAAGCCCTTTTCCAGCGATGCGGAATAGATGAAAGGCTTGAAAGACGAGCCGGGCTGGCGCCAAGCTTGAGTGACGTGGTTGAACTTGTTGATGTTGAAGTCGAAGCCACCCACTAGCGCTCGGATCGAGCCGTCATCGGTATTGGCGGAAACAAATGCAGACGCGACTTCCGGCATTTGCGTGATATTCCATGCGTGGCCCTCCTGCATCACGCGGATGATGGCGCCGCGCTTGACGCGGCGATTGGGCGGTGCCTTGTCGCTCAAGAGGTTGGTGGCGAAACCTAGGCCCGCACCGGTGATCATGATTTCTTCACCAGACGACAATACGGCACGCACGCTTTTCGGTGACGCGTCGAGTACGACCGCTGCGACGATATCGTCACTATCGGGGTGATCCGCCAATTCGGTTTCGATCGCATCTTCGGCTTCTTCTTTCGCCGCCGGAATGTCCATATATCCTTCCGGTCCGCGATAGGTATGGTGCCGTTCGTAATCCATCACGCCGCGCCGCAACGCCAGATAAGCGGCATCCTGATCGGTTTTAGTCACGGTCGTGAATACATTCAATCCACGTGTGTATGCGTCCTCCTTGAACTGTTCATAGACCAATTGACGCGCCATCTCGGACACGTACTCGGCATGCACGCCGAATTCATTGCTACTTGTTTTTGTTTTGAGTTCTTCGCCTTGCGCTTGCGTGTATTGCGCGTCGGTGATGTAGCCAAGCTGGTGCATGCGTTGCAAGATGTATTGCTGGCGTGCTTTTGCGCGCTTTGGATTGACAACCGGATTGTAAGCAGAGGGTGCCTTTGGCAAGCCAGCCAGCATCGCTGCTTCTGCCACGGATAGTTGAGAGAGTTTCTTGCCGAAATAAATTTGCGCGGCAGATGAAAATCCATATGCGCGCTGGCCCAGATAAATCTGATTCATGTAGACCTCGAGAATCTGGTCTTTTGACAGGTTTTGCTCAATTTTCCATGCCAGCATGACTTCATACACTTTACGTTTGAGAGTTTGCTCGCTGGAGAGGAAAAAATTGCGGGCCACTTGTTGCGTGATGGTTGAGGCGCCTTGTTTCGCGCCGCCCATCAGATTATGCAAGGCGGCACGCGCAATGCCGAGATAGTCGACGCCGCCATGCTCGTAAAAACGATCGTCTTCAATCGCAAGTACGGCCTTCTTCATGACGTCGGGAATATCCTTGATGCGCACGACATTGCGCCGCTCTTCGCCAAATTCACCAAGCAGCACGTTATCCGCTGAAAAAATTCGTAGCGGAATTTTGGGGCGATAGTCGGTCAGCGAATCGAGCGACGGCAAATTGGGATAAGCCATGATTAGCGTGAAGCCGACGATGAGGGCACCAATCAATACAAGACCGGCAATGATTCCGAATGTGGCGAGTGCAATACGGGTGAGCATGGTGAGCGGGCGTTTAGGTACTTTCCGGCAGGGTAGCACCGGCAGAGTTGGGGGAAGTCATGCGGCGGCAGGGAGTGGAAATTGATATCCGGCTCATTATAACGGCGCAGGTCTATTTGTTGGGATAGAGTAAGTGTTGTCTGGGCGATGCTTGACTCTTCCCGCAACGCTTTGTAACCAAAGATTGGGCTCAAGAAAACGAATATTATCTTTTTTGCATGCCTGAAGTGGGGTTTTGGCAACGAAATTGCAAATTGCAAAATGGAAATTGCTTTACACTTTCGGAAGGTTGTTGCTACGATTTAATGCAACCTTTAATAAATGTCATCTAAGCACTGGTTTTTAAACGCAATTTCTTGAATGCAACTTCCTTTCTGCCTATTGGACAATCGAATAGGCGGTACGTTCATACGAACAATCCTGTTTTCAGGGAGAACCGCCCTTGGCTTTAGATCTCGGATCGTTAATCGGTAAAAAAAATCCGCCGCTAGTCGGTTTGGATATCAGTACATCGGGCGTCAAACTTGTCGAGCTCGCCGAAGTCGGGAAGAACGAATTGCGTCTGGAGCGCTATGCGATGGAACCATTGCCGCGCGGTGCAGTTGTGGACGGCAATATCGAAAACATTGAACAGGTGTCGGAAGCGGTGCGCCGTGTGTGGAAAAAAAGCGGCACGCGCGCCAAGTTTGTTGCGCTCGGAATGCCGCCGGCCTCCGTCATCACCAAAAAAATCATTCTCCCAGGCGGCATGACCGAGGAAGAGCTGGAACTCCAGGTCGAAACCGAAGCTAGCCAATACATCCCGTTTGCACTGGATGAGGTCAGTCTTGATTTCGACGTGATCGGTCCGGCACAGAATGCCCCCGAAGATGTGGAAGTATTGCTGGCGGCGACCCGCAAGGAAAAAGTCGAAGATCGTGTCGCAGTCGCTGAAGCAGCAGGCTTGACGCCAATCGTAATGGATATTGAGTCGTATGCCGCGCGTGCAGCGATCGACCGGATTACCGCACAATTGCCGAAAGCAGGGCAGGGCCAAATCGTCGCATTATTTCAAATAGGCGCGCAAGTAACGCATGTGTCGATGCTGCTCGATGGCCAAGCGATCTATGAACGCGAACAGCCGTTTGGCGGGAATCAGTTGACGCAAGATATTGTGCGCGCCTATGGTTTGTCGCATGAAGAAGCCGAGGCAAAGAAAAAAGCGAGCGATTTGCCGGAGGGGTATGAGCGCGAACTTCTGGAGCCCTTCCTGGAAAGCGCCGGTCTCGAGGTGACGCGCGCGATCCAGTTCTTTTTCACGTCTACTCCCTACACACGGGTCGATCAGATATTTTTGGCAGGCGGCTGTGCCATTATTCCGGGCCTGGTAGATCTGGTCGCGAGCCGCACCAAGATATCGACGTCGGTGGTCAGTCCGTTCAAGGGGATGCAAGTGGGACCGAATGTCCGTGAAAAACTATTGCGTATAGAGGCCCCGGCTTATCTGGTCGCATGCGGTCTGGCGATGAGGAGGTTTGGCTGATGGCTAAGATCAACCTACTGCCGCACCGCGAAGCGAAGCGCAAGCAACGCAAAGCGGCATTTGTTGCGATGTTGGTGTTGGCGGCAGTGCTGGGTGTGGCTATCGTGCTGGCAGTGGGCGGCTACATCGCCAGCAAGATTTTCGACCAGACGCAGCGCAATGCATTTATCAAAACCGAAAATATCAAGCTCGATGAGCAGATCAAGGAAATTGCCACACTGAAGCAGGAAATCGATGCACTTAAAGCGCGCCAGCAAGCAGTGGAAGATTTGCAGGGTGACCGCAATCAACCGGTGTATTTGATGGACGAATTGGTGAAGCAGATTCCAGAGGGCGTTTATCTGCGTGCGTTCAAACAGGAAGGCCAACGCGTGGTGCTCAACGGATATGCGCAGTCGAATGAGCGGGTGTCCGAACTATTGCGCAATCTGAGCAACGTTTCGCCATGGCTGGAGCGACCGGACTTGATTGAAATTCGTTCGACCGGCCTGGGTCAAGGCAAGGACGCCAAGAAAGTCTTCGACTTCACGATTAACGTCGGCATCAAGCGTCCGCGCGATAAGGACAAGCCAGTTTCGGATCCTGCGGGAAGCGCGCCCGCAGCCAGTGCTGCGACCAAGAAGTCCTGATATGAAAGACGCATGATGGCGGATTTAAAAAATATTGGTGATGTAGTAAGCGGCCAGTTTCGCGGATTGAATGGGCGTCACCCAGGCCAGTGGCCGCTCATTCCGCGATTACTGTGCGGTGTGGGGATGCTGATTGCAGTGGTTGTCGCCGGCTGGTTTTTCTATTGGAATGGCCAATTGGAGGAACTGGATCTTGGCGCAAAAGAAGAAGAAAAGCTGAAGGAAGAGTACAAGATCAAGATTCAGCAGGCAATCAACCTGGACGGCTTGCGCAAGCAGAAGGAGCAAGTGAGTGAGTATGTCTCCACGCTCGAAAAGCAACTGCCAAGCAAGGCTGAAATGGATGCTTTGTTATCCGACATTAACCAGTCAGGGTTGGGGCGTGGATTGCAATTTGAACTGTTCAAGCCAGGACAAGTGGTCGTGAAAGATTATTATGCAGAACTGCCGATCGACATCAAAGTCACCGGCAATTATCACGATGTCGGCGCCTTTACCAGTGATATTGCGAATCTGCCGCGGATCGTTACGTTGAACAATATGAGCTTGGTCGCCGGTAAGGACGGCACGCTTACGCTGGATGCCGTCGCCAAAACGTTCCGTTATCTAGATGCCGAGGAGGTCAATGCTCAGCGTAAGGCCGCTGCAGCTAAAAAAGCTGGGCAGAAGGGAGGCAAGAAATGACCATCGCTCGAATCAGGAATCTTGTACTGCCAGTCGCGTTGCTGTCTGGATTGGCAGGTTGTGGCGACAGCGGCGTGCAGGAGGTCAAGCAATGGATGGTGGACGTCAAACAGCAAACCAAAGTATCCATTACCAAATTGTCGGCGCCAAAAAAATTCACGCCATTTATTTATAGCGGCAAGGACAATGTCGACCCGTATAGCCCGAACAAGCTGGCGGTCGCATTCGCTAAACTGCAATCCAAATCCAACAATGCCCTCACGCCCGATCTCGAGCGCCGCCGGGAGCCGTTGGAATCGTTCCCCTTGGACGCCATCAAGATGGTTGGAACCTTGGAAAAGCCAGGATTGAGCTATGCGCTTTTGCAAGTCGACAAATCGGTATTTCAAGCCAAGGTCGGAAATTACGTCGGACAAAACCTCGGAATGATCACCAATATCACAGACGTTGCCGTCGAGTTGAAAGAAATCGTTCAAGATGCGTCCGGCGATTGGGTCGAGCGTAAAGCCACGTTAGAATTGCAGGAGACAAAAAAATGATTGCGCTAAAAAAACGAGTTGGAAGCTTGGGCGCAATCGCGCATCAAACATTACGATGCGCTATCTTTGCCGGCGCGTTAGTGGCAAGCAGCATCTCGCTTGCGCAAGAAAACGTGATTCAATCGATCAGCGCCAACCAGCAGGGCGCGAATGTAATCGTCAAGGTTACGCTTAAAAATCCTGTCACCAAACCGCCGATCGGCTTTTCCATCACCAGCCCCGCACGCATTGCACTGGATTTTGCGGCAACCGCAAATGCAATCGGCAAGTCTGTACAGCAAATCGGCTTGGGTGATGTGCGCAATGTCAATGTCGTACAAGCAGGGGATCGATCCCGCCTGGTGTTTAACTTAACCCGGCCACTCAACTATGCGACGGCGATTGAAGATAATACGGTCATCGTGGCGATCGACGGTTCAGGCGGTCCCGCAACCGCAGTCAATTCCTCCGGATTACCAATCCAGAATGTGCAGGCGGTCACGGGTAAGCAGGCTATTCGCGATATCGATTTTCGCCGTGGTGTAGCGGGGGAGGGGCGCATCGTCGTCGACTTGCCGAGCAATCAGATCGCGGTCGATGTGAAACAGCAAGGTCAGAGCATCGTGGTTGATTTTTTGAAAGCGAGTTTGCCCGAAGTGCTGCGCCGTCGTCTGGATGTCACTGATTTTGGCACGCCGGTCAGTGTCGTTACCGCGACTCCGCAAGGCGACAACGTTCGTCTAGTCATTGAATCCAAAGGATTGTGGGAGCATAGTGCCTACCAGAGCGATTCGCAGTTGGTGATTGAAGTTAAACCCATCAAGGAAGACCCGAACAAACTTGCGCAAGGGACACAAGGATATCGTGGTGAAAAGTTATCCTTGAACTTCCAGAATGTCGAGGTCCGTGCAGTGTTGCAAGTAATCGCTGATTTTACCGGCTTGAACATTATTACCAGTGACTCGGTGGGCGGTAATCTGACCTTGCGCCTCAAGGATGTACCGTGGGACCAGGCGTTGGACATCGTGATGCAGGCCAAGGGTTTGGACATGCGTAAAAACGGCTCGGTGCTATGGATCGCCCCAAAGGATGAGTTGTTGACAAAAGAGAAGCTGGAACTGGAGCAGAAAGCACAGATTGCAGAGCTGGAACCTTTGAAAACGGAAACCTACCAGTTGAACTACCAAAAAGCTGAATCATTCAAATTGGTGTTCGGTCTGGATGGCAGCAGCGATGGAAAGAACCGTATTTTGTCCAAGCGCGGCAGCGCCGTGATCGATCCGCGTACCAATCAGCTCTTTGTCACGGATATTGCATCCAAACTGGAAGAAATCCGTAAGCTTGTGCAAAAAACGGACATTGCGTCACGCCAAGTATTGATCGAGGCACGGATTGTTGAGGCAGATGATAAATTCAGTAAAAATCTGGGGGCAAAATTAGGCTTTACCGACATGCGTACTCTGCGCGGTGGGACGACAGGCATCCGACTCTCGCCTAAAACCAACACCCGTGTTGCGGTGACCGGCAATCTGACGGGTGTGGGAGAGCAAACCGGTCAAGTGGAAGAGGAGGGCAAAGGATATAACAATAGCCAATTCACCAACTTGCCGGCAGCCGGTATTAATGGACTTGACGCTGGGAGTCTCGCGATCAGTCTATTTTCTGCAGCAGCAAATCGCTTTTTGAACCTCGAATTGTCGGCTTTGGAAGCCGATGGTAAAGGCAAGATTATTTCAAGTCCGCGTGTCGTCACGGCGGATCAATTGAAAGCGTTGATTGAGCAGGGGACAGAATTGCCTTATCAAGTTGCAACGAGTAGCGGCGCCACCTCGATCGCTTTCCGTAAAGCCAATCTAAGACTGGAAGTGACGCCACAAATCACGCCGGATGGCAACGTCATCCTGGATGTCGATGTGAACAAGGACAGTGTCGGTCAAGAGACTCGCGCCGGTTTTGCAATCGATACCAAACATGTGAAGACACAAGTGCTGGTCGAAAATGGCGGTACGGTGGTGTTGGGAGGTATTTTCCAGCAAGTGGAACGCGATTCTGTAACCAAAGTTCCTTTGTTTGGGGACATCCCGGTCTTGGGGCACTTGTTCAAAAGTACTGCACGTACAAACGATAAGACGGAGCTGTTGATTTTTATTACCCCAAAGATTGTGACCGACAGGCTTTCGACACATTAAAATTATGTGGTCCTGTATCAGGTACTGAGAAACGCGGGGGAGAGGTATTTCCAGCTTCGAGTTGTAACAACTATCAATTAAGCCCTGAGTTACCTGAGGTGACTGTTCCGCAAATTATGCAGGCAACAGTCCCTCAGATTTCACCTCCGTCATTTCACTGTGTAACAGTGAAGCTTGACAAGGCAAAATGCGCAACGGGCGGTGGCCCTACGGGCAAATTTACTATACTGATTTAATTTCCGTTAAGTGTGGCGGCTGACTTTCCATTCAGTCTCACGTATCCATAGAAGTAAGGTTTTACAAGCAAAATTGAATTCAAGCAAAAACATTTTTTTAGTCGGTTTGATGGGTGCCGGCAAGACCACGGTCGGCCGCGCCCTCGCGAAAAAGCTCAACAAGCGGTTCATCGATTCGGATCATGAGATAGAGGCTCGGACCGGTGCCTCTATTCCTTTGATCTTCGAGATCGAGGGCGAGGCGAGTTTTCGCCAGCGCGAGACGGAGGCAATACGCGACCTGACGGCGCAACAAGGCATTGTGCTTGCGACCGGCGGCGGCGCAATCATGAGGCCGGAAAATCGCGCGTATCTGAAAACGCGCGGCACCGTGATTTATCTGCGGGCCAGTGTTAACAGCATTTTGCAACGCACCAGTCACGACAAGAATCGCCCCTTGCTGCAAACCGCGGACCCGCGCAAAAAGATCGAGGAACTCGCGCGTGAGCGCGAGCCTTACTATTGCGACGTGGCCGACCTTATCATTGAAACCGGCCACCCGAACGTGCATAGCCTGGTACAAACCATTTTGACGCAAATCCAGGATCTGACCGGAGAACCGTCCGATACTCAACCACCCATTCAATATGATTCTGCAGAACTTTCGATGAACGCACCGCAATCCATACCTATTACCTTGCAAGTCGATCTCGGTGAGCGCAGCTATCCGATTATGATCGGCCAATCGCTGTTATCCAATGCCGGTCTGATTGGGCAGTATGTAACCGGTGAGCGCGCAGCCATCGTGACCAATACGACGGTTGGCCCGCTTTACCTCGATCAATTGACCAAAACCTTAAGTGCCGCGGGCAAACAAGTGGTCTCGATCGTATTGCCGGACGGTGAGGAAGAGAAGAATTGGGCCAATCTGATGCGGATCTTCGATGTCTTGCTAAGCGAAAAATGCGACCGCAAGACTACGCTGGTCGCGTTGGGCGGCGGTGTCATCGGCGACATGACCGGTTTCGCATCTGCCTCCTATATGCGCGGCGTGCCGTTTATCCAGGTACCGACGACCTTGCTGGCGCAAGTCGATTCATCGGTGGGAGGCAAGACCGGCATCAACCACCCGCTTGGCAAGAACATGATCGGCGCGTTCTACCAGCCGCAAGCGGTGGTTGCAGACACTACTACATTGAATACGCTGCCCGCACGCGAATTGGCGGCAGGCTTGGCTGAAGTAATCAAACACGGCGCGATCATCGATGCGGTGTTTTTCGATTGGATCGAAGCGAACATTGCAAAACTCGTCGCCAAAGATGCGCAAGCGCTGGCCTACGCGATCCAACGTTCTTGCGAAATCAAGGCGGATGTGGTGCGTCAGGATGAGCGCGAAGGTGGGCTGCGTGCGATCCTGAATTTCGGCCATACCTTCGGCCACGCGATTGAAGCCGGGCTCGGCTATGGCGAATGGCTGCATGGCGAGGCGGTGGGTTGCGGGATGATGATGGCAGCCGATTTGTCCTGCCGCTTGGGTTTCATTGACGAAACGGCGAAGCAGCGCCTTGCCGCACTGGTGCAAGCAGCCGGCTTGCCGACCGTCGCGCCGGACTTGGGCATCGGGCGCTGGTTGGAGCTGATGCAGGTCGACAAGAAGAATGAAGGCGGCCAGATCAAATTCATTTTGCTCAAGCCGCTTGGAACACCGCTCATCACGACGGTGCCGCAGGATGTTTTGTTGAGCACGCTCAAGGCTTGCGTGTAATGGTCTGTAACAATCGATTCCTTTCGCATCGATCGTATTGGATATTGGGATGAATCTCGAAGCGCGCCTCGCACCGTATGCTGCGCACCCGGCGGCATCGCGAGGGCGCCGTTTCTCCGAACCGGCTCCTGCATCGCGCACCGAATTCCAGCGCGATCGCGATCGCATCATCCACTCGACCGCGTTTCGCCGGCTCGAATACAAGACGCAGGTGTTCGTCAATCACGAAGGCGATCTGTTTCGTACCCGCTTAACGCATAGCATCGAAGTCGCGCAAATCGCGCGCTCGATTGCGCGCAACTTGCGCGTGAATGAAGACCTGGTCGAGGCAATTTCGCTGGCACACGATCTTGGCCATACGCCATTTGGCCATGCCGGTCAGGAAGCGCTCAATGCCTGCATGAAGGACTTCGGTGGTTTCGAGCACAATCTGCAAAGCCTGCGCGTCGTGGACGAGCTAGAGGAACACTATGGTGCGTTCGATGGCTTGAACCTGATGTTCGAAACGCGGGAGGGCATTCTGAAGCATTGCTCGCTTGCGAATGCAAAAAAGTTCGGTGACATCGGCCTGCGTTTCATCGAAAAAAGGCAGCCGACGCTGGAGGCGCAACTGGCGAATCTGGCCGATGAAATCGCGTATAACAATCACGACATCGATGATGGATTGCGCTCGGGTCTGCTGACGATTGCGCAATTGAATGAAGTCGATTTTTTTGCGCGCCATCACCGCGAAGTGGAATCGGTTTTTCCTAGCATTACCGGCCGTCGCGCGATTCATGAAACGATCCGGCGCATGATTAATGCATTGATTGTTGATCTGATCCACGCGTCCGAATTGCGGATTCGAGACGCGCAAGTGAAGACGGTAGACGACGTTCGCAATGCGGATGCTCTGATTACCTTTTCCGATGCGATGCGTGCGGAGGCATTGTTGCTAAAGCGCTTCCTGCGCCAGAATTTGTATCAGCACTACCAAGTCAATCGCATGACCAGCAAGGCGCGTCGCATCATTACCGAATTGTTTGACGCCTTCATGAATGAACCAGCACTGTTGTCGCCGGACTACCAAGTGGCCAGCGATGACGCGCGCCAAAAAGAGCAAATCCAGGCGCGCAAAGTTGCCGATTATATTGCTGGCATGACCGATCGCTACGCAATGCGCGAGCATCGACGCCTGTTTGTGGTGGATGAAATTTGATCGACAAGATTGCATATATTCATCGCGGTTACATCTCCCCTCCATTCCTCAGAATGAAACGACCGGGCCACCGTCATAAGTTGGGCCGTCGTGTACGCCATTACGCTATTTTTGACAGGGCAGGCGATCATGCCAAGGCGCGTGCTGCGTGGCGGCCAAAACCGGCATGGCAGTCGCTCGCCATCCGGTATGCAGAGCCCTGCAAAATCCGCTGGCGACAGCAGGTGGCTGCTGTGGCGCAACCGAATCAGCGCCTCTTCTTGCCAAAACAGTCTGTTTCCAGCTTGCAATCCCCATAACCACCGCCCGCGATGGCGGTTCAGTCCAACAGCGTTTATCTGCCGCAGCCATTGACCAACGCCGCTGGAGCGTCAGATAAACTCTATTCGTTAGCCTGCATGAACCTACGTGCTCTTTCCGTCGCTACAATCGCCGCCCTCTCCGCAATCGGGGTTGTTTGCGTCACCTACATCCTTGCGTTTGGGGCGACGCGCTCCTCTGATCCTGCGATCTGGGGACAGTTTGGAGACTACTTCGGAGGAGTTCTCAATCCGTTGTTCGCCCTTGCTGCGTTCCTGTCTGCGCTCTGGTCCATTGGGGTGCAACAGCGGGAGGCCCGGGCAGCCGCAGAACAATTGGCTGCACAGACAGAGATCGCACGGAAAGAGCTCGAGGCGTTGAGCTCGGAGCGGCTTGGTGAGGAGTTCCTGCACGTGATCCGAGATATCGACCAGCGGCTGTCGGATCTACTTCAAACGGTCATTTCGCCTGCGGGAGTGCCTCAGACGGTCACGATCTCTCAGATGGTTGCGGAGGCTGATCGCCTCGCCACCCTCGGGGGGAGCTCTTCCGCTTTCACTCAGTTCCTGGACTACGCAAACTCGCCTGGGTCCGTTGTGGAGGCTCCTGTTCGGGAAATCAAGTACCTGGTGATCAAACTGAGAGAGTTCTTGGAGCACTACTCCAAGCACAGGGCGACAGGCTTTGCGCCCGTCCTCGTTTATTACGCTGACAAGGCGTACCAACTGATGAACATGCTGGAGGCCGTTGATGGAATGCCGCCTGATACTCGCAAGTTCTTTGCGACCGTCAGTGACCTGCACGGCTAACGAGTAAGGTTAGATCGTGCGAAGCCCAACGATTTACTTACAAACACCTCTTCTTCAATAAAAAACCTCCTCTCTCCGGTGTTCATCGGATGCAGAGGAGGTTTTTTTAGCTGCGCTTCGTCGATAGCGATTAAGCGTTTGTTTCTATGTTTAGCGCAACGCCCGTAGCGGATGCACATAATCCGGCCAGGCCGGATCGAAAAAGCGCGCAATCATTTGCGGTGTGACATCATTCAATGTCGCCGGGTTCCAGCGTGGTGCGTTATCCTTGTCAACGACAACGGCGCGCACACCTTCCAAGATTTCACCGTGCTCGAAATTTCGGCGCACCATGGTGCGTTCCATGCGCAGGCAATCAGCGACATCAAGTTTCGCGCCGTGGTGGATTTGTTCCAGCGTCACGCACATCATGAGCGGTGAGCGTTTTTGCATCACGGCCGAGATCTTTTGTGCGAACGGGCTGTCATCCTGTGCCAGCGATGCCGCAATCTGCTTTACGTCATCATGCGCAAAATGCCGGTCGATCTGACTGCGCTCGATCGCCAGCGCGCTGCCAGCAAGATCCACTTGATCCTGAAATTGTGCAGCGAAGCGGCGTATGGTCTCCCGATGATCGGTTTTCGTCGTCTCTAGCAGGGCCGCCAGTGCGGGCAATTGCGCGGACGGAACAAATATATCGGCCAGCCCCGCATAAAGTGCATCAGCTGCACCAATTACTTCACCTGTTACGCCAAGAAAGACGCCGAGACGGCCCGGTGCGCGCGACAAAAAATAGCTGCCGCCGACATCGGGGAAAAGTCCGATCTTCACTTCCGGCATCGCCATCTTTGTGCGCTCCGTGACGATGCGCAACTGGGATGACGGGCCGCTTTGCGCGATACCCATGCCGCCACCCATCACGATACCGTCCATCAATGCAATATAGGGCTTCGGATAAAAATGCACGAGGTGGTTCAGTGCGTATTCTTCAGTGAAAAAATCTTCAATCAATGCGCTGCCACCCATGGGAGTGGCACGGCCCATATCGTAAAAAAATCGAATGTCGCCACCCGCGCAAAAAGCTCTTTCGCTGGAGCTCTTGATAACCACTGCCTGAACGCCTGCATCGTTACGCCAGCTCATTAACGCTTGGGTAATCGCGCGCACCATGTCGAGCGACAGCGAATTGAGTGCTTTCGGACGATCGAGCGTGAGAAAACCAATTCCATTCTTGATAGCGGTCTGGATGTATTCAGTCATGGCTGCAAATTTGGTGGAAGAAATACATCCATTTTATCGGCTAATGGCACATCGGCTTGGCGCGCCGCTTTGGTTGGTGCAGAAAACGGGGAGGGGAATAAAAAAGGGTGCATCGAATGCACCCTTTTTTATTTTTACCGAGTTGCTCGGCACACGTACACTGACCTATGAAGCGGTGGAGTCCGCAGGTTCAGGCAGGTGTTTTATTGCTTCGTGCTGGTGGTCTTGCATCTTCGTTTTGTATTTGATGACCTGTCGGTCCAGCTTGTCGATCAACATGTCGATGGCTGCATACAAGTCATGCGCGATGCTTTCCACATGAATATCCTTGCCTCGCAACCGCAAGTTGATTTCGGCTTTTTGCCTTTTCTCTTTTTCCGGGAGGTTATCGACGGTCAGGATAACTGCAATATCAATGACATGATCGAAGTGACGCTTGATGCGCTCCAGCTTGTTCTGTACGTGTTCACGAATGGCCGGTGTCAACTCGAGGTGATGTCCACTGATTGTGAGATTCATACAGCACTCCTATAAATGGTGTTACTGGAGGTTCACAACGTATTTGGTAGATGCGACATGTGTGAACACAGCAACAAATAACACTACAAAAACTACAAGGACTTGCGCAGATTCACGGGGGGAATTTTGAGGGCCTCACGGTACTTCGCAACTGTGCGTCGTGCCACCACCATGCCTTGTTCCCCCAGCATGTCTGCTATCTTGCTGTCAGAGAATGGGTTCTTGGGGTCTTCAGCTCCTATCAATTGTTTAATCAGAGCCCGTATCGCCGTTGATGACGCTTCACCTCCTGCTTCTGTGGCGACATGGCTACCGAAAAAGTACTTCAGTTCAAACATTCCATGCGGGGTCAGCATGTATTTCTGGGTTGTAACACGAGAAATAGTGCTCTCGTGTAAACCTAGTGTATCAGCTATTTCACGTAAGACAAGAGGGCGCATCGCGACTGCACCATGCGAAAAAAAGTTGCGTTGCCGGTCGACAATTGCTTGCGCGACGCGCAAGATCGTATCGAAGCGCTGCCGCATGTTTTTAATCAGCCATTTTGCCTCCTGCAGCTGGGAAGTAAGCGACCCCTCACCTTTGCTTTGCTTGAGGATATTAGCGTACAAGGCATTGACGCGCAGGCGTGGCATCACATCGTGATTGAGTAGCACTTGCCAGCCTGATTTTGTTCTTTTTACAATGACATCGGGCACCACATAATCGGATGCATCGGCGGCGAATGCGGCGCCGGGATGCGGATTGCATTGCTTGATGACGGTCTGCGCCTCGCGCAAGTCTTCATCGTCGCAATCCAGCGCTTTTTTCAGTTTGTTGAAGTCGCGTTGTGCAAATAGGGCGAGATGCTTCTCGACGATCGCCAGTGCTCGCCGGCGCGTGACCATCGGCACAGAGGAGATGCGTTTGATTTGCAGGGCCAGGCATTCGGATGCGTTGCGCGCGCCGACACCGGCCGGGTCAAAACTCTGCAGCATCTTGAGTGCGATTGATAACTCGTCCAGTCCAATTTCGAGTTCCGGCGGCATTCGCGCATGGATTTCTTCCAGCGGCTCTTCCAAATAGCCGTTGTCGTTCAATGCATCAATGATCAGTTCCATCAATGCGCGGTCCCGATGTTCATGCACAGTAACGCGCATTTGCTCCAGCAGATGTTCGCGTAGTGTCGTTTCATGCGCTTCGAGCTGCGGCCGGGCATCGTCATCTTCGGGCGCTTTCGACGTACGCGCGACATCATCGAAGCTCCAGTCGGATTCGCCATTGGCAGAGGCATCCGCGCCTTCCGCGCCCTCGAAGGACGCGTCCGCATCGGCCGGCGCGGATTCGTTGTCGCCACTTGAGCTCTCGGTCGTCGATGCAGTCGTGCCGCTGCTGATTGCGCCATCGGCCAGCAGGCGCACCGAATGATCGAGCGGATCGTCGGTGCGTTCCAATAGCGGATTGTCGGCCAGGATTTGCTCCAACTCCTGATGCAGTTCAAGCGTTGACAACTGCAGCAATCGGATTGATTGCTGCAGTTGCGGTGTAAGCGCAAGATGCTGCGAAACCCTGAGTTGGAGAGATTGCTTCATATTTTCTTTGCTTCCGCTACATCCGGAAATGTTCGCCCAAATATACGCGACGCACTGATTCGTTGGCGATGATATCGTCCGGTCGGCCGCTGGCCAGTACGGCGCCCTGGTTGATGATGTACGCGCGGTCGCAAATGCCCAGCGTTTCGCGCACATTGTGGTCTGTAATCAGTACGCCGATGCCCCGCTCTTTCAGGAAGCGCACGATACGCTGAATTTCGATTACGGCAATCGGGTCGACGCCTGCGAACGGCTCATCCAGCAACACGAAGCGTGGATTCGTCGCTAATGCACGCGCGATTTCAACGCGTCGCCGTTCGCCGCCCGACAGGGACAGCGCTTGGTTTTCGCGCAATTTTTCGATTTGCAATTCAGATAGCAAGGTGTTGAGGCGCTTGTCGATCTGCGCGCGCGATAGCGGCTTGTCATTTTCTTTTTGCAATTCCAGTACCGCGCGAATATTGTCCTCAACCGTCAACTTGCGAAATACCGACGCTTCCTGCGGGAGATACGACAATCCCAACACCGCGCGACGGTGGATCGGCAAGCGCGAAATATCGGTGCCTTCAAGATTGATCTCACCTGCGTCCGATGGCACTAGGCCGACAATCATGTAAAACGATGTGGTCTTGCCGGCACCGTTCGGGCCCAACAATCCGACCACTTCACCGCTTTCGACTTGCAACGATACGTCACGTACCACCTGGCGCGCACCGTAGCTCTTTTGCAGACCCTGCACAATCAGCGTACTGGCCATTACTTTCCCTTCTGGTCAGTATGCGGCTGGATCACCGCCTTGACACGTCCGCCACCAGGTTTTCCTGCGCCGTTTACTGAAATAAATTCAGTCCGGCTGTCATAAGAAATGAATTCTCCTTCCACTTCGTCAGTCGGCTTCGTGCCGTCCAGTCGACGTATTTTTGCCTTCGAAAAAAGTTTCACAAGCTCTGCCTTGCCGTCGTACTCAATGCGTTCCGCTTGTCCTTCGAACCATAAGTCGGGACCGCCATCGCGCTTTTGGCGGAACGTTGCCAATGCATCTGATCCCGCATATAAGGTGGCGAATTGAAAGCCGGCTGAATCCTGCGTAACGACGACCTTGTTTGCTTTCATGATCAAGGAGCCGCGTGTCAGAATCACGTTGCCGCTAAAGGTGTTAATTTGTTTGACATCGTCGTAAGCCATCTGATCCGCTTCGACGTTGGTCGGTTTCTCGGTGTCCGCTTTCTCAGCATGCACGATGCCTATCGCCGCTATATTGAGCGCAAGCAGAAGTAATAAAAAAATTCGTTTCATTGCAATTTTCTGGGTAGTTGGAGGCAGAGTAGGGCAGTGTCCAGACTGCGCTCTTTTTAAAGTGTTGAAGACAAAGTAATGCGGCTAACTTCGCAAACTCTGCTCGCCATTAAACAATTCCGTATTATTAAAATAAGGATGCAGTTCACGCTCATGATCGGGATCAACGCAGCAATGGGGGATACGTTCCGCGGACATTGTTCGACAAACGAAATTCACGAGTTGCATTGTTTGCGAACATGCCCGTGCCGCTCAGTCTGACACTACCATAGGTAATATCAACCGCCTTGTCCGTTTGCATGACATCGACGTTCGGCAATATCAACAGGTAGTCGGAAACGAGGCGGAAATGGTCACTCGTGCCGACTGCGGGGCGGTCCATTTGCACGTTGCGGTACATGTGAATCTTGTCGCCGGCATGATCGACAATGGCACGTTCGGCACGCATTGTCATCGGTGACTGGTCTTTGTCCAGATTGTTCATCACCGGTTGCTGGATTTCGAAAGAATCATTCTCGGGATAGTGGACAAGCTTCGTTCCGGAAATGTTGTAGCGTGCATGCCCGGTCTTGGACATCCTGACGAAATTGAATTTTTCGATGATGTAATCCGGTTCGTCCTTGGGTATTTCAGAGAAGGTTTCATTGCTGTTTCGGCGCAGCACTTCCAGCATCCAGAAACTGCCTAGCGCAAGCGCAGCCAATAGCGAGAGAACCACACCCAAACGGACACGGTTAGACGGTGGCCCTTTGTTCATGCCAGATACGGCGCAAGTGCCGCCTCGTAGTTTTGTTGCGCACGTAAAATGAGGTCGCAAATTTCGCGCGCCGCGCCGTGTCCGCCAGCTGCATGCGTCACATAATGCACGCGCGCTCGCACCTCGGGATGGCCGTTGGGCACGCTGGCCGCGAAACCGACGCGGGAAAGAATCGGTAAATCGATGACGTCGTCGCCGACGAAGCCGCATGAGTCCATGCCGATACCGCATTGCGCCAGTAGTTGTTCGAATGCGATGCGCTTGTCATGTACGCCTTGATGCACATGCGCGATGCCCAAGTCGGCCGCGCGGCGCGCCACAATGGGGGACTGCCGCGCACTGATGATCGCGGTCACGACGCCGGAGTGCTGCAACATTTTGATGCCATGGCCATCAAGTACGTTGAAGGTCTTGATCACTTCGCCTTCCGCTCCGAAATGCAGGCTGCCATCCGTGAGGATCCCGTCCACATCGAAAATCATCAGCCGGACTTGCGCAGCCCGGGTCGCCGCTTCTGCAGCAGCATTGTCGTCGATGGCCATTAAATCACCTTGGCGCGGGTCAAATCGTGAATATGCAATGCGCCGATCAGCTTGCCATCTGCATCCGATACCAGCAATTGGTTGATGCGGAATTGCTCCATCAGTTGCACGGCATCCACTGCAAGTTGATCCGGCCCTATTGTGCGCGGGTTAGTGTGCATTACATCGGCGATCGACAGCTTGGTGAAATCCTGTGAGGTCTCCAGCAGGCGGCGCAAGTCGCCATCGGTAAACACGCCAATCGCACGATAGGCATCATCGACCACCGCCGTCATCGCCATGCCTTTTTGGGTGATCTCCAGCAACGCGGAGGACAAGGAGACATCCGCCGTGACTGCCGGAATTCCGGCGCCGCTGCGCATCACGTCACGTACATGTGTCAACAGGCGTCGTCCGAGTGCGCCACCTGGATGCGAACGCGCGAAGTCTTCTTCACGAAAACCCCGTGCATCGAGCAGCGCAACGACCAATGCATCGCCTAATGCCAGCGTTGCGGTGGTACTCGCGGTCGGCGCCAGATTCAGCGGGCAGGCTTCCTTGTCGACGCTCACGTCAAGGTGGATGTTCGACAACTGTGCCAGACTGGATTCCGGGTTGCCGGTCATCGCAATCAGTTTGGCGCCCATGCGTTTGATGATCGGTACGATCGACATCAGTTCAGCAGTTTCGCCGGAATTGGAGATGGCAACAAAGGCATCATTTTCCGTCACCATGCCCAAGTCGCCATGCGCGGCTTCGGCCGGATGCACAAATAATGCGGGGGTACCGGTCGATGCCAGACTGGCGGCGATTTTGCGCGCGATATGGCCGGATTTTCCCATCCCGGACACGACCACGCGGCCGCTGCAATTGAGCAGCAAGCCAACTGCCTGCGTGAAGTTATCATGCGACGACGTGGAAAATCGATTCTTTAACGCAAGGATGGCGTCGGCTTCGATTTGCAGCGTTTCGCACGCGAGTTCCAGTGCACGCTGCGCCGCTTTGACACCAAAAGCTTTCGGCAGGGTTTTTTCATAGGGTACACTCATGCGCAAAGTATAAACGAATTACTAAAGCAAAAAACCTGCCAGAGGCAACAAAATAGATTGAACTTATGTTTTCCACCCTTGAACTGACTCTCTTGTTACTTGGCACCGCCGTTCTTGGCGTGGTCGCGTTTCGCATGCTGCATCTACCGCCGATGTTGGGCTATTTGGTGGTCGGCATCCTGATCGGCCCGCACGGCCTGGGTTTGGCTGAGGACAATGAGACGACGCACACGCTGGCTGAGTTTGGGGTCGTGTTCCTGATGTTTTCGATCGGGCTCGAATTTTCGCTGCCAAAGTTGTCATCGATGCGCCAGACCGTATTTGGGCTTGGGATGGCGCAAGTGCTGCTGACGATCGCCACCACCATGATATTCGGCTGGGCCGTCGCCCATGTCATGCCGCAATTGACCAATATCAGCTGGAAGGCGGCATTTGCACTGGGTGGCGCATTGGCAATGTCATCCACTGCGATCGTGTCCAAGCTGTTGACTGAGCGGCTGGAGCTGGAAAGCGATCACGGGCGGCGTATTATCGGCATTTTGCTGTTCCAGGATCTGGCGTTGGTGCCGCTCTTGATTCTGGTGCCGGCGCTGGCCCATCCGCGCGGCGACTTGGCCGCCGAACTGGCGTGGGCCGCGCTAAAAGCGATTTTCGTGCTGGTGCTGTTGCTGGTGGTCGGACAGAAATTGATCCGTAGCTGGTTTCGGATCGTGGTCAAACGCCGTTCGCAAGAGTTGTTCATGCTCAACTTGCTCTTGATCACGCTCGGCGCGGCATGGATCACCGATCGCGCCGGTTTGTCGCTGGCGCTGGGTGCTTTCGTGGCCGGCATGCTGATTTCGGAAACCGAATACAAGCACCAGGTGGAAGAAGACATCAAGCCGTTCCGCGATGTGCTGCTCGGCTTGTTTTTTATCACGATCGGCATGTTGCTTAATGTGCATCTGGTGATCGAAAACTGGTGGCTGGTCTTGCTACTGCTGGCTGGGCCGGTATTGCTGAAATTCGGCCTGATCGCCGTCTTGGCCAAGTTTTTTGGAGCCTCGACCGGGGTGGCGCTGCGCACCGGGCTGGCATTGGCGCAGGCCGGCGAATTCGGCTTTGTGCTGTTGAACCAGGTCGGCGGCTTGAAAATGATGGAGCCGCTGCTGATTCAACTGATCTTGGCGTCGATGGTGCTGTCGATGCTGGCAGCGCCTTTCATTCTGGCCAAGGCCGATGCGATTGTGATGAAGCTGTCCGCCAATGAATGGATGATGCAATCGCTGGCGCTGACGCAAATTGCGGCACGCACGATGGCCACGCAAAAGCATGTGATCATCGCCGGCTTCGGCCGTAGCGGACAGAACCTGGCAAAATTGCTGGAAGAAGAAAAGATCGCCTATCACGCGCTCGATCTCGATCCGGACCGGGTGCGGGAGGCGCAGGCGGCTGGCGCTAACGTGTCCTACGGTGATTCGGCGCGGCGTGAGAGTCTGGTGGCAGCCGGCATCCATCGTGCCGCCGCTTTGGTCATCAGCTACGCTGACACGCCGTCGGCGTTGAAAGTGCTGCATTTTGCGCACGAACTGGCGCCGGCATTGCCGGTCATCGTACGTAGCCACGATGACACCGATCTTGACAAATTGCGTGCTGCCGGTGCTACCGAAGTGGTACCGGAAGCAATCGAAGGCAGCCTGATGCTGGCATCGCATGCGCTGGTAATGCTGGGCGTGCCATTGCGGCGCGTGGTGCACCGCGTGCAGGCAGCGCGCGACGAGCGCTATGCATCGCTGCGCGGCTATTTCCATGGCGCTGGCGACGCGACGGACGATGCCGAGCACTTGCACGTACGACTGCACTCGGTCACGTTGGGGGAGGGCGCCAATGCGGTTGGAAAATCGCTCATGATGCTTAAGCTGTCGGATTTTGGCGCGGAAGTGACTACCATCCGGCGTGGCAGGAGCCGCATCGAGGTGATGCCGGATCTGGTTTTGCAGGCGAACGACATCGTCGTGCTGCGCGGTGCCACCGAAGCAGTAGCGCGGGCGGAGGAACGCTTGCTGAAATAGGACGTGCGGCACCGCTCCAGCGCCGTGCCTCCATGCAAAGGGGATGTGCGGATGCCGGTAAAATGCGCCAATAATGCAGCGGTGACACATCCCTGCCATCCCGCCATCAACAGAGAAATTCCATGGAAGTTTTTGAACGCATCCTCGGCATCATTCTGCCGGTATTCATCATCATTGCACTCGGTTACGTGTATGCGCGCTGGCGCGGCGACAGCGTTAAGGCCGACATGACGGCGGTGAACCGCGTCAGCATGGACGTGCTGTGTCCGCTACTGGTGTTTACCGCGCTGGCGGCGAAGGATTTCGATATTGCGCACAATGGGACGTTGATCCTCGCCGGTGTGCTGATTTCACTGGGGTCGGGCTTGTTGGCGTGGCCGGTCGCACGCATGTTCGGCTACGATGCGCGCAGCTTCGTGCCGCCAATGATGTACAACAACTGCGGCAACATGGGATTGCCGCTCGCGGTGCTGGCATTCGGTACTGCCGGCTTATCGTCCGCGGTCGCGTTGTTCATGGCGTGCAACCTGGTATATTTCTCGATTGGCATCAAGATTATCGAAATCGGCCGCACTGACACACACACTTCGTCATGGAAGTTCCTGCTGAGTCCGATGATGATTGCGATGCTCATCGGCATGGCGTTTGCCGCCGTGCATATCGTGTTGCCGAATCCCTTGTTTCAAGCGTTGAAAATGCTCGGCGAAGCATGCATCCCGATCATGTTGTTCGCGTTGGGTGTGCGCATGATGGATGTCAGCTTCAAGAGCTGGCACATCGGCCTGGTCGGCGCGATCGTATGCCCGGCCGCCGGATTGGCGGTGGCGTGGCTGCTGGATGGCGTACTGAACATGACGCTGGCGCAGCGCGGCCAAATGTATTTGTTTGCCGCGCTGCCGCCGGCCGTGTTTTGCTTCATGGTGGCGGAGCAGTACAAACAGGAGCCAGACAGGGTAGCGTCGATTGTGTTGCTGGGGAACTTGGCCGCACTTGTGTTTGTGCCGGCGGGATTGTGGATGGGCTTGCCGGCCGCCTGAATTTTCCAGGCTATTTTTCTTTAGGAGCGGTACCAGTCGCGATGATTTTTCCGCTGCCGCCTTCCGGACTCAGATCAATCAGCCAGTCAGCGGCCTTGATCACACCCAGATTGATTCAAAGGACGACCGTGTTGCCTTGATCGCGCAAGCGGTGTATCACTTTCTGATACTACAAGCGAACGATATCGTTGTGCTGCGTGGCGCCGCCGAGGCAGTGGCGCGCTTGCTGAAATAGACAGTGCGGCGCCGTTCCAGCGTCATGCGGATTGCCGCAATTTAGCAGGAATTCGTGGATGAATGATGCGGAACCATAAGGGCGGAAATAGCGCCAACAGTATCATCGCGCTGTACCCGCCGGGCAATTGCGGCACTTCATCGAAATGGCGCAACTCCTGATAGCGCCGGGACGCGTGCGCATGATGGTCGGAATGGCGTGCCAGATTCAGCTGGAACCAGTTCATCAAGCGATAGTTCGAATTCCATGAATGGATCGGCGCGACACGTTCATAGCCTTGTTCGGTCTTGCGCCGTGCCAGGCCATAGTGCTCGATGTAATTGATCACTTCCAGTTCGCAAAAGGCGATGACCGATTGCCCGACAAAAAACAGTGCGCCCGCCGCGCCGAACGTTAGCCAGATCGCTGCTGCAAATACGATCGACAATCCGCTCCAGAGCAGTATTTCATTGCGCCACGCCGGCAAGCCGCGCCGTTGCAACCGGCGCACTTCCAGTCGCCATGAATTCTTGATGTTGTGCCATACCGCCTGCGGCACGAAGGCATAAATCGATTGTCCGTAACGTGCGGACGATGCATCGTCCGGCGTCGATACGTGTACATGGTGACCGTAGATATGTTCGATTTTGAATCCGCCATAACAGACGGACGACAGCAAGATGCCGCCGGCCCATTGTTCCAACCTGCTCGAACGGTGTATCAATTCATGTGCGGCGGTGATGGCTACCGTGCCGGATATCGCGCCGACCGACAGTATCCAGCCGAGCTTGCCTATCCAGTTGAAATCGACCGTTGTAAAAACATGTAAGCCCCACAGCAGTGACGCGCACTGGACCGGCAGTACTGCCAGCGCAATCCATTTGTAAAGGGTAATCTCGCGTGCGTCGGCCGCGGGCTGCGAGGGATCTTTGCCTGCCAGATAATCGAGCACGGTCAGAACGCCGAACATGAGAAACAGCGGCCAAAAGGCAAATAAATTTTGCATGTTCGTCGCGGTACCCAACTTGATGGCATCGCGCAGCGATAGCGGAATCATCAGGATGCCGGTAAACCGTAGCGGCCATAGCCAGCGCGAGAAAAGCGTGCGCAATGGCGGCAGAGGTGCATGTAATGGAGATTGCATTGGTTGCTCCTTCACTGCAAACGGGTCTATGCTTGTTTGCCGCACGACGTAAATACATCAGGATATGCGGCCATCGATCATGGTGTTCCCGGAAATATAATTGTCGCCAACGACCATCACGCAAACTTCTTATCGGCGATACGGTAAAGGATGAAGAGGATGAATCGACCAGTCAACAATAACAAAGGCTTGCTTGATCCGGCTCACGGAGGTTGTGGCACTCGGCTGGGGTGGTTTATCCGGGCAGTATGATTTCATTCCGATCAAAAACGATGTGGCACACGGCACATGTTTTTTATCTCGGCACGCCACCCGGTTCCTTGCGCGATACGATGCGGGTAATCATTTTTTCTTCAGCAATGGCGCCAGATATTTGCCTGTCACACTCGCTGGATTTTTTGCCACTTCTTCCGGCGTGCCGGTCGCGATGATTTTTCCGCCGCCAGCGCCGCCTTCCGGACCCAGATCAATCAACCAGTCAGCGGTCTTGATCACATCCAGGTTGTGTTCAATGATGACGACCGTATTGCCTTGGTCGCGCAAGCGGTGTATCACTTTCAGCAGCAGGTCGATATCGTGGAAATGCAAACCCGTGGTCGGTTCGTCCAGGATGTACAAGGTGCGGCCGGTATCACGTTTCGATAATTCCAGCGACAGTTTCACGCGCTGCGCTTCGCCGCCGGACAGCGTGGTTGCGCTTTGCCCCAGGCGGATATAACCCAGGCCGACATCGAGCAGTGTTTGCAGCTTGCGCGCAATCACCGGTACCGGTTTGAAAAATTCATGCGCTTCTTCGACCGTCATGCCCAGCACTTCGGTAATGTTTTTTCCTTTGTAAAGCACTTCCAGCGTCTCGCGGTTGTAGCGTTTACCGTGGCACACGTCGCACGGTACATACACATCCGGCAAAAAGTGCATCTCGACTTTGATCACGCCGTCGCCTTGGCACGCTTCGCAGCGGCCGCCTTTGACGTTGAAGGAGAAACGGCCTGCGCTATAGCCGCGCTCTTTCGATGCCGGCACGGTTGCGAACAAATCGCGGATCGGCGTGAAGAGGCCCGTGTAAGTTGCCGGATTCGAGCGTGGCGTGCGCCCGATCGGCGCCTGGTCGACAGAAATCACCTTGTCGAAATGCTCTAGTCCGCTGACTGTTTCATGCGCCGCCGGTTCTGCCTGTGAGCCGTACAAGTGGCGCGCGGCCGCATGATATAGCGTGTCGTTGACCAGTGTCGATTTGCCCGAACCGGATACGCCGGTCACGCAGGTCAGCAAGCCGACCGGCAAATTGAGCGTCACATTTTTCAGGTTGTTACCGCATGCGCCAGTGATGACGAACTGTCGTTTCGGATTCGATGCGGTGCGTTTTTTCGGCACGCTGATTTCAAACGTCCCATTCAGATATTTTGCGGTGAGCGATTTCTTGCTTTTCAAAATCTGCTCGAGCGTGCCTTGCGCAATGATTTCGCCGCCATGCACGCCGGCACCCAAGCCCATGTCGACCACGAAGTCGGCACAGCGGATCGCGTCTTCATCGTGCTCAACCACCAGCACGCTGTTGCCGATGTCGCGCAAATGTTTCAGCGTCGTGATCAGGCGATCGTTGTCGCGCTGGTGCAAGCCGATCGACGGTTCATCCAATACATACATCACGCCGGTTAGGCCCGAGCCGATTTGTGATGCCAGCCGAATGCGCTGCGCTTCGCCGCCGGACAAGGTGTCGGCGCTGCGTTCCAGCGACAGGTAATCAAGGCCGACGTTGTTCAGGAACTTCAGGCGAGATACGATTTCCTTGACGATGCGATCGGCGATTTCCCTTTTCGCGCCGGTCAATTTCAGGCGTTCGAAAAATGCCAGCGTTTCGCGCAGCGGTGTCGCCGCGACTTCGTAAATGGCACGCTCCTGCTTGCCTGTGCCGACTTTCACGAAGCGCGCTTCGATGCGCAGACGGGCGCCCGCGCACGACGGGCATTCTTTCTTGTTGATGAACTTCGCAAGTTCTTCCTTTACCGCCATTGAATCTGTTTCGCGGTAGCGTCGTTGCAGATTATTCACCACGCCTTCAAATGTATGCTCGCGAACCACGGTGCGGCCGCGTTCGTTGATATAGCTGAACGGGATCGTCTGCCGGCCGGAGCCGAACAGCACGACTTGCTGCGCCTTTTCGGGCAATTTTTCGAACGGCACATCGACATCGAATTCATAGAATTCCGCCAAGTTCGACAGCATCTGGAAATAAAACTGGTTGCGCCGGTCCCAGCCCTTGACCGCGCCACTGGCGAGGGACAGGTTGGGGAAGGCGACGATGCGTTTCGGATCGAAGAATTCGATATGTCCCAGGCCATCGCATTCCGGGCACGCACCCATCGGATTGTTGAACGAGAACAGGCGCGGCTCCAGTTCCTGCAGAGAGTAACCGCAAATGGCGCACGCAAATTTGTTGGAATGCAAATGCTCTTTGCCGCTATCCATTTCCAATGCGATCGCGCGTCCGTCCGCGAGACGCAATGCGGTCTCGAAGCTTTCGGCCAGGCGCTGCTTGATATCGGCCTTGACCTTTACACGGTCGATCACGACATCGATCGTGTGTTTCTCGGTTTTCTTCAGTTTCGGCAGGTCGTCGACTTCGATAATTTTGGCGGAGCCGGTACCGCTCTGGACGCGAAAACGCACGAAGCCCTGTGCCTGCATCTGCTCGAACAAATCGGCGTGTTCTCCTTTTCTGTTGGCGACGACTGGCGCCAGGATCATCAGTTTGGTGTCTTCCGGCAGGGTCAACGCTGCATCGACCATTTGCGATACCGACTGCGCGGCCAGCGGATGTTCTGGATGGTCGGGGCAATACGGTGTGCCGACGCGTGCGTATAGCAGACGCAGATAATCGTGGATCTCGGTAACCGTGCCAACCGTGGAGCGCGGGTTGTGCGACGTCGCTTTTTGTTCGATTGAAATCGCAGGCGACAATCCTTCGATCATGTCGACGTCCGGCTTTTCCATCAGTTGCAGGAACTGACGCGCATACGCCGACAGAGATTCGACATAGCGCCGCTGTCCTTCCGCGTACAAGGTGTCGAATGCGAGCGACGACTTGCCGGAACCGGACAGCCCGGTGATCACGACCAGTTTATTGCGAGGCAAGTCCAGATTGATGTTCTTGAGGTTGTGCGTACGGGCGCCTCGAATGCGGATTTCTTCCATGAACGGCTTTCAGCGTAAGCTTTTGTGGCGCGTGCGGCTTATTAAAAAACTGCAAGCGCGTGAGGACGGGTCAACCTGATACTATAACGGGTTTTGATGCCGATCGTAAAAGGTTGGCTGACTCCGCGATTGATGTTCATGGCTTCTTCTATTTCTTTCGAAACAACTCCCGGTATGACGCGCACGGAAATCAAGACCAGTGCGTCGCTGGCGTCAATTTTTGCGCTGCGCATGCTTGGCTTGTTTCTGATCCTGCCGGTATTTGCCGTACATGCAACGACCTTGTCAGGCGGCGAAAACGTGTTCATGGTCGGGTTGGCAATGGGGATTTACGGGCTTGCGCAGGCATTCGGTCAACTGCCGTTCGGTATCGCTTCCGATAAATACGGGCGCAAGCCGGTCATCGTCTTCGGCTTGATTCTGTTTGCGCTCGGTTCATTCATTGCCGCCATGGCAAGCAGTATCGAATGGGTGATTGTCGGGCGCGCAGTGCAAGGCGCCGGCGCGATTTCGGCCGCAGTCACCGCCTTCATTGCCGATGCAACGCGCGACGAGCATCGTACCAAGGCGATGGCGATGGTCGGGGGCTCGATCGGCGTGACGTTCGCCCTATCGTTGATTGCCGCACCGGCGTTATATCAATGGATCGGGATGGCCGGAATATTCGGATTGACCGGCGGCTTGGCGCTGGTGGCGATTCTGGTGGTGCTATTTGTCGTGCCGGCCGCACCGGTAATCAAAGTGCAACGTATCGCATTCGGTGCAATATTGAAAAACCGGGAGCTAATGCGGCTGAACTATGGCGTGTTTGCATTGCATTTGACGCAAATTGCGGTCTTCGTCGTGGTGCCGTCGGCGCTGGTGCAAACTGCAGGCCTGCCGGTCGCCGAGCACTGGAAAATCTATCTGCCCGTGGTGCTGGCATCGTTCGCAATCATGCTGCCGCCGATTTTCATCAGCGAGAGGCATGGCAAGGGGAAGCAGGTATTTGTTGCTGCGATTGCATTACTGCTGTTGGTGCAAATCGGCATGTGGCTATTCTTCTCGCGGGCATCAGGCCACTGGATGATTCTTGTGTCATTGCTATTGGCTTTTTTCGTTGCATTCAATATTCTGGAAGCGAGCCAGCCATCGTTAGTATCGCGTCTTGCGCCGCCTGAAGCCAAGGGTGCCGCACTTGGTGTGTATAACACCATGCAGTCATTGGGTTTGTTTTGTGGCGGCGCGTTGGGCGGCTGGTTGAAGCAACATGTCGGTGCGTCGTCGGTGTTTGTTTTGGGTGCAGCATTGACTATTGTCTGGCTTATAATTGCCGCCAACATGAAAAATCTGCCGCGTCGTGGCCAACTGCAAACGTCATTGGTCTAGTTAGTGAGAATTATTTTTGGAGAAGTAAATTTATGGCATCGGTAAATAAAGTCATCATCGTCGGCAACTTGGGTCGTGATCCGGAAACGCGGTACATGCCAAACGGCGAAGCAGTCACCAACATCGCGGTCGCCACGACGGAAAGCTGGAAAGACAAAAACAGCGGCGAAAAAAAAGAGCTGACCGAATGGCATCGCATCACGTTCTATCGCAAGTTGGCGGAAATTGCCGGCCAGTACCTGAAAAAGGGGTCGCAAATCTATGTCGAAGGTCGCCTGCAGACGCGCAAATGGACCGATAAAGAGGGTGCGGAGCGCTATACCACGGAAATCATCGCGGACACGATGCAGATGTTGGGCAGCCGCCAAGGAATGGGTGGTGGTGGCAGCGCACCGATGGACGACGAGTACGGCAGCGCCCCTGCGCCGCGCCAAAACGCCGGCAGTGGTAACAGTAGCAGCGGTGGCGCCTCGCGCTCGGCATCCAAGCCGGCGCCGAATTTCAGCGATATGGACGACGATATTCCATTCTGAAATGTTGGTATGCAAAATATGCAAAATAAAAAACCCCGCAAGAGCGGGGTTTTTTATTTTGCATTTAATAATTAATTCTCGCGTCTATAGATACACCCTTGCAGGACGAAAAAATCCCTCAAATACATTGTTCCGTTATGGAGGATGAATGGTATAAGATTCCATAATTGATGTAAGGAAATTTTTTATGGCGAGCTTCTCTTTCTGAATTGTTAAATTTATTGAAGATTGCACCTTAATATTGTCGTTGTTCAATAATTCGCCTTGTTTTCTAAACTGGTGTGAATTGAGCCTCGATCCAACGCTTAACTTGTACATAACCCAAAAAAGTTCTTGCAATGTTTCCCAGTCGTAGTGATCTGATTAGCACGGCAGCACATACCCAATTAATCAGTCTCATGGAGGCTGTGGGTGATGCTGTATTTCAACTTAATCACAAAGGGGAAATTCTTTACGCCAGCAAACGCGCGATCGACATGATCAACCGTGGCGAGCGTTTGGCAGGCTTGCCACTTTTCGAGCTGGTTTCGCTGACGGATCGTCTGGCGATTGCGGTTGCACTGGCTCAGGCGATCGAATCTGGCCAGCCGACCCGCATCAACGTACGCATGAATACCCGCGCCGCAGCACTCTGGTTCGAATGGCAATTGACCGCGTATTCGGCAGGAAATAGCGAACCGGAAGTGCTCGCCGTGGGACGTGATATCTCAGGACAGCAGGCAACCGAAGAGCGCTTGCGCTACATGGCCACACACGATGGACTAACGGGCTTGCCGAATCGCTCCCTGCTTTCCGACCGCATTCGCATGGCCATCGCGCAGGCGCGCCGCACCGGCAAAGGTTTTTCATTGATCGCGCTCGACTTGGACGGCTTCAAGAAAGTCAACGATGCACTTGGACACCCGGTCGGCGATGCATTGCTGCGCGTTGCGGGAGAGCGGCTACGCGAAGCCTTGCGCGACATTGATACGTTGGCGCGCGTTGGCGGCGACGAATTTGTCGCGGTGCTGCCGAACGCGGTGGATGAACATGAAATTCATCTGATCGGACGCCGCCTGATTTCCGCGATGCAGTTGCCGTTCGATATTCATGGCCATACCTTGTACGTGAGTACGTCGATCGGCGGCGCGATTTATCCGGAACACGGCGATAGTGAAGTGAAATTACTGGCGCATGCCGATACCGCCATGTACCGCGCGAAGGAAACCGGCAAGGCCCGATGTGTTATCTACAGCCCTCAGAAGTTCACCTTGCCGGAACATGATGTTTCGATGGAAGCGGCGATGTTCGAGGCCGTCAGGAACGGCGAATTCCTGCTGCATTATCAGCCGATCGTCGATGCCCGGACCCGCCAGATAATGGGTTTCGAAGCATTGATGCGCTGGATGAGGCCCGAGTTGGGGGCAGTGTCGCCGGTGCAATTCATTCCGATGGCGGAAAGCAATGGCCTCATCAATTTGCTTGGCGCATGGGCATTGAAGGCCGCGTGCATGCAAATCAGACGCTTCGAGGAAGTCGCCGGACGACAACTCTATGTGTCGGTCAACGTGAGTCCGCGACAGTTCCGCAACGATCAATTTCTTGATGTGATGGATGATGCGATCAAGTTGTCGGGATTGCAGGGCAGGCAGTTGTTGCTGGAGATTACTGAAGGGATCTTGATGTCTGATCCAGAGCATGCCGAGACGTTGCTGACGGCGATTACTGCGCGCAATGTGCGGATTGCGATTGACGACTTCGGCACCGGCTACTCCTCGCTGGCCTACCTGAAACGCTTTCCGATCGATGCACTGAAAATCGACCGTGCCTTCATCAAGGATTTGCCGTCATCAGTCAAGGATGCGGCCATCTGCAATGTTGTACTCAGCCTGGCCAACCATCTGAAGTTGTCAACGGTGGCCGAAGGTGTCGAAAATGAACAACAACTGCAATTCCTGGCGACACAAGGCTGCACGCTGATTCAAGGCTTTCATACCGGCCATCCCTTGCTGCCTGAGGATGTCATGGAAATACTGAAAGTGGGTGCCCCACTTGCAATGCCTCATTTGGCCCTCCACTAAAAAAGGGTTTAATGCACACTTTTCCTACCCAACCGGTTTCGCCTAGGCAAACGCTCGATCTGCTATGGACGCGTATACGTCAGCGCGGCGATCTTCCAGGCTTTTCCAAAGTCATCAACGCCATTTTGGGCGCGATGCGTGGCGAGGATGACCGGGAATTCAACATGACCAAGACGGTGCTATCCGACCCGGCCTTGACGCAAAAAGTTTTGCGGCTGGCGAACAGTCCGATGTACTCGGTGTTCGGACGAGGCATCAATACCGTATCGAAAGCGGTCATTGTGCTGGGTACCGAAGCGATCGGGCATCTTGCATTGGGATTGAAACTGCTGGATGGCTTGTCTGCCGCATCGTCGGACTCGACCAATGCGCGCAGCGAAATGGAAAGAGCGCTATTGGCAGCCCACATTGCCCGTCAGGTGGCGTCGACTGCCAACATGCGCGATACCGAAGAAGCAGTCGTGTGTTCGATGCTGCATACGCTAGGCCGCATGATGGTCACCTTCTATCTGGCCGATCACTGGGCGCAGATCCAGACGCGCTGTGCCGAGGCCGATCTCGATGAGGATGCGGCGGCACGCGAAGTGCTGGGACTCGGACTCGACGAATTCAGTCGCTTGATCGCGCAACATTGGGGCTTGCCGGCGTCGCTCGTCGACAGCTTGCAACACGTGGTGCCGAAAAAAGTGTGCGAACCGCTGAGTCACGCGGATTGGCTTGCTACCGTATCGACGATGTCCTCGCGATGTGCCGATGTGCTGCATCAAGGCAATGCCGCCAGCGCTGCCGGCATTTCGGAGATCGCGGGCGATTATGCCGAAATGCTTGGCTTGGATGTTTCGCAAGTGTTGAGTGCTGTCGATAGCGCCCAGATGACGGCGCAGGCAGACGAAGTACACGTGCGCCCGGCCAAGACGTCCGAGGCAATGAAAAAAACGCCGCCGGAACCGGGCAAGCCGGTGAATTCGGCGCAAATACTGACTGACGGCGTGGTCGATATATGTAGTGCATCGCACAGCATGAGCGTTGCTCAGTTAATGACGATGGCGCTGGAAACCACCTATCAAGGGCTGGGATTGAGTCGTGCGATTATCTTCTTGCATAACCGGGAAGAGGCCAAATATTTGGCAAGCATGTGTATTGGTGACGGTGTGCAGGAACTGGTGCCGCGACTGGTGTTTAGCGATGTTTACCAACCCGACGTATTCCATGCGGCTCTGGCGAATGGCAAGATGATTTTTGTCGAGAATGCGCATGAGCAGACGTTCATGGACAAGTTGCCGCACTGGTGGAAAGAATCATTGCTGAGCGCGCGCGGTTTTGTGGTGTTGCCGTTAATCGTCAATCGCCAGCCGGCAGGCTTCATTTACGGCGACTGGGATCAAAGCTTGCCGCCCACGAAAATAGAGCCTGCGGAAATTCTGCTGTTGAATGAATTGCGCGATCTCGTTGCCAAGGCAATGGAGCTGTAATACGGGGGCGATGTTGGCGCTACCCGCACATAAGAAATCAGATGAGCAAAACGGCGGTACTGGCCGCCGTTTTGGGTAAATCGGCGTCTTGAATTAGGGTCGGAGTAAAATTTATTCGGTAGAATTCCCAGAATTCGACATCATATTCGTTCTTCTATGGCTCGACTTCCACGTCTCGTTATTCCCGAACAACCGCATCACGTGATTCAACGTGGCAATGATCGTCAGCTGATTTTTCGTGATGCGGACGATCATGTCGCCTTCTTGAATTGGTTGCGGGAGGCCGCCAAAACCTTCAAAGTGGCCATTCATGCATATGTGCTCATGCCCAACCATATTCATTTGCTCGTATCGCCATCCGATACCTCAGGCTTGGGTCGCATGATGCAATGGATTGGTCGTCATTATGTGCCGTACTTTAATCGCAAGTACCAGCGCGTTGGCACCTTGTGGCAAGGGCGCTACAAGACGACAGTGATTGATGCTGAGCAATATTTCATGACGTGCAGCCGCTATATCGAGCTTAATCCTGTGCGGGCCGGTATCGTTTTCCATCCAGTCGATTATCCGTGGTCGAGCTACGAGCACCACATTGGTGTCAAATCAGACGCATTGATCACCGATCATTCGCTGTATTGGGCCTTGGGAAATACGCCGTTCGATCGTGAAGCAGCGTATCGGGAGTTAGTCGACTTGGGTCTTACCGCACACGAAATTACGACGCTGAACGAAGCGACATTAAAAGGGTGGGCGCTCGGTTCCGAAAAGTTCAAGCTCCGTTTGGAGCGCCAAGCCAATCGGCGTGTCAGTCCGGCAAAGAGAGGGCGCCCGGCCAAACCCAAGACACAAAAGGCAACGTCAAATTAGACGGCATCCTCGAAAGATGCCGAATAAGCTGGGTTGAATGGCTTAACTCTTTGAATTTTTGAGTAAATTTACTCTGTCCCTAATTAAAATAAATATCATTTCGTACTCCATTAAATTAACTCTGACCCCTTTTATTTAGATTGAATTATCTGTTGCACTGCACTATTCTGCATATTCAACACCACCCAAGTAGCGGAGAATATATGCACGCGCAAGGTTTGTACGACCCATCCAATGAACATGATGCCTGCGGCGTCGGTTTCATCGCCCATATCAAAGGCAAAAAAAGCCACTCGATCGTCGAGCAGGGTTTGCTGATTCTGAAAAACCTCGATCATCGGGGGGCGGTCGGCGCCGACAAATTGATGGGCGATGGCGCAGGGATCCTGCTTCAAATCCCGGATCAATACTTCCGCGAGGAGATGGCCAAACAAGGCGTGACACTGCCGCCTCCGGGTGAATACGGCGTCGGCATGGTGTTCCTGCCGAAAGAAAATGCGTCGCGCATCGCCTGTGAACAGGAAATCGAGCGCGCCGTACTGGCCGAAAATCAGGTCGTCCTGGGGTGGCGTGATGTGCCGGTCGATATCGAGATGCCGATGTCGCCGACTGTGCGCGATAAAGAGCCGGTGATTCGTCAGATTTTCATCGGCCGCGGCCAAGATGTGATCGTCACCGATGCGCTGGAGCGCAAGCTGTATGTGATCCGCAAGTCGTCCGGCCATGCGATCCAGGCATTGAACCTGTTGCACGGCAAGGAATTCTTCGTGCCGTCGATGTCGGCACGCACGATTGTGTACAAGGGTTTGCTGCTGGCGGACCAGGTTGGCGTGTATTACAAGGATTTGCAGGATGCGCGTTGCGTGTCGGCCTTGGCGCTGGTGCATCAACGCTTCTCCACCAATACCTTCCCGGAATGGCCGCTGGCGCACCCCTATCGCTTGATCGCGCACAACGGCGAAATCAACACCGTCAAAGGCAATTTCAACTGGATGCGCGCACGCGAAGGCGTGATGAAATCCGCCGTGCTGGGCGATAATTTGCAAAAGCTGTTCCCGCTGATTTATGAAGGCCAATCCGATACCGCGTGTTTCGACAATGCGCTGGAACTGCTGTTGATGTCAGGCTATCCGATTGCGCAAGCGATGATGATGATGATTCCGGAAGCGTGGGAAAACCATGCGCTGATGGATGACAATCGCCGCGCGTTCTATGAATATCATGCAGCGATGATGGAGCCATGGGATGGTCCGGCCGCGATGGCCTTTACCGATGGCCGTCATATCGGCGGCACGCTCGACCGCAACGGCTTGCGCCCGGCGCGTTATATCGTCACCGACGACGATCTGGTCGTAATGGCATCGGAATCGGGCGTGCTGCCGATTCCAGAGTCGAAGATCATCCAGAAATGGCGCCTGCAACCGGGCAAGATGTTCCTGATCGATCTCGATGCTGGTCGCATCATTGATGACAAGGAATTGAAGGACACCTACGCGAACGCCAAACCCTACAAGCAATGGATCGACTCGGTCCGCATCCGGTTGGCCGACCTCAAAGCGGAGCCGGCCGAAGCCAAATCCGATGTTGCGCTGCTCGATCGGCAGCAGGCATTCGGTTATACGCAGGAAGACATCAAATTCCTGATGTCGCCGATGGCCATCACGGCAGAAGAGGCCATTGGTTCCATGGGCAACGATTCGCCGCTGGCGGTGATGTCGAACAAGAACAAAACGCTGTACAACTACTTCAAGCAATTGTTCGCGCAAGTGACCAATCCGCCGATTGATCCGATTCGCGAGGCAATGGTGATGTCGCTGGTGTCATTCATCGGTCCCAAGCCGAATCTGCTCGACACCAACAACATCAACCCGCCGATGCGTCTCGAAGTGTCGCAACCGGTGCTCGATTACGCCGCCATTGCGAAATTGCGCAATATCAGCGCGCATACCGGCGGCAAGTTCAAGTCGCATGAATTGAATATCTGCTACCCGGTGGCATGGGGCAAGGAAGGCATTGAAGCGCGCCTCGCATCATTGTGCGCGAAAGCGGTCGATGCGGTCAAATCCGGCCACAACATCCTGATCATCTCGGACCGCAAGGCGGACGCCAGCCAAGTCGCGATTCCGGCGCTGCTGGCGACCTCGGCAATTCATCAGCATCTGGTTGCCAAGGGCTTGCGCACTTCGGCCGGCCTGGTGGTCGAAACCGGCTCCGCGCGCGAGACGCATCATTTCGCCTTGCTCGCCGGATACGGCGCGGAAGCGATCCACCCGTACCTCGCGATGGATACCTTGACCGCGATGGCACAGGGATTGAGCGGTGACCTGTCGCCTGAAAAAGCCATCTACAATTTCCAGAAAGCGATCGGCAAGGGCTTGCTGAAAGTCATGTCGAAGATGGGCATCTCGACTTATATGTCGTATTGCGGCGCGCAGATTTTTGAAGCAATCGGATTGAACCGGGCGCTGACTGACAAGTACTTCAAGGGCACCGCCTCCAACGTCGAAGGTATTGGCGTATTCGAAGTGGCGGAAGAGGCACTGCGGCTGCACAAGCTTGCATTCGGTAACGATCCGGTGCTTGCGCATGCATTGGATGCCGGCGGCGAATACGCTTTCCGTGTGCGTGGCGAAGAGCATATGTGGACACCGGACGCGATTGCAAAATTGCAGCATTCGACTCGTTCCAATAACTTCAATACGTACAAGGAATACGCGCAGATCATCAACGATCAATCCAAGCGCCACATGACCTTGCGCGGCTTGTTCGAATTCAAACTCGATCCATCGAAAGCGATTGCGATCAATGAAGTCGAGCCGGCGAAAGAAATCGTCAAGCGCTTTGCGACCGGCGCCATGTCGCTCGGCTCGATTTCGACCGAAGCGCATGCGACACTCGCGATCGCGATGAACCGCATCGGCGGCAAATCGAATACCGGCGAAGGCGGCGAGGATGAAAACCGCTATCGTCAGGAATTAAAAGGCATCCCGATCAAAAAGGGTGAGACGCTCGCATCCGTGATCGGTGCGGATCGCGTTGCGGTCGATATCCCGTTGTTGGCGGGCGATTCGCTGCGTTCCAAAATCAAGCAAGTCGCATCGGGTCGCTTCGGTGTGACCGCCGAATACCTGACGTCCGCCGATCAAATCCAGATCAAGATGGCGCAGGGCGCCAAGCCGGGCGAAGGCGGCCAACTGCCCGGCGGCAAAGTATCGGAATACATCGCGAAGCTGCGCTTCTCGGTGCCGGGCGTCGGCTTGATTTCGCCACCGCCGCATCACGATATCTATTCGATTGAAGATCTTGCGCAACTGATCCACGATTTGAAGAATGCCAATCCGAAAGCATCGATCTCGGTCAAACTGGTATCCGAAGTCGGTGTCGGCACGATCGCTGCCGGGGTCGCCAAAGCAAAGTCCGACCACGTCGTGATCGCGGGGCACGACGGTGGCACTGGCGCATCGCCGCTGTCGTCGATCAAGCATACCGGCACCCCGTGGGAATTGGGCTTGGCCGAGACGCAGCAGACGCTGGTGCTGAATCGTTTGCGCAGCCGTATCCGGGTGCAGGCCGATGGCCAGATGAAAACCGGCCGCGACGTCGTGATTGCCGCGTTGCTGGGTGCCGATGAAGTCGGTTTTGCGACCGCACCGCTGGTGGTCGAAGGCTGCATCATGATGCGCAAATGCCATCTGAATACCTGCCCGGTCGGCGTCGCCACGCAAGACCCGGTCTTGCGTGCCAAGTTTTCCGGCAAACCGGAACACGTAGTCAACTATTTCTTCTTCATCGCCGAAGAAGTGCGGCAAATCATGGCGCAACTGGGCATCCGCACTTTCAACGAATTGATTGGCCGCGCCGATCTGCTCGACAAATCGAAAGCCGTGACGCACTGGAAAGCCAAGGGCCTGGATTTCAGCAAGATATTCCATCAACCGGACGCGCCAGCATCCGAGCCGCGTCATCAAATGGAATTGCAAGACCACGGTCTGGAAAAAGCGCTCGATCACAAGCTGATCGCACAAGCGAAAGCCGCGCTTGAGAAGGGTGAAAAAGTGTCGTTCATCTCGCCGATCAAGAACCTCAACCGCACCGTCGGCACCATGCTGTCCGGCGAAGTGGCGAAAAAATACGGTCACGAAGGTTTGCCGGACGATACGATCCACATCCAGCTGCAAGGCACCGCAGGCCAGTCGGCCGGCGCTTTCCTTGCGCATGGCATCACACTGGATCTGGTGGGTGAAGGCAACGACTACGTCGGCAAAGGCCTGTCAGGCGGACGCATCATCGTGCGTCCGAACATCGAGTTCCGCGGCCGGGCGGTGGACAATATCATCATTGGCAATACCGTTCTGTACGGTGCGATTGCGGGCGAGGCATTCTTCAACGGTGTCGCGGGCGAACGTTTCGCAGTGCGTAACTCGGGAGCCGTGGCCGTCGTCGAAGGCGTCGGCGATCATGGCTGCGAATACATGACCGGCGGTACCGTAGTGGTGCTGGGCGCAACCGGCCGCAATTTCGCCGCCGGCATGTCGGGCGGTATTGCTTATGTCTATGACCCGGACGGCAGTTTTGCGAAAAAATGCAATACCGCGATGGTCGATCTGAACCCGGTGTTGTCATCGGCCGAGCAAGAAGCGAACGTGGCGCGCGCGATCTGGCATACCGTCAAACGCGGCGGTGAGCCCCAGACCCACGAAGTAATCCTGAAAGGCTTGATCGAACGCCACTTCAAATACACCGGCAGTACGCGTGCCCGCAACTTGCTCGACGACTGGGCCAATGCGCGCACCAAGTTCGTCAAGGTATTCCCGACCGAGTACAAGCGGGCGCTGGCAGAGTTGAATGCCGGGGCGGACGAGAAAAACCTGGAACAAATCGCAGCGTAATCAAATTTGGTAACCGCTTGGTTCCTCCCTCTTTAAGGGGGAGGAGCTAAAGCGATAAAAATACGAAGGAACGTCATGGGTAAAGTAACCGGCTTTATGGAATTCCAGCGCCTGAAAGAGGCGAGCGAAGCCCCGCAATTGCGCAAGAAGAACTACAAGGAATTTATGATGCATCTGAACGATCAGGATGCAAAGATCCAAGGTGCGCGCTGCATGGATTGCGGCATCCCTTTTTGCAACAGCGGCTGCCCGGTCAACAACATCATCCCGGACTGGAATGATCTGGTCTATCACGGTCATTATCAAGAGGCGTTGGACACGCTGCATTCAACCAACAACTTCCCGGAATTTACCGGGCGTATTTGCCCGGCACCCTGCGAAACAGCCTGTACGCTCGGCATCAATGAAGAGCCGGTCGGCATTAAATCGATCGAGCATTTTATTATCGACAAAGGCTGGGAAAGCGGGTGGGTCGTGCCACAACCATCGGCAGTCAAAACCGGCAAGAAAATCGCGGTGGTCGGTTCCGGCCCTGCCGGCTTGGCCGCTGCACAGCAACTTGCACGGGTTGGGCACGACGTGACCGTGTTCGAGAAAAACGATCGGATCGGCGGCTTGCTGCGCTATGGCATTCCCGATTTCAAAATGGAAAAGTCACATATCGATCGTCGTATCGAACAGATGAAAGCGGAAGGCGTGACCTTTCGCACTAGCGTGCTGGTCGGCAAGGCGTTTCCTTCCAATGTCCTCAACTGGGCCAAGGAAACCATCTCGCCCGAGCAACTCAACAAGGAATTCGATGCAGTCATCATCGCCGGCGGCGCCGAGCTGCCGCGCGATTTACCGGTACCGGGTCGTGAATTGAAGGGCGTGCATTTTGCGATGGATTTCCTGCCGCTGCAAAACAAGGTGAATGCCGGCGACAAGGTCAAGGATCAGATCATGGCGACCGGAAAACATGTTGTCGTCATCGGCGGCGGCGATACCGGTTCCGATTGCGTTGGCACTTCCAACCGGCACGGTGCCACCTCAGTCGTGCAATTCGAATTGATGCCGCGCCCGCCCGAACAGGAAAACAAGCCGCTGGTATGGCCGTACTGGCCGACCAAGTTGCGCACGTCCTCGTCGCACGAAGAAGGCTGCGAGCGCGATTGGGCGGTGGCGACCAAGCGCCTCGAAGGCAAAGATGGCAAGGTCGAGAAGCTGATTGCGGCACGCGTCGAATGGAAAGACGGCAAGATGGTCGAAGTGCCGAATTCTGAATTCGAAATGAAAGCCGACTTGGTATTACTGGCGATGGGTTTCGTGTCGCCGGTGCAGCAAGTGCTGGATGCATTTGGGGTCGACAAGGATGCGCGCGGCAATGCGAAAGCAACGACAGATGGCGAGAGTTGCTACCAAACCTCGGTAGCGAACGTGTTCGCGGCAGGCGACATGCGCCGCGGCCAGTCGCTGGTGGTATGGGCGATTCGGGAAGGGCGCCAATGCGCGCGCGCAGTGGATGAATTCTTGATGGGTTGCTCCGTACTGCCGCGCTAGTCAACGGCCGGTTATCGCCTATCCTCTCAAAGCCGGTCGGGATCTGTTTCGACCGGCTTGTTTTCAATTCGTCATCAAGTTTGTCAACGTGTTGTTTTTTTACGCCGTTGCCGGTTTATTGGGTAGTCCCAAAAACCTGATTGCTTTTCTGCACTACAATCTTACCTTTCAATAAAATAAATAATATTTGTCGTGCCCAATCTCGTTGAAATCCGTGATCTGCATTTTAAGTACGGGGAGTTTCCGATTTTATCGGGGCTTCGCATGGACTTCCCGCGTGGCAAGGTGGTCGCTGTCATGGGCGGTTCCGGCTCGGGCAAGACCACAATACTGCGCTTGATCGGCGGCCAGATCAGGCCGCAAACCGGCAGCGTCAGCGTTGACGGACAAACAGTGCATGCGCTCGAGACCAAGGCACTCTACGCGTTGCGGCGCAAAATGGGAATGTTATTCCAGCACGGCGCGTTATTTACCGATTTGACCGTGTTTGAAAATGTTGCGTTTCCGCTGCGTGAACACACCGATTTGCCGGAAGAATTGATTCACGATCTGGTGCTCATGAAGCTGCATGCGGTTGGTTTGCGCAATGCGGCCGAATTGAAGCCGGCCGAAGTGTCCGGCGGCATGGCGCGCCGCGTCGCATTGGCACGCGCCATTGCGCTCGACCCGGAACTCATCATGTATGATGAGCCGTTCGCCGGACTGGATCCGATTTCAAAAGGCGTGACGGCAAATCTGATCCGTATATTGAATAATGCACTCGGTTCGACCTCAATCCTGGTGTCGCATGATGTAGCGGAGTCGCTCATGATCGCCGACTATGTTTATTTTCTGTCGCAAGGGAAAATTGTTGCAGAAGGAACGCCAGCCGAGATACAGGAATCGAACGATCCTTTCGTGAAGCAATTCGTGCATGCCGAAGCCGATGGCCCGGTGCCTTTCCATTATCCTGGCAAATCCTTGGCCGAAGATCTAGGTTTGGAGAATCGGCCATGATGCTGGATTTTTTGGCCGGGCTTGGACGTCCGATTCGAACGTTTGCCGAAAACGTCGGTTTTGCGACGCGCACCTTGTTTGAATTATTAGGCGCATCGGCCAAATTATGGCGCCGACCGCGACTGGTAATCGAGCAGATCCACTTCATTGGCAATTATTCCCTCCTCATCATCGCGGTGTCGGGCTTGTTCGTCGGCATGGTGCTTGGACTGCAGGGCTATTACACCTTGAACAAGTACGGCTCGGAACAGGCGCTGGGTTTGCTTGTCGCCTTGTCTTTGACACGCGAATTGGGCCCGGTGGTCACAGCGCTGCTGTTCGCCGGTCGCGCCGGAACTTCGTTGACGGCGGAAATCGGGTTGATGAAAGCAGGAGAGCAACTGTCTGCGATGGAAATGATGGCAGTCAATCCAGTTGAGCGCGTGCTGGCACCGCGTTTCTGGGCGGGGGTGATCGCGATGCCGGCGCTGGCTTCAATTTTCAGTGCGGTAGGTGTGCTGGGCGGTTATCTGATCGGCGTGCAATTGATTGGTGTCGATGAAGGTGCGTTTTGGTCGCAGATGCAAGCAGGTGTCGATATTTGGCAGGATATCGCCAATGGCGTCATCAAGAGTGTAGTGTTCGGCATTGCCGTGACCTTTGTTGCGCTATACCAGGGTTATCGAGCGCAGGCGACGCCGGAAGACGTTGCGCGGGCGACCACGCGCACCGTAGTTATTTCGTCATTATCGGTGTGGTGGCTGGATTTCATGCTGACCGCGCTAATGTTTAATAAGTAATAGGTATAAAAGCTATGCAACGGAAATCATTGGATATCTGGGTTGGTCTGTTTGTGCTGTTGGGAGCAGCAGCGTTGATGTTCTTGGCGTTGAAGGCAGGCAACTTGGGCTCTCTGTCGTTTGGGCAGACTTACCCGGTGTTTGCCAAATTCGACAACATCGGAGGGCTGAAGCCACAAGCGCCCATCAAGAGTGCCGGCGTGGTGGTAGGCCGGGTCGGTGAAATCAAATTTGATGACAAAAGTTATCAGGCGCTGGTAACGTTAAACCTTGACGGACGCTACAAGTTTCCAAAAGACAGTTCGGCGAAGATTTTGACGTCAGGCTTGCTGGGCGAGCAATACATTGGACTGGAAGTGGGAGGCGACATGAATAATTTGGCGAGCGGCGATAGAATAAAAATGACGCAATCGGCGATTGTGCTCGAAAACCTGATTAGCCAATTCTTGTTCAGTAAAGCGGCCGAAGGAAAAGGAAACGATAAATGAGTTGCGTGGCTCGGCGTGTTGGCATGGCGATCATGGCGTTTGTGCTTGTCGGCTGCTCGACCACCGGCAATCCGCGCGACCCGCTGGAAGGATTTAATCGCGCCATGTTCAGCTTCAACGATGCGCTCGACCAGGCGGCATTGAAGCCGGCGGCGATCGCATATCAATCTACTTTGCCGTCCTTTGTGCAGATCGGCATCGGCAACTTCTTTGGCAACATCGGCGACCTCTGGAGTTCGGTGAATAACCTTTTACAAGGCAAGCTGGCCGATGGTCTATCCGATTTCATGCGGGTCGCGGTGAATAGCTCATTTGGCTTGGGCGGGGTTCTCGATATTGCTTCTGAAGCAGGCATGCCCAAGCATAAGGAAGACTTCGGTCAAACCTTGGGGAAGTGGGGCTTCGCCCCCGGTCCCTATATCGTGCTGCCCTTGTTCGGATCATCCACCATGCGCGATACCTTGGCTCTGCCAGTGGATGGTTGGGGTGACCTGTGGTACTACAAGTACCCAGTCCGTTGGCGCAATGTCGGCCTAGTAGTACGTCTGGTGGATCAGCGCGCAGCAGTTCTGGGTGCATCCAATCTGATTGAGGGGGCGGCGTTGGATCGCTACGAGTTTGTGCGCGATGCTTATTTGCAACGCCGCGAGAGTAAAATCTATGACGATGGAGAAATGCCGAAAAAACCCACGCTTGATAATTCTGATTACTGATGCTAACCAAACGGCACTTGTAATCGTGATGGTAATGAAATCCTGCAGCGCTGTTGCCTTCAAAGGAAGGAACTCGGCACTGAATCGGTTGCCAAAATGGGCGGGATTGATGGGGTGAACTTGGACAAGTGATCAGTCCTATGAATTTGTAATTAATTATAAGCACAGGGTCGTTGGACCTCGATTAAACACTCCGGGAAAATATGAAATTATTGAATCTGAATCGATTATTTGCCATTGTCATAACCATTGGCGTATTCGCATTTACCTCTCCAGCCTTCGCGCAAGAAGCGCCGGATGTGCTTGTCAAGCGCATTAGCCAAGAGGTACTGGATGCCGCCAAGACTGACAAAGAAATTCAGGGTGGCAACCAAAAACGCGTACTGGACCTAGTGGAAGCGAAGATTCTCCCGCATGTCGATTTTCAGCGCATGACGGCACTTGCTGCTGGGCGTTTTTGGCGTGAAGCGACGCCCGAGCAGCAAAAGCAATTGGCGAATGAATTCCGTTCGCTACTGGTGTACACGTACTCGGGCGCGCTTGCCCAGGTAAAAGACCAGAGAGTTGAATTCAAACCCTTGCGTGCAGACCCATCCGATACAGAGGTCGAGGTCCGATCGCAAGTTGTGCAGCCGCGTGGCGAACCGATCCAGCTCAATTATCGTCTTGAAAAGTTATCGGACGGCTGGAAGATTTACGACGTTAATGTACTGGGTGCATGGCTGGTCGAAAGCTACAAAGGCAGTTTCGCTTCGGAAATCAGCCGGGGCGGTATCGATGGCTTGATCAAGGCGCTGGCGACCAAGAACCAGCGTTTGGCTGCAAGCGCTGCTAAAACGGCAAAATCGTCCTGATTGAACCTCGTCACTATGTTCAGACCAACGCTCACGCTCACTATCAACAACGCCAAAATCGCGCTGGAGGCTGGCTTACGGGCAATCAAGGCGGGTCAGACTGAAATCGATCTGGCACAACTGACGGCAGTGGATTCGGCTGCCGTTGCTACCTTGCTCGCATGGCAACGTGCGGCCCAAGCACTAGGCCGCATATTGACATTTACCAATTTGCCCAGCAACCTCCAAAGCTTGGTGCAGCTGTACGGCGTGGGCGACCTATTGCACGCCGCAATTCCCGCGCAGGCACCCACTGCATCGCGCAACGACTTACCGCACCATTGACCGCAGCTCGTCTATTGTTTCATTGCCAGCCTTTATCCGGTATTGCAGTCGGAAATCCAATATAATCAAAATCTTTTGCCACAGGCTTGCATGAATCGTGCAGCAACCTGTGGCTAATTTTGCGTAGAGTCTCAAGCCACCATGGCTGCAATCCAGATCACCAATGTCGAAAAATCCTACAAGTCGCTACGGGCGCTTGGTGGCGTGTCGCTATCGATTGAAGAAGGTGAGTTTTTCGGCTTGCTCGGACCCAATGGCGCCGGTAAAACCACACTGATTTCGATTATTGCCGGCTTGAGTCGCCCCGACTCCGGCAGCGTCGCCATCCATGGCTATGATGTGGCGCGCGATTACCGCGAAGCGCGCAAGCGTCTGGGCGTCGTGCCGCAAGAATTAGTGTTCGACCCGTTTTTTTCCGTGCGCGAAACGCTGCGCATGCAATCCGGTTATTTCGGTTTGAAAAACAATGACCAATGGATAGACGAGGTGATGCATCATCTCGATTTGACGAATAAAGCCGATGCCAACATGCGTTCCTTGTCGGGAGGTATGAAGCGCCGGGTGCTGGTCGCGCAAGCCTTGGTGCACAAACCGCCGGTCATTGTGCTCGATGAGCCGACCGCCGGCGTCGATGTCGAATTGCGCCAGACACTGTGGAAATTCGTTTCGCGCCTGAACCGCGAAGGCCATACCGTGGTATTGACTACGCATTATCTGGAAGAAGCGCAAGCGCTATGTAACCGCATCGCGATGCTGAAAGCCGGTAAAGTCGTCGCGCTCGATTCGACCGCGGCACTGATCAAGCGCATCTCGGGATCGCAACTGATCGTGCGTCTAGCGCAAGGCAAACTGCCCGATGTGCTCAAACCCTTGGTGCTGCATGTCGATGAACTGGCGGGCGGCAATGAGTTTGCGCTGCGCGTGAGTGATTATGCGGAGATCGAGCCGATTCTCGTAAAGTTGCGCGAAGCGGGCGCCGTGATCGAAGACATGCAATTACAGCAAGCCGATCTGGAAGACGTGTTCATCCAAATCATGGAAGGCGAAAAATGACAGGCTTCCAGACCTTGTTTTACAAGGAAGTGCTGCGCTTCTGGAAAGTCGCCACGCAAACCATCACCGCGCCGATCGTAACCGCGATGCTGTATCTGCTGATCTTCGGCCACGTGCTGGAAGCGCATGTGCAGGTCTATCCGGGCGTGCGTTATACGGCGTTTTTGATCCCGGGGCTGGTGATGATGAGCGTGTTGCAGAATGCCTTTGCCAACACGTCGTCGTCACTGATTCAATCGAAAATTACCGGCAACCTGGTATTCGTATTGCTGCCGCCGCTGTCGCATTGGGATTTATTCGGCGCGTATGTGCTGGCGGCCGTCGTGCGCGGTCTGACGGTGGGCGCCGGCGTATTCATCGTTACTGCATGGTTTGCCAAGTTGACATTTGTCGCGCCCATGTGGATTCTGGTTTTTTCGGTGCTGGGTGCGGCAATGCTGGCCACCATGGGGCTGATTGCGGGTATCTGGGCGGAAAAGTTCGACCAGTTGGCCGCATTCCAGAACTTTTTGATTATGCCGGCCACGTTTTTGTCCGGCGTGTTCTATTCGATACATTCTCTGCCGCCTTTTTGGCAGGCGGTGTCGCACATCAACCCGTTTTTTTATATGATTGACGGCTTCCGCTACGGCTTTTTTGGCCAGTCTGATGTCAACCCTGTATTGAGCTTTGCGATCGTTGCCGTATTCTTTGTGATCATTGCCGGATTGGCGATTCATCTGTTGAAGAGCGGTTATAAATTACGCCACTGATTTACATACGTATTGCTGAAGAAAGATAGTCATGTTGCCTACCCCCGACTTAGTCAAAGAATATATCGCTGCCGGCCTCGATTGCACCCATCTCGAAGTCGAAGGCGACGGCCAGCATTTCAATGCCATCATCGTATCGAATGCGTTTGCCGGCAAGCGTTTGGTGCAGCGTCACCAACTGGTGTATGCGGCGCTCGGCGACCGCATGCGCGCCGAAATCCATGCGTTGTCGATGAAAACGTTGACGCCCGAAGAATTTCAACAATAACGGATAGATTGGCGAATGGATAAGCTCTTGATACAAGGCGGTAACCGGCTCTCCGGCGACATCGTCATTTCCGGCGCGAAGAATGCCGCACTGCCGATTTTGTGCGCGGGTTTGCTCACGTCGGAGTCGGTGCAATTGTCGAATGTGCCGCATCTGCAAGACGTGTCGACCATGCTGAAGCTGTTGCGCCAGATGGGCCTGCGGGTTGAACAGGATAGCGACAAAGTGATGATGAGCGGTCGCGCGATCGACAAGCTCGAAGCGCCGTATGAACTGGTGAAAACCATGCGCGCATCGATCCTGGTGCTGGGCCCGCTGCTGGCGCGCTTCGGTGAAGCCAAGGTGTCGCTGCCGGGCGGCTGCGCGATCGGATCGCGCCCGGTGGACCAGCACATCAAGGGTTTGCAGGCGATGGGGGCCGAGGTCAACATCGAGGCCGGTTACATCCACGCCAAGGCGAAAAAGCTCAAGGGCACCCGCATCGTTACCGACATGATCACCGTCACAGGAACGGAAAACCTCTTGATGGCGGCTACCTTGGCCGATGGCGACACAGTGTTGGAAAATGCCGCACGCGAACCCGAGGTGACCGACCTCGCCAATCTGCTGGTCGCCATGGGCGCGAAAATCGACGGTATCGGCACTGACCGTTTGGTGGTCCAAGGCGTCGAACAATTGCATGGCGCATCACACCATGTGATTGCCGATCGCATCGAAACCGCGACTTTCCTGTGCGCGGTAGCCGCCGCCGGCGGCGACGTGACCTTGAAAAACGCGCGTCCCGATATTCTCGATGTCGCGCTCGACAAACTGCGCGAAGCAGGCGTGATTCTTACGACCGGCCCGGACTGGATCCGGGTGCAGATGGCGGCGCGTCCCAAGGCAGTGAGTTTTCGCACCACGGAATACCCCGGCTTTCCGACCGACATGCAGGCGCAGTTCATGGCATTGAATTGCATCGCCGACGGCAGCAGCCGCATGACCGAGACGATTTTTGAAAACCGCTTCATGCACGTGCAGGAGATGAACCGGCTGGGCGCATCGATCGGCATCGAGGGTCATACCGCCATCGTTAGCGGTGTCGATAAACTGGTTGGTGCGCCGGTGATGGCCACCGACCTGCGCGCGTCCGCCTCACTGGTCATCGCAGGTTTGGCGGCGCAGGGCGAGACATTGATTGACCGCATCTATCACCTGGACCGTGGCTACGATCGGATGGAAGTCAAACTGTCTGCCGTCGGCGCCAATATTCAGCGAGTCAAATAATGCATCAACAACTCACGCTCGCGCTTTCAAAAGGCCGCATTTTTGAAGAAACCCTGCCGTTGCTGCAAGCGGCCGGCATCACGGTAACCGAAGATCCGGAAACTTCGCGCAAGCTGATCCTGCCGACCAACAACCCGAATGTGCGTGTGATCATCGTGCGCGCATCCGACGTGCCGACCTATGTGCAATACGGCGCCGCCGATTTCGGCGTGGCCGGCAAGGACGTGCTGCATGAGCATGGTGGCGAAGGTTTATATCAGCCGATCGATTTGAATATCGCCAAATGTCGCATGTCGGTTGCGGTACCGACCGGCTTTGATTATGCGACTGCGGTGCGCCAGGGTTCGCGTTTGCGCGTTGCCACCAAATACGTGCAGATTGCGCGCGAACATTTTGCTGCCAAAGGCGTACACGTCGATCTGATCAAGCTGTACGGCTCGATGGAACTGGCGCCGCTGATTGGACTGGCCGATGCGATCGTCGATCTGGTCAGTACCGGCAGCACGCTGCGCGCGAACAATCTGCATGAAGTCGAACACATCATGGAAATTTCATCGCGCCTAGTAGTCAATCAGGCAGCATTGAAACTGAAGCGCGGCAGCTTGCAGCCGATTCTGGAAGCATTTGAAACAGCGTCGAAAAAATAACATTACGGATTAAGAGCACGGCCGATGTCCGGCGCTCGATTGAGAACAATATGGCCATTCAAATTCGCAAGCTCGATTCAGGCAATCCGGATTTCAACGCGCAACTGTCCACTGTGCTCGCATTCGAGGCGAGCGAGGACGAGGCAATCGATCGTGCAGCCGCGCAGATTCTGGCCGACGTGAAAGTGCGCGGCGATGCGGCGGTATTGGATTACACCAATCGCTTCGATCGTGTGGATGCCGGCAGCATGGCCGCACTCGAAATCAAGCGCGAAGAATTGCATGCCGCACTAAACCAATTGTCGCCAGTGCGCCGGACCGCGCTGCAGACTGCAGCCGACCGCGTAAGGATTTATCACGAACGGCAGAAGCAGGAATGCGGCTCCCATGGTTTTACCTATACCGAAGCCGATGGTACGGTACTGGGCCAGAAAGTCACGCCGCTGGATCGCGTCGGCATTTACGTCCCCGGCGGGAAGGCAGCATATCCGTCGTCGGTGTTGATGAATGCGATCCCGGCCAAGGTGGCCGGCGTACAGGAAGTCATCATGGTGGTGCCGACACCGGCCGGCGTGAAGAACGAACTGGTGCTGGCAGCTGCCGCGATTGCCGGTGTCGACCGCGTGTTCACCATCGGCGGCGCACAGGCCGTCGGTGCACTAGCGTACGGCACGGCGACGATTCCGCAAGTCGACAAGATTGTCGGTCCCGGTAATGCGTATGTCGCCGCCGCCAAGCGCCGCGTATTCGGCACGGTCGGCATCGACATGATTGCCGGTCCGTCCGAAATCCTGGTCATTTGCGACGGCAGCACCGATCCGGACTGGATCGCGATGGATTTGTTTTCGCAGGCCGAGCACGACGAACTGGCACAATCGATTTTGCTGTGCCCGGATGCGGCCTACATCGCACAAGTGGAAGACAGCATCAACCGTCAGCTTGAAGACATGCCGCGCAAGGAGGTGATCCGTACCTCGCTGACCGATCGCGGCGCATTGATCAAGGTGCGCGACATGGAGGAGGCATGCGCAATTGCCAACATGATCGCAGCGGAACATCTGGAAATCTCCGCTGAACATCCGCAGCAATGGGCGGACAGGATTCGCCATGCGGGCGCGATGTTTCTCGGCCGCTTCTCTTCCGAATCTCTGGGCGACTACTGCGCCGGGCCGAATCACGTGCTGCCGACCTCCCGTACTGCGCGCTTTTCATCGCCGCTCGGCGTGTATGACTTCCAGAAGCGCTCCAGCCTGATTCAGGTGAGCGAAGCTGGCGCGCAAACGTTAGGCAAAATTGCGGCTGAACTTGCGTATGGCGAGGGCCTGCAAGCACATGCCAAATCGGCGGAGTACCGACTGAAATGACTAGTACTGCATTCGGTAATAGCCAGCGGCAGGTGTATCGATGACGTCCTGGCGCAACCGCATATTTTGCGAAGATGCGTTGGCCGGCATGGCGCGCATCCCGGATGGCGCGATCGATCTGATCATCGCCGATCCACCGTATGGCCTCGGTAAGGATTACGGCAACGATTCGGACAAGCTGGGAGCGAGCGCTTATCTGCGCTGGACGGAGCAGTGGATCGATGCAGCATTGCCAAAGCTGAAGCCGAACGGCAGTCTGTACATTTTTTTGACATGGCGCTATTCGCCGGAAGTGTTCGTGATGCTCAAGCAGCGCATGATCATGGTCAATGAAATCATCTGGGATCGCCGCGTTCCCTCAATGGGAGGAGGGACCCGCAGCTATACCTCGGTGCACGACACCATCGGGTTTTTCGTTAAGCAAAAAGGCTACTATTTCGATCTTGATGCGATTCGGATTCCGTATGATGCCGAGACCAAAAAAGCCCGTTCGCGTTCGATTTTCGTCGGTGCCAAATGGCTGGAAATGGGCTACAACCCGAAAGATGTATGGAGCGTATCGCGCCTGCATCGCGAACATCCTGAACGTGCGGATCACCCAACCCAAAAGCCATTGGAAATTGTCGAACGCATGGTCAGAGCTTCTTGTCCGCCAGACGGCATCATTCTCGATCCATTTATGGGCGTGGGCACCACGGCTGTTGCGGCGCAACGCTGTGGCCGCCAGTTTGTCGGCTTCGAGTTGAACCCTGTTTATTGCGAAATCATTACTCGCCGTTTGCTGGCGCCCGAGGGCCAGTTGACAGTACAGAACAACCAGCCAACGGAGCCGGTACGAGCCAAAATCACCGATATTGCAAAAGGCAAAAAAGGCAGGAAAAGTAAAAAAATTTCAGAAGAAACGCAACCGGATTCTGATCAGCAAGCACTTACGTTTTGATATAAACGAATCGCGACATTGAACATGCCCTTAATCGACAACATCATCCGTCCCGAAATCCGTGCTCTCGCGGCCTATCACGTACCCGATTCCACCGACTTCGTGAAACTCGATGCGATGGAGAATCCATACACGTTGCCGGAGCATCTGCGCACCGAGTTGGGGCAGAGGCTCGCGGATGTCGCGATGAATCGCTATCCGGTACCGTCCTATGCGACGCTGAAAGTCAAAATCTGCGGCAAGCTCGGCGTGCCTGCCGGCTTCGATGTCGTTCTCGGCAATGGTTCGGATGAATTGATTTCAATGCTCTCGGTCGCGTGCGCCAAGCCGGGCGCAACCGTGTTGGTGCCGCTGCCGGGTTTTGTGATGTATGCGATGTCGGCCAAATTTGCCGGATTGCAGTTCGTCGGTGTGCCGTTGAAAGCCGATTTTTCGCTCGACAAGGCAGCGATGCTGGCTGCAATTGCGGAGCACCAGCCGGCGATCACGTATCTTGCATATCCAAACAATCCGACCGCCAATTTGTTCGATGCCGACACTATGGTGGACATCATTCGTGCCGTCGGTAATACCGGTATCGTGGTTGCCGACGAAGCGTACCAGCCATTTGCGCAGGCCAGCTTCATGCCGCGCCTGCCGGAGTTCGATAATTTGGTCGTCATGCGTACCGTTTCCAAACTCGGCCTGGCCGGCATTCGGCTCGGGTACATGTCGGCCAGCGCGGCATTGCTGGCGGAGTTCGACAAGGTGCGCCCGCCGTACAACGTCAACGTATTGACTCAGGCTGCGGCCGAATTCGTGCTCGATCATGTCGATATTCTGGATGCGCAGGCCGCCGCATTGCGCGACGAACGAACCAGATTATCGGCGGCGCTGGCGGCTTTGCCGGGCGTCGAAGTCTTCCCGTCGGCAGCAAATTTTTTACTGATTCGCGTACAGGGAAGGGGCAAAAGCGCCGACGATGTATTCTCCAAGCTGCTGGAACGCAAAGTTCTGATCAAAAATGTGGGTAAAATGCATGCATTATTGGAAAATTGCTTGCGCGTGACGGTCAGCACCCCCCAAGAGAACAACTTATTCCTTGATGCGCTAATAGCATCGCTGGCATTGTAATTTTTTGTACCACCTTCAAACATGTCTACCTCTCGCGTTGCAGAAGTCACCCGGAACACCAATGAGACGCAAATCCGCGTCGTGATCAACATCGATGGCACTGGTCAGCAAAAGCTCAATACCGGCGTTCCCTTCCTCGATCACATGCTCGATCAGATCGCGCGGCACGGCTTGATCGATCTGGATATCGAGGCCAAAGGCGACTTGCATATCGATGCGCATCATACCGTCGAAGATGTCGGCATCACGCTCGGCCAGGCATTTGCCAAGGCCATCGGCGACAAGAAAGGCATTCGCCGCTACGGCCACGCGTATGTGCCGCTGGATGAAGCGCTGTCGCGCGTGGTGGTCGATTTCTCCGGCCGCCCCGGACTGGAATTCCATGTGCCGTTCAAGCGATCGATGATCGGCACCTTCGATGTCGATTTGACGCACGAATTTTTCCAGGGATTTGTTAACCATGCATTAGTCTCTTTGCATATCGACAATCTACGCGGCGAAAACGCACACCATCAGTGCGAAACGGTCTTCAAGGCATTTGGCCGCGCATTGCGCATGGCCGCCGAACTGGATTCGCGTGCAGCGGGCACGGTTCCTTCGACCAAAGGCAGCTTGTAACCGCTTTTGAATTGATATCATGAACAAAATTGTAGTAGTTGATTACGGCATGGGTAATTTGCGCTCGGTGGCGCAGGCATTGCGGCATGTCGCACCCGACGCGGATGTGTGTATCTCCGGCGAAGTCGCCGACATTCAGTCGGCCGACCGTCTGGTATTTCCGGGGCAGGGGGCGATGCCGGATTGCATGCACTGCCTGCGTGAATCGGGCTTGCAAGACGCCTTGATGGAAGCGTCGCGCTCCAAGCCCATGCTCGGCGTTTGTGTCGGCGAGCAATTGCTGTTTGACTGGAGTGAGGAGGGTGACACTCCCGGCCTTGGATTGATGCCTGGTAAGGTAGTGCGCTTCCGGCTTGACGGCCAGTTGCAGGACGATGGTTCACGTTTCAAAGTGCCGCAGATGGGCTGGAACCGCGTCAAGCAAACAGTGTCACATCCGCTGTGGAGCGGGATTGCGGACAATAGCTATTTTTATTTCGTTCACAGCTACTACGCAGAGCCGGAAAATCCGGCACACACCACTGGTGAAACCCTGTACGGCGCAGCATTCGCTTGTGCAGTAGGACGGGATAATATTTTTGCGACGCAGTTCCACCCGGAAAAGAGCGCAAGCGCCGGGTTACAACTATATAAAAATTTTGTGCACTGGACGCCTTGACTCTGTCCCGTAAAATTGAATTTACCTGACTAACCAACTCATCATATTCATAGCCATGCTGCTCATACCTGCCATCGACCTCAAAGACGGTCATTGCGTGCGCCTGAAACAAGGCGATATGGAACAAGCCACCGTGTTTTCCGAAGATCCCGCTGAAATGGCGCGGCATTGGCTGGCGCAAGGCGCGCGCCGTTTGCACTTGGTGGACTTGAACGGGGCATTCGCCGGCAAGCCCAAGAACGAAGTGGCGGTCAAGTCCATCATCCAGGCGGTGCGCGAGTTCGCAATTGCGAACGACGTCGATGAAATTCCGATTCAGTTGGGTGGTGGCATCCGTGACCTCGACACGATCGAGCACTATCTGGACGATGGTTTGAGCTACATTATCATCGGCACAGCGGCAGTCAAGAACCCCGGATTTTTACATGATGCATGCAGTGCATTTCCCGGTCAGATCATCGTCGGCCTTGATGCCAAAGACGGCAAGGTCGCGACTGATGGCTGGAGCAAACTGTCCGGTCACGAAGTAATCGATCTCGCGAAAAAGTTCGAAGACTACGGCTGCGAAGCGATCGTCTATACCGACATCGGCCGCGACGGCATGATGGGGGGCGTGAATATCGAAGCCACGGTACGACTGGCGCAGAGCATGACGATCCCAGTCATCGCATCCGGCGGCGTGCACAACATCAAGGATGTCGAAGCGCTGTGCGCGGTGCAGGACGAAGGCATTGAGGGTGTGATTTGCGGCCGCTCGATTTATGAAGGCACGCTCGATTTGCGTCTGGCGCAGGATCGCGCGGATGTATTGAGCGGCTTGCTGGAGCAACCTGAAGAATAACCATGACACTGGCCAAACGTATTATCCCCTGCCTCGACGTGACCGCGGGTCGCGTGGTCAAGGGCGTAAACTTCGTTGAGTTGCGCGATGCTGGCGACCCGGTGGAAATCGCGCGCCGCTACGATGAGCAAGGTGCGGACGAAATCACTTTTCTCGATATCACGGCAACCTCCGACGGCCGCGATTTGATTTTGCATATTATCGAAGCTGTGGCATCCCAGGTATTCATTCCATTGACAGTGGGCGGCGGCGTGCGCTCGGTCGACGATGTACGTCGTCTGCTCAATGCAGGCGCTGACAAGATCAGTATCAATAGCGCTGCGATCGCCAATCCGCAATTCGTCGCCGACGCGGCCCAGAAATACGGTTCGCAATGCATCGTGATCGCGATCGACGCCAAGAACACCGGTGATGGCAAATGGGAAGTATTTACGCATGGTGGCCGCAAGTCGACCGGGCTTGACGTTATCGAGTGGGCACAAAAGATGGAGCAACTCGGTGTCGGTGAAATTCTGCTGACTAGCATGGATCGAGATGGTACCAAGGTTGGCTTCGATCTTGCGCTTACCCGTGCGGTGTCCGATGCAATCAGCATTCCGGTAATCGCCTCAGGTGGGGTCGGCGGCCTCCAGGATCTAGCGGACGGCATCAAGATTGGCCGCGCCGATGCGGTGCTGGCGGCAAGCATTTTCCACTATGGGCAACACACGGTGCAGGAAGCCAAGCAGTTCATGGCGGCACAGAGTATTCCGATGAGGCTGGCATGAGCATCAAGGCCAAATGGCTCAATACGGTAAAGTGGGATGAGCACGGCTTGGTGCCAGTGATTGCGCAGGAAGTCGGCTCGAATGACGTGCTGATGTTCGCGTGGATGAACCGGGCAGCGCTGTCGAAAACGGTGGATTTGGGCGAAGCAGTGTATTGGAGCCGCTCGCGCAAGAAACTGTGGCACAAGGGTGAAGAATCCGGCCACATCCAGAAAGTGCATGAGATACGTCTTGATTGCGACGAAGACGTGGTGCTGTTGAAAGTGGAGCAGGTCGACAGCATAGCCTGCCACACCGGGCGCCACTCCTGTTTTTTTCAATGTTTTGAAGGCACTGCCAAGGACGGCCAGTGGGTGAGCGTCGATCCGGTCCTCAAGGATCCGGAAAACATCTACAAGTAACATGCAGGATGGTGTTCTGCCATCCAAAAACAATGATAACTAAAGGTAATGGCGCACAGGTTTTTCGAAGCTGGCGCTGCATGAGATGAGTGATACATTAAAACGTTTGGCTGACATCATCGAATCGCGCAAGCCCGCCAACGGCGGCGACCCTGCTACATCCTATGTTGCGCGCCTGTTCGCCAAAGGCGATGACGCGATTCTGAAAAAAATCGGCGAAGAAGCGACCGAAACCGTGATGGCGGCAAAAGATGCGCGGGTCGATGGCGACAAGTCGAAAGTGCTCTACGAATGCGCGGATTTGTGGTTTCACTCGATGGTCATGCTGGCGCAGTTCGATTTGACGCCGCAGGATGTATTGAATGAATTGGTGCGGCGCGAAGGGATGTCGGGCATCGAGGAAAAAGCGAACCGCAAACTCGACGAGCGCGAACAGACTGAACGGCCCGCCGAACGTAAAAATTAATTTTCTGAACCTGAACCCGGTGGAGAAGACGTTGGATAACTGCATTTTTTGCAAAATCGCCGGTGGACAGATTCCATCGAAAGTCATTTACGACGATAACGATCTGATTGCGTTTCACGATATCAATCCTGCTGCACCGGTGCATTTCTTGATCGTACCGAAGCAGCATATTCCAACCTTGGAAGATTGCACGGATAGTCATGCTGCGTTATTAGGCAAGATGATGCTGTTGGCGCCAAAATTGGCGCAGGAGCAGGGGTGCGGCTATCAGAGCGACGGCAACGGCGCTGGTAGCGGCGGCTACAAGGCGCTTTTCAATATCGGACCGGATGGCGGGCAGGAGGTGTACCATATGCACCTGCATATCATCGGCGGGCCACGCCCGTGGCGCGGATAGCGCTAATTCGTTATTGTTGAATCTCACAACATCAATTACATCTACGCTGCTTGAAATGGCGGCATATACACTCATATCAGGACGGTTACGTCCGGCAAGGAGAATCAAACATGGGTTCATTTAGCATCTGGCACTGGCTGATTGTGCTGGTAATTGTCATGTTGGTGTTTGGCACCAAAAAACTCGGCAACATGGGTTCCGATCTCGGCAAGGCTGTCAAAGGCTTCAAGGATGGCGTGAAGGGAGAGGAAGAAAAGCCTGCGGCGCAGAGCACACCGTCGCAAGTTGCCGACAAGACCACGATCGACGTCGAAGCGAAAGAGAAAACGAAGAGCTGATTATGTTGCGTTGATCGCTGTACGTGGATGCATCCACGTGCGTCCACACGCGCCATAATTGACCTTTTTCGTATCCCATCATGATTGATCTCGGTTTTTCCAAACTTGCGCTAATCGGCATGGTGGCTCTGGTGGTCATCGGCCCGGAGAAATTGCCCAAGGTCGCCCGCATGGCTGGTTCCTTGTTTGGCCGCGCGCAACGCTATATCAACGAAGTCAAATCCGAAGTCAGCCGCGAGATCGAACTCGACGAGCTGCGCAAGATGCAAAAGGATGTGCAGGAAGCGGCCAGCGGCATCGAACAAAGCATTGCGCAGAGTGTGGCGCAGGTGGAAGGCGATTTGAATGCCACGTGGAATGGTGGTGCATTGCGCAATCCCTTGCTATCGACACCGACGCCCGATCAGCTTGCCGTCAAGGCGAAGGATTTTCGCAGGAAAAAACTGGCACGCACTTCTGCGGTGCCTTCATGGTTCAAAAATCAGAACGGCCATAAAACCCGTGTGATTTCCGGTGCAGCGCGTGTTGCGAAATACCGTCCGGCACGCAACAAATCATCCGCTTCCTTTTACTCATGAAACCCCTCGTTATTGCGCGTGCAATGACTTACCGATCCCTGCCGCAATGACTGAAGAACAAACCCCACACGGCAAAGAAGACAGCTTTATTTCGCATTTGGTGGAGCTGCGCAACCGGCTCATGAAAGCATCGGTGGCCATCATCATCGTGTTTTTATGCTTGATGCCGTGGGCCGGCCAGATTTACGATTTTCTTGCATATCCAATGATGGTGGCGTTACCGGCAGGCAGCAAAATGATTGCGACCGGCGTGATTACACCGTTTCTGATTCCAATCAAGGTGACGTTGCTGGTTGCATTTTTCGTCGCATTGCCGGTGGTGTTGTACCAGGCATGGGCGTTTGTGGCGCCAGGTTTGTACTCGCATGAGAAGCGACTGATCGCACCGCTGGTCGTGTCGTCGTCGTTGTTGTTTCTGGGTGGTGTCGCGTTCTGCTATTTCATGGTTTTTGGCATCATATTCAAGTTCATCAATAACTTCGCGCCGAAATCAATCTCCGTCGCACCGGATATCGAAAGTTATTTTGGCTTTGTAATGACGATGTTCATCGCGTTCGGGGTGACCTTCGAAGTGCCGATCGTGGTAATCGTGCTGGTGCGCATGGGATTGGTGACAGTGGAGAAGCTGAAACAGATTCGTCCATATGTGATTGTGGGCGCTTTCATTATCGCGGCAATTGTTACGCCGCCTGATGTGATGAGCCAACTGTTGCTGGCAGTGCCGTTGTGTCTGTTGTACGAAATTGGCTTGCTGATTGCCCCCTTGTTTGCCAAGATGACCCAAGCGCCGGAAGAGGCCGCTTGATATTTTGTCGCGCGGTTTATTTCACTTGGCGCAGCCAAGTGATGAATGGATAGGCATCCTTGAATCCCGCGACCAATTCTTTTGCCAAGTCAGCAGGGATTTTCTTTTTCAGGCTCGTCTCTTTCCAGGCGATAAAACTCTTCAGTTTGATGTATTCGATATGCGGTGCATCGGCCTCAAAGCCCTTTGGTGGACGCGTCAGTTTTCCTTCTTCCTGCAAGCCGCCGAATCTTTCTTTTAGCTTCTTGTTTTTCAATACTTTGCCGAATCCTGCCGCGTCCGCAATCACGTGTTGACGAATAGCGCGCAAACGATCAGGCGGTGGCATGTATTCGCCTCCCGCAATCAGCAAGGCACTGTTGGCATCAATGTGGAAGTAATACGCAGGCCCGCCGCCTTGGCTTGGTTTTTTCAAGCCGCTGGCGGTGATCGCTGCGGAAAACGTGGTTTTATAGGGACTCTTGTCATGCGAAAAGCGCATGTCGCGATTGATGCGAAATAGTGCTTTTTTCGGATTGCATCCCGCGATCGCGGGATCAAATTTGCTGATGTCGGCGATGAGCCGTGTGACCAATTCAAGAAATTCTGCACGCAAAATATCATAGCGGGGCTTGTTCATCACAAACCACGCGCGGTTGTTGTTTTCCGATAATTCGGCCAGGAACTGCGTCAGATCGCGTATATGCATTTGCTTGTTATTTTCACCGGAAATCAAAAGCAGGCAACTTCCGACGCTATTCTTGGTCGTCGCGTTTAGCCTTCGGACGTTTGCCGACGGTCACGTCAAGCGTCGATTCCTGTGTCTTGCGCAACACCGTCATCTTGGCTTTGTTGCCAGGTATAAGCTGCGCAATGAGATTCAACATATCAGTAGTGTCGCTTACCGGTTTGCCTTCTACCGATACCAGAATGTCGCCTGGTCTCATGCCGGCTTTGTCGGCCGGACCATCTTTCAATACACCTGCGATAATGGCTCCGGTTTTGGTCGTCAGGCCAAAACTCTCCGCCAGTTCCGGGGTAATGTCCTGCGGCTCGACGCCGATCCAGCCGCGCACGACTTGGCCATTGCTGATGATCGATTCCATCACCATCTTGACGGTGGTGACGGGGATTGCAAAACCAATGCCGAGCGAGCCGCCGCTGCGCGAATAGATTGCAGTATTGATGCCGAGCAGGTGGCCGCTGGTGTCGATCAATGCGCCACCCGAGTTGCCGGGATTGATCGCAGCATCGGTCTGGATGAAGTTCTCGAAGGTGTTGATGCCGAGATGATTGCGGCCCATTGCAGACACGATGCCCATCGTGACGGTTTGACCGACACCGAACGGGTTGCCGATTGCAAGGACCACGTCTCCCACTTTGGTTTGGTCGGCGTGCCCCAGCGTGATCGCGGGCACGTTCGGCAAATTGATTTTAACCACAGCCAGATCGGTTTCCGGATCGGAACCGACGACTTTGGCGACCGCTTTGCGGCCGTCAGACAAGGCAACTTCGATTTCGTCGGCCGCTTCGATTACATGGTTGTTTGTCAGGATATAACCTTGTGAACTGACAATGACGCCGGAGCCAAGACTGAATTGCTTTTCATCCGGGGCGCCTAGCTGATCACCAAAGAATTTTCGGAAAAACGGATCGTCCATCAACGGATTTTTCGGCTGACGCGTACCCTTGGTCGTAAAAATATTCACGACTGATGGCATCGCTCGGTTTGCCGCTTCGCGGTAGGAGCCTTGCGAACCCGATGCGTTGCTCGGAGCCTCCAGCATTGGTACGGTTGTCGACGTGACGCGCGCACCGCGCATGTCACCCGCCCAATCCGGCTTCAAGGTCGCCACAATAAACCAAACCGCCAAACCGACTGTTACGGTTTGCGCAAACAAGAGCCAAAGACGTCGCATAAAAAAGTAGAGAAATGAGTCAACCAACGGTAAATAGGGATGAATGTGCAAAATATCTAGCGCAGACGTTCGATATTACCCGTTTTCGCGATGGTTGCCCAAACGGGCGCAGGGGAAACTCGGCCGTAGGCCGTACATCGCGACCTTGATAGCAGAGGGGAACACACTAGCTTCAAGGAGGGAATTTTATGCCCGGAGCGCATCTTTTTTCTGGGAATTTGGGCAACATTGTATTATTCGCAGTAAGTTACGTAAATCGCTACTTGGTCAAAGAAAAAGGCGGGCGTGAGTAATTTGCTTATTGGCTCCCCCGGATAACCACTTAAACACGGAACAACTATGTCGCAACAAGCAGTGCTCGCATCAATCAGCGTACTGATCGTCGAAGATGATGCGGTAACGCGACGCGCATTGAGCCTGGCCATCGAGTCGGAGCCGGCATTGAATTTGGTGGCGGCGCTGGATAGCGTGAAACCTGCGCTGGATTGGCTGGAGAATCAAGCGGTCGATGTGCTGTTGACCGATCTGGGTTTGCCGGACGGTTCGGGCGTCGAAATCATTCTGGCCTGCGCACGGCGGCATCCGAATTCCGACATCATGGTCATCACGATGTCTAGCGACGAAGCCAATGTGCTTGCTTGCATTGAAGCCGGAGCCTCCGGCTATGTGCTCAAGGATGCTGGTCGAATTGATATTGTGCGTGCGGTGCTTGACTTGCGTGCCGGCGGATCGCCGATGAGTCCCGCGATCGCGCGTATGGTGATTGCGCGGGTGCGTGATGGAAAGAAGGTTGCACCCACGCCCGCATCCCCCGATTCCATGGAGTTGACGACACTAACCAAGCGTGAGGCCGCGATTCTCGATTTAATTGCGCGCGGCGACACCTACGGTGAAGTCGCGCAGTTGTTGTCGGTATCGGTCAGCACGGTGCAAACCCATATTAAAAGCATTTACGGCAAGCTGTCGGTGCATTCGCGCGGCGAGGCGGTATTCGAGGCGCATCGCCGTGGATTGTTGCGCATGAGTTTGCCGGAAACGAAAACCTAGCCGGATTACGACGCGCCGGTCGTATTGGAGGCATATATGGGAATTGAAAGCCAGTCGATGCGGGCTGGCTGTATTGAGCGCGCACCATTTGAAAAATGATGAAGGACAAAAAATCAGGACGTTAATGACGACGATTGTGATGAAGTTTCATTACGAAAACACTACCCCTGCTTTTTTTGCTTTGGGCAACGTCAAATGCATTTCCTGATAATTCAGCGGTGGGTAGTAATTCGAAAAATCGAGATCGCTAAAAATTTTGTCGGCGAGGGGCATGACGATATCCTGCGTCAGTGAATCAACGATTTTGCCGAATGCGCCACCAATGATGATGGCCGCCACCAAGTCAACCGCATCCATAGTGATACTTCTTGCAGTGTGTTGTAAAAGCGGTAAGTTGTACTGCATTTTGCAGCGCAGGATGACGAACAGCTAGTTTGATTTCCGATAAGAACGTGCGAATCGTAGTCGGGTGCGCGAAGCCGCAAGGCATCACAAGCGTAAATTGACGGAAAAATCTTCCAAAATTGTACCTTGGGCAATCTATTCCCTTTAAAACAGACTGCGGCTCCGTTATAATCTAAGGTTGCTAGAAGTTTTGTGCAGATTTCGCATTTTGACTGATTGGGGTGGGTATGAGTAACGAAAAGCAGGTCGATTCCGGTCGACGTGGCTTGCTCGTCGCTACGTGTGCGGCGGGCGGTGTGGCAGGATTGGCCACGGCAGGGGCCTTTGTGTCCACCTTCCAGCCGTCCGAGCGCGCGAAAGCCGCGGGCGCGCCGGTGGAAGTGGATATTGCAAGTCTGGTGCCGGGCGAGATGAAAACCGTCGAATGGCGCGGTAAGCCGGTATGGATCTTGAAGCGTTCGCCCGAAATGGTCGCATCGCTGAAAAAGACCGATGACCAGGTCGCCGATCCGAAATCCGAACGCAATGCGGATGATCTGACGCCGGAATACGCGCGCAACGAGTATCGCTCGATCAAGCCGGAAATCCTGGTGGCAGTCGGCATTTGCTCGCATCTCGGTTGTTCGCCGAGCGCCAAATTCCAGACAGGTGCGCAGCCATCGCTGCCGAATGACTGGGAGGGCGGTTTCCTTTGCCCTTGCCACGGTTCCACATTCGACCTCGCCGGCCGCGTCTACAAGAACAAACCGGCGCCGGATAACCTGCAAGTGCCGCGCCACATGTACGTCGGCGACACTAGGCTGATCATCGGTAAAGATGAGAAAGGTGAGGCGTAATCATGGCGTTTGTTGAGAAAAAACTTCCGGCCGATGCACCTGTCGCTGCCAAAGCCTTGAACTGGGTTGATGCCCGCTTCCCATTGTCGAAGCTGTGGAATGACCAATGGGGCCAATACTACGCGCCGAAGAATTTCAATTTCTGGTACATCTTCGGTTCGCTCGCGATGCTGGTGCTGGTGATTCAGATCGTGACCGGCATCTTCCTCGTGATGCACTACAAGCCGGATGCCAACCTCGCGTTCGCGTCGGTCGAGTACATCATGCGTGACGTGCCTTGGGGCTGGTTGATCCGTTATATGCACTCCACCGGCGCTTCGGCGTTCTTCATCGTGGTCTACCTGCACATGACGCGTGGACTGCTGTACGGTTCCTACCGCAAGCCGCGTGAATTGATCTGGTTGTTCGGCGTGGCGATATTCCTGTGCCTGATGGGCGAGGCGTTCTTCGGCTACCTGCTGCCTTGGGGGCAGATGTCGTACTGGGGGGCACAAGTGATCGTGAACCTGTTCGGCGCTATCCCGTTCATTGGTCCTGACTTGTCGCTGTGGATTCGCGGCGATTACGTGGTATCCGACGCGACGCTGAATCGCTTCTTCTCGTTCCATGTCATCGCGATTCCGCTGGTACTGCTGGGTTTGGTAGTGGCGCACTTGATCGCGTTGCACGAAGTGGGTTCGAACAATCCGGACGGCATCGAAGTCAAGGATAATCTCGGTCCTGATGGACATCCGGTCGACTCGATTCCATCGCATCCGTACTACAGCGTGCATGACATCTTTGGTGTGACCGTGTTCCTGGCCATCTTCAGTGCAATCGTGTTTTTTGCGCCTGAAATGGGCGGCTATTTCCTGGAGTACAACAATTTCATCCCGGCTGATTCACTGAAAACGCCGCCGCATATTGCGCCGGTCTGGTATTTCACGCCGTTCTACTCGATTCTGCGTGCCACCACATCGCAATTCATGTACTGGCTGATCGCGGGCGTACTCGGTTATGTCGCGTTGATTTTCCTGAAATCCAAACTGAGCGCCCCCGTAAAAATGGCGATTGCGGGCGGTGCGTTGGTCGCTGTCGCAGGCATGTTCATTTTCGACGCCAAATTCTGGGGTGTGGTGCTAATGGGCGTATCGGTGATGATCCTGGCCGGTTTGCCATGGCTCGACTTGTCACCGGTCAAGTCGATTCGCTATCGTCCGAGTTGGCACCTGTACGTGTACATCGTGTTCGGTATCGCATTCCTGATCCTCGGCTACCTCGGCGTATTGCCTCCGACTGCCGGGCGCACCTTGGTGGCACAGATTTGCACCTTTATCTACTTCGGCTTCTTTATGCTGATGCCATGGTGGAGCACGATGGGGACCTTCAAACCCGTGCCGAAACGTGTCACGTTCCATCCGCACTGAATGACGACACTAAGCGCAAAAGGGATATAAGACATGAAATTGCTGAAAAAATTAATTGCGGTGCTTGCCTTGGTGCCGGTGCTCGCGCTGGCTAGTGAAGGCGGTTTTCCGCTTGAGCGTGCGCCGGACCGCACCAAGGATCTGGTCTCGCTGCAGAATGGCGCCAAACTGTTCGTCAACTACTGCCTGAATTGCCACTCCGCGGCCGCCATGCGCTACAACCGCTTGCGCGATATAGGTTTGACCGAAGATCAGATCAAAAACAATCTGCTCTTTACGGGCGACAAGGTGGGCGATCTGATGAAGGTTTCGCTGACGGCCAAGGATGCAAAGGAATGGTTTGGCGCCGCGCCGCCGGATTTGTCAGTGATCGCGCGTGCCAAGGCTTCCGAGGCAGGTTCCGGTGCGGATTATCTGTACACCTATATGCGTACCTTTTACAAAGACGATAACCGTCCGACCGGATGGAACAACATGGTATTCCCGAATGTCGGCATGCCGCATGTTTTATGGGAATTGCAAGGCGTGCGTAGTGCCAAGTTCGTCGAGCAAAAAGACCCGCATGAAGAAGGCAAAACAGTGCATGCGTTTGCCGGTTTCGAGCAAGTTAAGCCAGGCAAAATGTCTACGCTCGAATACGACAATGCGGTGGCTGATCTGGTTGGATATCTGGAGTGGATGGCGGAACCGGTGCAGAACACACGCAAGCAGTTGGGTGTCTGGGTACTGCTGTTCATGGGCTTGCTGGTGGTGTTGGTATGGCGTTTGAACGCATCCTACTGGAAAGACGTTAAGTAAAATTTAGTGTCCGCAATTTGCGGACATATGTTTCGGGGTGAGCCGTAAACCGTCTCACCCCTTTGTTTCTAAGGAACTACAAAATGATGGTTCTCTATTCAGGCACAACCTGCCCATTCTCCCAACGTTGCCGTCTCGTGCTGTTCGAGAAAGGCATGGATTTCGAAGTACGTGACGTCGATCTATTCAACAAGCCGGAAGATATTTCGGTTATGAATCCGTATGGCCAAGTCCCGATCTTGGTGGAGCGCGACCTGATCCTGTACGAATCCAATATCATCAATGAATACATTGACGAGCGTTTTCCGCATCCACAATTGATGCCGGCCGATCCGTTGATGCGTGCTCGTGCGCGTTTGATGCTGTTCAATTTCGAAAAAGAATTGTTTATCCACGTGCATACACTGGAAAACGACAAGTCGAAAAGTTCGGAAAAGGTTCATGATAAAGCGCGGGCAGAAATTCGCGATCGTCTGACGACATTGGCACCGCTATTCCTGAAGAACAAGTACATGCTCGGCGATGAATTCTCGATGCTCGACGTCGCGGTTGCCCCATTGTTGTGGCGTCTTGACCACTATGGCATTGAGCTGTCCAAGACGGCTGCGCCATTAATGAAATATGCGGAACGAATTTTCTCTCGTCCTGCCTATATCGAAGCATTGACGCCATCTGAAAAAGTCATGCGCCGCTAAGCACATTTCTTTTCCGATACAGTCGCGAATCCTGGTCGTTTGATTTCTGCATATTGTCTGCACTACATCAGCGGCCAGGGTTTTGAAAAGCAGTGAGATACTGAATTTGAGGGTAAGTATTGCCCAATTACATAACCATGTCTGAAACCTCTACCAAACCTTATCTGTTGCGGGCAATTTACGAATGGTGTACTGACAACGGTTACACTCCGTATCTTGCCGCCATGGTAGACGCACATACGCTAGTGCCGCGCGAATTCGTCAAGAATGGCGAAATTGTGCTGAATGTCAGTTTTAGTGCCACCAGCGGTTTGAAAATGGAGAATGACCTGATCCGTTTCCATGCGCGGTTTGGCGGTGTGTCGCAGGAAATAATTGTGCCTGTCGATAATGTTGTTGCCATTTATGCGCGAGAAAATGGCCAAGGCATGGCATTTGAGGTGTCGCGACTTCCTGCGTCGAATGACAAGGAGCCGGAAGCATTGGCAGCGGATAATGTAGCCGAGAAATCCACTGCAGCGCCCGCGTTGACTGCTGTTCCTTCTCCGCAAGCTGAGCAGGCAGACGGTGCCGCGGAGGTTGATAACAAGGATGATCCCGATCCACCCAAAAAAGGTGGCAGACCTACACTAACCCGCATTAAATAATGTAGAATACAGGTCTTGCAGTTTTCGCCGGCTTAGCTCATTTGGTAGAGCAGTTGACTTGTAATCATCAGGTGGCCAGTTCGATTCCGGCAGCCGGCACCAAAAACAAAAAGCCTGTGATCAGAAATGATCGCAGGCTTTTTTCCTTTCTGGCATCGTTTTATCTACGGAACGTGCACGAAATAACTTCCCGATTTGGCTCACGCCTGACGAGCGCATTGCAGAGAGCATGTTCCTCTTTTTGTTGACCGAGAACGTGTCTCGTCCATTGTATTTTGTAGCCCGCTATACGATGCTCTAGCCCATAGGGTTACACACAATATAGAAACATTTTACAAAAGGGACTTGTAAACTTT
>CBINHE010000004.1:0-82293 GCA_966250375.1 uncultured Oxalobacteraceae bacterium
TGCGCCCCGCCCTGCAGCGGCGCGCTTCGCTATCGAATCGTTTTGTTCGTCAGCAAAATTGCTTCCCTGTGCATCAACTTCTTTCTTTTCGCTGATTCGTTCTGCAGCGAGGAGGCGAACTATAGCAAAGCATTTCGCGCGATGCAAATTTTTTTTTTACCTGCGACATCAACGAAGGCGATCACTTAAAAAAAGAAAAGGAATTAGTGAGCGCTGATGAGGAAAGTGGCCCGAAAAATTCGGGCAGCAGGATAACATGAGCTCCGGATAAGGAAGTTTCTGCAGGATCAAAGGAAAGCGCCTCACCACTTCGTACAGTTGGGTTTGCGAACCAGTCAATCAAGGTGAAGCAGGAGTCGCTTGGAACAACGTCTCGATCATGCGGCGTACGCCCCTCCCCAACTCGCTTGTTCCAACGCTACAATTTGGCGCAGGCAATTCCTGGCTATTTGCTGAGATGCCGGTTCAACGTTTCAAAATTAAGCTCGTTTGTTTATGTATAGGGCACAAAAATTCTGAATCTTTTTCTGTTACAACGGACACGCTGCGTTTTTACGCAGCCTGCCAAGGCAATAAAGGGTCGCCTGATCCCGATAGTGATGCAACGATCAGTAATTCCCGATTCAGGAATGCGCTGCTTACCAAGTTGCGTTGCAACTTGCCGCTACTGGTTCGCTTGATTTGTCCCCTGCGTACAAAGATCACTCGCTCCGCAGGCACCTTCACGCCCGTCTTCGAGAGCAGAAGCTGCGACAACGCCGAGCGCAAGCTGTACAGCCTTTCATTGGCCCCGAAACGGCTCGGTTCTGCCAATACGGTCAGCTCGCCGCCGGCCTGGATTACCGCGACGCCGCCGGGACGGAGTTCCGGATGTGCCTGGAGCGCATTTTCAAGATGGGGCAGGTAATAGTTCTGGCCATTGATCTTGACGCGCTCGCCGACGCGCCCAGTGATAAAGAGCTCCTCCTCTTCGACATAGCCGATATCGCTGGTACGATAAAAACCATCCGGGTCCAGCATCGGCCGCTCGTCCTCGAAGTACCCGTCACCCAGCGTGCCGCCACGCAGACAAATCTCTCCGCTTTCCCCAGCTGCGAGGGTTTCTCCACCATCGCCCACTACCCTTAACTCGAACCCCGGCAGCACCGGGCCCACCGAGACGACGGATATCCCCATTCTTTGGGATACGTGCAGCGTCGTATCCTGCGGCTTGCAGGACACCATCAATACCGCTTCCGCCATGCCGTAGCACGGCGTGAATGCGCTTTCTGATAAGCCGTGCGCGGCAAGATGGTGCGACAGCTGATCGACGACTGTGGGGTCGATGGAATCGCTGCCAAGATAGATCCGCCGCAGCCGGTCAAGGCGCACCGCCTGCAGCTCGTCGCCAGCCTCTCGCAACCGCTTTAACAGATAGGCCATGCCGAAATTGGGAAGCGCGGTTACCGAAACACCTTGTTCGGAGAGCATGCACACCCATTCAATCGGGTCCATCAAAAACCGGGCCGGCGAACATAAATGCAGATTGTGGCCCGCATACATGGGCGTCAGCAGTGCGCCAATGAGGCCCATGTCATGGTAAAGCGGTAACCAGCTGGCGCCGACATCCTCCGGGGTTCTGCGGTCTTGGGAAACAATCATCTGCAGTTGCCGGATGAGTTGGCCGTGCTGGATCGGCACGCCTTTGGGCTCACTGGTAGTTCCCGAGGAAAACTGGACAAATGCGATATCGTCCGGCGATGGCATCAGCCAGTCGATTGCGCCGGCATCGGCGGTTTCTGAAAGGACCGTAACGCGCGGCACCGGCAGCAGCACCTTCTCAAGCCCGGGCACATCGATGACGAAGCCTGCTCCGAACCGGCAAACCAGGACGCGCAGGAATTGCGCATACTCCTCAGGGTTGCCGCCGGCTGCCGGCGTTTTTACCGACAACGGCAGCGCACCGACGCAGATCAAGGCCAGGAACGCCACGATGCAGTCAGCGGAAGTCGTGAAAGGCAATATCACCCTGCTGCCCTTGCCTATGCCATCGCGACGAAAATTCTGTGTTGCAGCAACCACCTTCCGATAAAGGTCTGGGTAAGAAAGAAACGACGGAGCCTCGTTATCGCCGTCGAGAAAAATTCCCGCGCGCGGCGAGCGTTCGCTTAACGGTGCAATGAGAGCGGACCAGACGGTATCAACCATGTTTTTTCTCTTGAAGTATCGCCCTCGCATCCATCCAGGCTGTCAGCTGCGGCAGCACTTCCCGCTTTGCAGCAGCGCCGCGCAGCACGCCGATATGACCGAAGTCCTGTGAAAATCCGGACGCCGTTCCTATCTCGACGAAAGTTTTGTCGGGGGAACCCAATCGCTCCACAAGTTTTCTGCCCCTGCGTACAGATGCATGGAATGTGTCGGCCGTGCCGACCCCCGCCCACACAGGCAGCGTTACGCGGGAAAGGCACTGCCAGTAATCCAGATCGCCTCGCAGGCTGGCGAACTGTCCCTTGGGCGCCCAGTTGACGAACTGCTTCATGAGATTCGCCGGCTCGTCGGACACGCCCATGCGCAGAAGCCGGGCTGGTAGATAACCGAAGACATTTCCCAATAACGCAGCAAAATGGAACAGGAGCCGTTTGCGGATTCCCATCTCTGAGTAATCGTTGACCGCCGAGGCGAGTATGCAGACGCCCGAGACTTTTGCCTGCAGCGCCGCATCAAGCCCCAATGCGGCAAGCAGCGCATATCCGCCGAGGCTGTGGGCCAGCACGAAGAGCGGCCCGTCATGCAGCTCGGCGGCGGCATGGATGAGTGTGGGTATATCCTGCTGGGCGTATTCATCGAAGCTCCAGTCGTGCCTGCGTGACGAGGAGGGCCACCGGCTTCGGCCGTGGCCGCGTAATTCGCCTGTGATTACGCGATAGCCTTGTTCCAAAAGAGCGTTGCCCGGCCCCTCCTGTTTGCTATTCAGGAAGAATCGGCCATCGGAGAACAGTCCGTGAAGGCAAAGAACCGCAGCGCGCGGACCGCAATGCGGGTCAAGCACGCGAAGTGGCAATTGATGACCATCCGGCGTGACGATCCATTCCGTCCTGTCGGGATATTGCAGAGGTGGGGTTTCGAGTGTATTCATTTTGCGTATGGCAGGAAGTGATGCGTCAGGGTGGTTAAGTTTTCGAGCAGGGTGATGTTAACGAGCCTATATCAGGCTAAACAGCGGCGTCAGCACCTTCAACAAAATCCTGCACAGTGCAAAGGCTGCGATCCTCCGCATTAATGAATGCGACATGCACTACCGCCTGCACGGCGACCTTCTTCTCGACGCCGATGCAAATGCGCTGCTGGAACTTCGCCTTATAGACCGCCTCGTCATCCTCCAGCAAATGGGTTTCCACAACAACCTCGGTCCACGGAATCTCCGCGCCGTAATCGACTTCCATGCGCACGACGACAGGAATAATTTTGTCGTTGCGTGAAAAGCCATTTTTACGAAGCCAGTCCCAGCGGCCATGCTCCAGGTATTCGAGTGCGCGAGCGTTATTGACGTGGCCGACACTATCAAGGTCGCCAGGACGCACCGACAAGGAGGTTTCGGTTTGATGGTAACGGGTCATTTGTCCTGCTCCACAACGGCCACGGCTGTTACGTAAGTTCCGCTGTGAGAAATCGAGGGCATTGCGCGCCACCCCACAGACTCCATCCATTGCGCCATTGCGCCGTAAAAGCGAAACATCGGGCGGCCGCTGCTGTCGTGACACACTTCAAGATCGTCCCAATAACACAAGGGCCTCTTGGGCAGCGCCTTGAACAAGGCTTCTTTCGCTGCGAATATCCCCGCGAGAGAAGCCATGGCGCCTGCGCGTGCGCTTTCGCCGTGAGCCCGTTCTGACTCGGTAAAACACAGGCCCGATTCCCGCAAATTGGGAGAAGCGGCAAACTCGTCGATGGACTGAATGTCAATGCCGATGCCGATCATCACGCGACCATTTCCATCCATGCATCTTCCACCTCTTCGGGGCTGGCGACGCGTATGCCGGTGACTTTCTCCAGCGCGCTGAAGATCATGTTCTGCTTGCCTTCGATGTCGTCCGGCCGCTCGATATCGCCGGTGTCGAGATGGTCCCACCAGTTGACGTGGGTATCGCGCGTTTCTATCCGATTTCTGTCGCTACCGTGCAGTTCACCATCCTCGCGCAGGAACAGATGCGCGATCGCGAAGGCATCCTTTGCGTGATACTTTCCGCTATCGACCAGCGCCTTCGCGAAGGAAATGAAGTACCGCATGTGCTGCGCTTCGTCCGCGGCAATCTGCTTGAAGATCGCCCGTAATCCCGGGTCGCTGGTGTTTGCCGCACACCGGGAATAATTGACCGTTGCCGTGATCTCTGAAATCGCCAGCAGGAACAGTGTCCGAAGCATGTTGTCATCGGGGAAGATCTTGCGGAATTCGATAAACGTATCGTCCGAAACCGCTTCCATGCCAAGTCCACCGGCCAGCACGTTGAGCGTGGTCTCATGGAAGCTTTCTTCCTCATTCCAATAGCGGCTCCAAGTTCCGCAAGCCTGGAAGACTGCCGCGAGATCGGCGTCGGTATCGAGCCAGCGCCGGCATTCAGCATCGGACTGGCGCGCCAGCCTGTCGGCGCCGGGTTTGGTGGTCAGCTCCGCCCTTCCTGCATTCCAGACGCACACCATGTCGGTCTTCGACAAATTGGCGAAATTCACCTGGCTCAGGAGTTCAACCGCGCTCCAGCGCCGCTTCTCATGATATTGATGCTGGACCCAGGTAACATCAATGAGCGACATGCGCTTCTTTGAAAACGCCTCGTAAAGGTCGGCGATAATTTCCACTTTTTCAGAGAAGAGCGGTTTGATGGCTGCAGTCATGGTCGGCCTCGATATTATTGATTTGATGTTGCGGTCTCTTGCTGTGCAGTCGCTGGAGCGGCCTTCGCTATCTCGGCGAGAAACGACGCCAGCACATCCAGGATCGGCGTCTCCAGCGGAAATGCGGGCAGACGGATTTTTACGCCGTAATCGCGTTTAACGCCGTTCGCAATCCGTGCAAACGCCTCCATCAGATCGACGCTATTGTGCAGTTTTTCCGAACGATGCATCACCTCCGACAGCGTAAGGTTGTTTCCGAATATTTCTTCCTCCGTGAGCGCGACGCTGATAGCAAAAAGGCTGCGAATGTAAGTACCGATATTGTCCAAAATGAACTCCTGAGATTGTTGAGAGAGAAAAGGACGATGTCCGGCCAGAGATGAATTTATGACGAGGAGCGAACGTATCAGCCCACGATGCCAGTCGGAACGCCGCGCAAAAAAAGCTGCAAATTTTACCAGTCTCTTGTTACTTCTAGTTAAGAAGCGGGCGATTCATGGCGAATTTTCTGGTGGAGGCGATTGACGGCAACCGGCCGGCCGGGATGCGTCAACTCAATGGCCTCTACACACGCAACGCTTTAACCGGCGCCATGCTCAGGTCGGGCATTTTTTCCAGGGACGTTACAAGGCGATTCTGGCGCAGAAGGAAACGCATTTGCTTGCGCTGTCGCGTTATGTGGTGCTCAATCCAGTGCGTGCAAAATTCGGCACGGAATTGCCGCCGACTTCACTCGTGAAATTTTCGGACCAAGGCGGTTACGGCATGACCGTGAATTGCCAATCCCGATAAGAAGTTTTTCCTTCGAAATTCTGAAACGCCACATCAAAATTTCCAATCTTGATCGGCTTGGCATTGGACAAGCTATACACCCCAATGATGCCGGTCCCATCCAGTGATGGCACAGTTCCCCATTCGTCCTTGCCCGTGATCGGGTCGGCATACCGTTTGCGCAAATGCCGGCGCGGATTCGGATAGCGTGGATCTTTCAGTAAGTCTTGCAACGAACGGGGGACACGTACCTGTCCGTTTGGCGTCGCATTGGCATAGCTGACCAACGACGGGGGCAACAGATAATCGGTTTTGCGGTCGGTAATGATGAAATTGGTCATAGTGAAAGGCGCCTGCTTGGTCTGGTAGGATTTTCTCATGCCGCTTTCAGTGACGGGGGGGAAGTCCGACAGGCTGCTAGCGACAATTCCACAAGGAAATATGACGGCAGCAACACTGTCACTCGCTGAAATTTTTACAGGTACGCCGGTAATTCTTCCAGTTGCGGTAACGTCCGGCGATGACACCGCCGACTTGTGTTTGCGACAGCCGAAGGTCGAACACATGAGGAACTGGCTGCATTCATGCCGTGTGCGCACGCAAAATTTACCGGCGAAGTTGGCGTGTGTCTGGCGGCTTCAAGTCCCGGCGCGATCCACTTGCTCAATGGCTTGTACGACACCAAGATGGATCATCAGCCAGTGGTTGCGATTGCAGGTCAGCAAAACCGCATGGCCTTGGATGGTGATTATTAGCAAGAAGCCGATCTGATTTTGCTGTTCAAGGATATCGCGCATGAATTCGTGCACATGGTATCGACACCGGAGCAGGTCAGGCACTTGGTCGGTCGTGCCGTTCGCATTGTGCGCGACCGGTGCATGGTTACCTGCATTATTTTCCCCAACGATGTACAAGCCAACGATGTACAAAATTTGGCGGCGGTGAAAACGCCGCCGCACGAGCATGGCACCGTGCATAGTGGCATCGGTCATGTCGGACGTTACATATCGAGGCTTTGCATCTGGCGCAGATATTGCAAATGACATTACGTTTCGCATAGACAGGAGGCCGACATGCAAGCAACCGGAAAGATGCGCGGGAAAATTCCGGAAAGCACCATCCCGCCGGAGAGCGGAGATAGTCGCGTTTTGCTTTCCACCATGAAGCAGCTGCATATATCAGGAAGCCTATTTTCAAATCAGTTTTTCAAATCAGTTAGCAAGGAGTAAATGATGGATAAAGCACCAGCAGCGCTGCTCGGCGAAATGAGCATTATGGACAGTTCCGGACACAAGCAGTTGACATGGAAAACGGACAATCCGGATGAAATGGCGATTGCGAAAAAAACGTTCGACAAGTTGATCGGAAATGGTTATTCCGCTTTTGCATCGAAGAACAGGATGGAAGCAAAGCATTTGGTCAGCGACTTCGATCCGACTGTGGAAGAGCTGGTCATGGTGCCGCGCAACGTCGGCGGCTGATATGGCTGGCTTGATCGGCGTATGGCGTGCTATCGGCCGCGCCATTGGCGTCAGGCATAGCGCGGACACGGTCGATTCAAGCATCTCCCATACCAATGAAGGCCATCGGTACGGCAAGTTATTACCGGCCCTGCAAACGGGCGGTACTTGTTTGTGGGCGTTCTTTCGTTCGATCGGGCAACGTATGGAGCAGGCCCGGCTGCGTCGTGCAGAGGTGTGGCTGGAGGCAACACAGAACGAGGCGACGGTACGCAAGGAGCGCCGGGCGAAACGTCGGGCGCTTAGCTTGCTGATGCGATTGTTGAACTTGGAACAGCGCCAGGAGTTCAGGGAATACCGACACTTCCACGTGATCGGCGCTGGAAGCGGTGACCGTTATCGGATCCGGATGGAGATGATCGCGAACATCGACGTTTTGGACGAGAATGGCAAGACGAAGCATCGTCTGTGTGTCCATTCCGCAGGCGAGGTTCCGCTGTATGACGTGATGGCTTCGCAGTTGTTGCACTTGCAGGACCCAGTGGCTGAGAAGCGACTCCTGCAACAGGCAAATGTCGTCCCGGCTCTCACTGAAGTTCGTTCGTATTCCAGAGCAACAATGCTCGCATGAAAGCCTCTGCCAATGCGCGGTGACAAGATGCTTGAGGTAGATACTCATGATCAGACGATCCTGATAGTGAGAACGAAAGATGTTCAACTTCAAGCCTGAATTTTTGCCAAGAATCGGCAAAATATACGTGTTGCCCGGCGGGTCAATTTGCTAAACGTCTGCGTTAGAGGCGCCTTCCTCTTCAAGGGCGCCCGACGTAGGGGAAAGGTTGGAATCAACGCGAGCAAATGCAGCGTCCTTGAGGCGGCCGATAAGCACCGCTCGTTAGCGGAAATCGGCGAGAAGTCCCAGGTACGATTGTCATTGCCATGAGTACACGTCACCAGAAGAGCCATCGGGAACGGCATCGCATTGAACGCAGGGGTTGATTGCGTGCGGCGGTACTGGGCGCAAATGACGGCATCATTTCAACCGGCAGCCTGATTCTCGGCATCGCCAGTTCGCATGCGAGTCGTGACGGCGTGCTGATCGCCGGCATCTCGGCAGTGATTGCCGGAGCGATGTCAATGGCGGCCGGCGAATATGTGTCGGTGTATTCTCAAGCCGATACCGAACGCGCGGAATTGCAGCGCGAGCGGCACGAAATCATGATGGACCCGCCGGCCGAACTGAAGGAACTGAAGGCGATCTATGTCCATCGGGGACTCGACCCGACACTGGCAGAACAGGTTGCGGAACAATTGATGACACACAATGCGCTGGCCGCCCATGCGCGCGACGAGCTCGGCATTACCGGCACGATGAGTGCACGCCCGATACAGGCGGCGTTCGCGTCCGCTGCCAGCTTCACGGCGGGCGCAGTCCTGCCTTTGGTGACGGCCACTGTCAGCCCGCCCCGAAATCTCGTCGTATCGGTCGCCTCGGCTTCCCTGTTGTTTCTTGCGATTCTCGGTGCGCTTGCGGCGCGTACGGGTGGCGCGCCGCTGTTGCCGGGCGCGGTCCGCGTGACGTTCTGGGGAGCGCTGGCAATGGCGCTCACGGCCGGTATCGGCACACTATTCGGAACGGTAACCTGAATGGCAATATCGGCCTTGGAAGATGGTCTTGTTCAAGACACAGTACAGTTTGACATCGCTATCTATTTCGGACAAAAAGCAAAGGAACTGGCAATCAGTATTTACTGCTCCGCTGTTTGATGAATTCATGAAACGCATCATGCCAGGCAATGAGTGGTTTCGAGCCGATGCTTGATGACTTGCCCGCATAAACCAGCTGTGCAAATAATAGCAACTTGGTGTGCGGGCTTCCAACGGGAGCGCCGACAAGCGCTGAAAACATATGAGTACAGACAGTTTCACCATACGGCGCATGACGCGCGCGGAAGTCGATCTTGCCATCGAATGGGCAGCTGCAGAAGGATGGAATCCCGGCCTGCATGATGCCCAGTGCTTCCATGCCACCGACCCGGACGGTTTCCTGATCGCCTATCTCGGCAGCGAGCCGGTCGGTTGCATTTCGGTAGTGGCATACGACGATAGCTTCGGCTTTCTCGGCTTGTATATCGTGCGGCCGGAATTCCGCGGCAAGGGTTACGGCCAGCAATTATGGAAGGCTGGCATGGCCTATCTTGGCGACCGCAATGTCGGCCTCGATGGCGTCGTCGCCCAGCAGGAAAATTACAAGAAATCGGACTTCCATCTCACTTACAGGAATATTCGCTATGGCGGCATTGGTCAGGCCGCGATGCCACCCGGCATGACGGCTCTCTCTACGATACCGTTCGATGCGTTATGCGCCTATGACAGCGCACTGTTTCCCGTACCGCGAGCCCGCTTTCTGCGCGAATGGATCACGCAGCCGGAAGCCGTCGGTTACGCGGTATTGAACGACGATGGAAGATTGTCAGGATACGGATTGCTGCGTCCGTGCCGTCAAGGCTGCAAGATCGGCCCGCTGTTTGCCGACGACGCCGGCATCGCCGACCGCCTGCTGCGTACGCTGAGCTCCCGCGCTCAAGGTTCTCTCCTCTATCTCGACGTTCCGGAAACCAACCCCGCCGCAGTAATGCTGGCCGAGCGCTACGGCATGACCAAGGTGTTTGAAACGGCCCGCATGTATACGAAGGAAGCGCCTGCGCTGCCGTTCGAACGCCTGTTCGGTGTCACGACTTTTGAGTTGGGTTAGCACATCGGCTTGAATCAACGTGCCGGCACCAAACCCTTGCGGCTGCGCGCATCCCGCGATAAGCCTTGATCGCCGCGATCACCAACAACACTTGCGGTGCAGGTCAGACAGTTCAAGGGCAGCATGATGTTGCATTTGCCAACGCCCTGCCCGGTCAAGCATATTGCTGTGGACGATAACTAAAGGCGCCAATAAAAACATATGGGATGTATGCCTTTTCAAAATCTCTGGAGATCACCGTTTGCTTAAAACCGGTAACTGACGCCGACGCGCAGCACTGGAAAATATTTGAATTTGTTGACCTTGTCTTGCAATGCTTCATTTTCCGCAGCCAAGCCGTTCGCCAAACGGGTACATACAGCGGCGCTGGCGGTACATCCGGGATTGGCCAGCGAAGTATCAGCCGAACCCTGGAACAGCACGCCGACGTCGGCCGTAAATCCCCAGCCCTTGTCTTTGGCAACCGCATTGCCCCAACCAATGCCGAGGTAAGGTGCAACCTTGTTGAACTCGATGGTGCCGTCGAACGTATATCTGCGGGCGGCGAGAGGTGTACCAATCACATCGTACTTGTTGTTGGTGTTATAAACCAGGCCGCCTGTGACGCGGAAAGCGCCGGCAGCCGGGTAGTAATCGAGCAGGGCATCGAGTGCCCGCGGCCGCAGGGACACATCATAGTGCGCCGAGTTCGTGTTTGTGCTGTAGGTGTGGTTCAGGGCATTGAAGCCGAAACGGGCATTGAGTTGTTCCTTGATTGGCACAACAATATGCACGCCAACGCCGCTGGTGCCGGTTTCAGCAGTTGCGCCGATGTCTTTAGCTTGTACTGCTGCAGCGGTGAAGGTGCCGAAAATTACCAAAACGAGTAGAGATTTTTTCATATCAAACTCATCAGTTAAAAAAGCGGTTAAAAATCAGAACGCTGCAAGAGACCTGGGGTGCCCTTTATATTCGGGAAAAATCCGATACAAAGCCGCCAGCCCTTCCTGATCATCTCGATCGCCACGAATGGCACCAAGAGTTAATAGCCGGATGGGCGCGACCGGTAAGCCATCGGCATTATTGCGTCAAGTTTGCAAATGCAGCCGGCACGACAGTGCTTGCGCGTCGAGCCACTTGATCACCGAGCGCCCATACTTGAGAATCACGTAGCTGTCGGGACGTTGCGCCAGCTGATGGCTGCCCCTCTCGCCGATGACCTCATAGTCGCCCGGCGCCAGACCAGCCGCTCCCAGATTAGGCACCGCAATGAGTTCGACCAGCACCTTCCGGCCGTCGAGGAACAGCGTCATCCATCGGTGCCGTCAGTGGAGCGTTGGGCTTGTGTGTGCGTTCATAGGCCAGGATCTTGCTCTTCCTGTTCAGTGGCGTCACCTCGGATTCGCCCAGTGTTCCCTGTACACCGTCCGGTTCCGGCAGGCGGCGCTCGCTCTTGCGACCGAAGATCTGGCGCTGCATTTGGCAGACCTGCTTAGAGGATTGAACGTGTTCCGGATGCATGTCGGAAGCATAATAGCCCACGAGGGCGTTATTGTGCACCTTGCGAGTTTGATGCAGGTCTTGTATGGCGCTTGCGCGCGGGTGGACTCGCCCCCCTCGATCAGTAACCGTCGCCGGTCCAAATCAATGGATAACACTCGTCTTCCTCAGATTGAGTCTCATGCGGGGCAATACGCTTCGCTATTGATGCCCTTACCAAGCGCGCTACCGAGTCGCATTACCGTGTTGGCGAACGCACAGCCGTCTTCGGTCATTGCGAGGTTGTTCAAAATTGCGGTGCAGGCCAGACAGTTCAAGGACCACGTGATGTTACATTTGCCAGCGCCCTGCCCGGTCAGGAAATCGCTGTGGACGGTGGCTAAAGGCGTCAATAAAAAAAGCATACGGGACGTATGCTTTTCAAAACTTATGGAGATCGCCGTTTGCTTAAAACCGGTAACTGACACCGACACGCAGCACTGGAAAGTATTTGAAGTCGTTGACCTTGTCTTTCAATGACGCATTTTCCGCAGCCAGATCGCTCGCCAAACTGCTACATACAGCGGCGCTGGCAGTACATCCGGAATTGGTCAGCGTAGTATTTGGCGAACCCTGGAACAGCACGCCAACGTCGGCCGTAAATCCCCATCCCTTGTCTTTGGCAACCGCATTACCCCAACCAATGCCAAGGTAAGGTGCAACCTTGTTGAAGTCGATGTCGCCCTTGACGTCGCCAGCGGTAGCCGACGAATAGGTGACGCCGTTGAACGTGTATGTGCCGGCGACGGCAGGTCTGGCAGTCACATCGAGCTTGTTGTTGTTATAAACCAGACCGCCCGTAACGCGGAAAGAGCCGGCAGCCGGGTAGTAATCGAGCAGGGCATCGAATGTCTGCAGCCGCATGGACACATCATAGTGCACCGAGTTCGTGTCGGCGCTGTCGTTGTAGTCCATGGCATTGAAGCCGAAACGGGCATTGAATTGGTCCTTAACTGGCACAACAATATGTGCGCCAACGCCAGTGGTGCCGATTTCAGCAGTTGCGCCAATGTCTTTAGCTTGTACTGCTGCAGTGGTGATGGTGCCGAAAATTGCCAAAACGAGTAGAGGTTTTTTCATGTCAAACTCATCAGTTAAAAAGCGGTTGGTTAAAAATCAGAACGGATTTCCCCCGGATATAAGGGATGAGCCGGGCTTCTTCGGAGTGCATTGCCAAGGCGCGAGGAACGCCGTGTGACGAGTCACACAAGCGATGCACAACAACCAACGCATGCCCCCTAAAGAGGCTTGGAGCGCCCCTTATATCCGGGAGAAATCCGCTTAAGTCAGATATCAGAACCAAAACCGGCTGTGATCCGTTGATATCCTCCTTATGTTTATTGTCTCAAGGAAAGTAAACCGTGCAAGTCGCAAAATGAGCACAGATTTTGTGGTTGCTTGCCGCTTTGAGGCGTATTGAATGAACGCAATGGTGAAAACTTTTGTATTTCCGGCAATCAGCTTGTGATGGAGTGAAGCACACCACGAGCAGAACATAGAGCAGGGAGAGCTATTGCGGCGGTACGGCGATCAGAAATGCCACGTATTGATTACGAGCGATTTTCGTATGAGTGTGCGGGTGATGCGGGTTGGTTTGGGGATACGGGGCAAGGAAGGAGCGCTCCCTTGCAAGGGATGAGCAACGCTGCAATGCGCATCAAACATGGATGCCTGGAAATTTTCCTGCTTCAGGATGAAGTTTGTCGGTACGGAATGAATTGATCCGCTCGCGCAGCACGGGCAAGAGTTCATGTTCAAACCAAGGATTCCGTTGAAACCATGGTGTGTTGCGTGCCGAAGGGTGCGGCAACGGAAGGTATTCAGGAGAAAACTCGCGCCACGCCTTTACCGTTTCCGCCAAGGACCGTTTGCGACGGCTGCCTAGAAAATGACGCTGCGCATGGAGTCCGATCAGCAGCGTCAATTCAATTCGCGGTAGCTTGGCTAGCAAATGATCGAGCCATAACGTCGCGCATTCCCGACGCGGTGGCAAGTCGCCGCCCTTCTGCCGTCCCGGATAGCAATATCCCATCGGAATTATTGCAAATTGCGATTCGTCATAAAACCTGGCCTTGTCCACACCCATCCACTTGCGCAGACGCTCTCCGCTTGGATCATCCCATGGCGTCCCGGAAGCATGCACTCGTACGCCGGGCGCCTGCCCTACGATGAGGACGCGCGCCGCTTCGCCGGCTTGCAGCACGGGACGTGGCCCAAGCGGTAAGTCATTCTCGCAAGCGCGGCATTTTCGCACCGCCACCAGCAATCCTTCAAGGGTGGGATATTCCGTTTTATTCACAATGTGATGCGTCGCGATGTTCGTTCATCTTCAAAACTACGGCGTGACAGTTGAGGGAACCAGACATCATGGATAAGTCAGCGCCTACGAGAGTGCCTCTATAGCGCCGAGTGCCAAATCACGTATTCGCCGATTTTGCATTTGTGCGCCATGGTTCACCTATGACTGAAGTTTACTTTGCAAGTTTGCGGCAATCATGCTGGTCATGCATGGGGAAGCGGATAGGTGATTTGCACCCCATCAACGTGAGCGAACGCGGTAAGAACGTGTGGTTTTCGTCCCTTCGATCCAATGATGTCCTCGACGCGAATGCCCCGAACAAGCAGCGCATCGCCGATCATCAAGCGATGGCAGCGCCAAGGAACCGCTTCGGCGCACATCAAGACACAACGTTCGGAGCACGCGAGGTTCGCGACCCATTGAACGTTGTCGGCGAACTCCGGGGACTGCATGTAATCCGCATAGCCTCGAAACGAGAGATTGTGCCAGCCGGAGTTAGGAGAATCAGCTCGCGCATGGCGCAAGCCTCCGAGTCCCGGAAGATGGGTATAAGAAATCTGAACCGCGGCTAATGATGTGGCGAGCTCGTCTTGATTGAATTGGGGATTATGGCGCGACCGTGGTACGGTCCTCACATCAAGCACTCGGACAATTTCATTCTCTTGAAGCAGATCCAGGAATGTACCTAGAGGTCGATTGGAATGGCCAATCGTGCAGATAAGCGGTTCGGCCAGCGCAACGTCGCTACTCATGCCCAGCATCGCCTCGCCTTTGCGATTGAAATCGGGCCGGTTGCGCTGGCGCTCTTGGTCGCATTTCTTCTAGATACATTTGGCTATGCCGCATACGAAAATATTTGCACTGAGCAGCACCCCTTGCGCTCTCCTCCCCTCTCAAAACAACCACACAGCGTTTTACTTGCCGGTAGAGGTTTGATCCGCACCTTCGCGGGACATGCCACCAGAACTCCCGCTGGATGTCGCGCCCGCACCGGTTGGAAGCACTTGTTTCAGCGCGGCGACCTGACGCGACGGCGCCCTCACCTTGCCGCTCAAGATATCCTGCAAAGCGACTTGCTTCCCGTAGAAAGCGGCCGTTTCATCCGCATTGAAACGAATGTCGGTAATGTTGACCGCCAAGTCGCCAAACAAGCCTTTGGTATCCGACCAGACAATAACATCGCCCCTGCCGGCAGAAGCCTCCGCCTTCGGCGACCAATTAACAACCGTCAAACCTGCATCGGCATCCAGCGACCAGTTGTTTTCCCGCTTGAAGCGATCCACCGCGTTCTGGTTATTCAATATCAGAGCAACAGCGCCAGCCTCGACACCAGCCTGCAATCCCGCACTTATACCCCCCGTGTTGTAGAACGCCGGATCGCTCCATTTGCCATTCTGCCTTACTAACAACACGCCCTTGCTGCCACTGCCCCCGACAATTAAGGCCGCGCGCTTGTATTTAGGCATGATAAATACGCCCTGCGCCCGCTGCAAAAAGGACCTTATGCCAGCTTCGCGCTCCATCTGCCTCACAATCCCGGTCGCTTCCGCCACCTGTTGCGCCGCGTCTTGAGCGTCATTGCTGCGTGTACGCGAGTTGGCTGGCGGTTTGGCTGTCGTTGTGTCTTGCTGAGTCGTATTCTGAGCGGTAGCAAAATTGCTCATTGAGGTTAATGCGAAAGCGCACATAGTAAGAATTACGCGTGTTGTGTACTTTTTTCTGCTCATGCTCATTCTCCTTTTAATATCAATTGCAATGCCATATCGACATCGCCTCCGTTCAATAAACTTTCCATTTTTTTCATATGCAATTTACATGCCGCAGCGACTTCGTTCGGCAAATTTATTACTGCCCTCGGTTTTCTCATGCGTTTTATCGCCAGCAGGCAACCCATGACGTTTTGCGAATCAATGTAGCGCCAATCACCGAAACCACCATCATCATTGATGCGCTTCGAGGCATGGAAATTGCAAACGGCATATCTTATTTTGGAAAATGAAGGACAGTGCCAATGGCAGCGCTAAGTACCATTCACTTTCAAATATACCGATATGATCCTGATGTCGATCAGCGGCCTTATATGCAAGATCTGGAAGTCATTTGGCGCCATCACGGTCACATGATTCTGGACGTGCTGACACACATCAAGAATGAAATCGACGACAGCTTGTCTTTTCGCCGTTCTTGCCGTGAAGGCGTGTGCGGCTCGGATGGGATGAATATCAACGGCAAGAATCGTCTCGCGTGCATCACGCGCATCAGCGAAGTGAAACAGCCGATCGTGCTGCGACCATTGCCCGGCGTGCCGGTCATTCGCGATCTGATCGTCGATCTATCGCCGTTTTGGAAGCAATATCATTCAATCAAGCCGTATTTGATCAACGACACCCCGCCGCCTGAAAAAGAGTGGCTGCAATCTCCGGAGGAACGTGAAAAACTCAATGGATTGTACGAATGTATTCTGTGCGCATGCTGTTCTACGGCATGTCCTTCGTACTGGTGGAACCCGGACAAGTTTGTCGGTCCGGCCGGCCTGCTGCAAGCCTACCGTTTCATGGCGGACAGCAGGGATACCGCCCTTGCGGAGCGTCTGGATAACGTGAACGACGCTTACCGCCTGTTCCGTTGCCGCACCATCATGAATTGTACGGATGTCTGTCCCAAAGGATTGAATCCGGCAGCCGCCATTGGCAATATTCGCAGCCTGTTGGTGCAACGCTCCTTTTAAGTATTCGAAAGGCGTTGCGTTCCTTGTCTTGAACAAGATCGCCTGTGTGAAATGCAATCAGGCAGAGGTCGTTGGCGCGATACGCAAAAACGTCGAGCGCTGCAACGCGGGCCGAAGATGCTCACATCAATATTGCAAAACACAGAATCATCTTTGAGCACAATCAATCAGCCTTCTTTCCGCGCGCAGAATAATGGAACGGGCTAGCCGTCGAAAGGGACACTGATAATGATGCATACCCTGATGCTGAAAGAATCCGCCATAAGTGGAAGCGGAAGCGGAAGAAGCCGGAAAAACTGCCTCATGGTGTTTTATTCTCTTACTGGCACGACACAAACCGTCGCACAAAAAATTGCATTGGCATGCGACTGCGACATCGAGGAAATTCTCGACGTGCGACCGCGCACTGGCTTTTTCGGTTATCTGAAATCCGGTTTTGAAGCGATCACGAAGACGTTGCCGGCCATCAAGCCCATAATGAAACGGCCTGCCGACTATGAATTGGTTATTCTCGGCACACCCGTCTGGGCAAGCAATATTTCTTCACCGATGCGATCTTATATCGTGCAAAACGCTGAATATTTCAAGCGAGTGGCAACGTTTTGCACAATGCGCGGCTCCGGCGGGAACAAAGTACTGGGCGATATCGCGACACTGTGCGGCAAGCGACCGGTGGCGCAACTGGCATTGACCGAAGAGCAGGTCAAGAACAATGGGTATCTTGACGGTGTAACCAGCTTTGCAGTGTCGCTAGCTGGTTACCACCGTTAAGCAAGGCGTGCCTAGGTTTTGTCAAACTCGGGCCTGCAAGTCCAATCAATCCGGCACGGTCACCGTATTGTTTGAAAACGTGATTTGATCCGCAACTGCAGGTACCGCCTGAATTGGTGGCACGTTGGCTGCGGTAATCGCAGGCGCTGAGCCTGGTGAACCGCCGCGCGGCACGGTACGCACCAACTGACTTGGCGGCAGTGTAATGCCCTGTTTCAAATGCGCGTACATCATATCCATCGCCTGTTGGTAATAGCGATGGGTTGGCACGAAACGCGTGTCATATCCAGCGAAAGGAATGAAAGTATCGAAGTGCTGCGCGTTGGTCACCTCGATATAGGACAACTTGCTGGATGTTCCCTCCACCATTTTATTTACACCGAAATACGCACGAGAATTATGGTTGACCGGCACTAGTGTGTCGGACCGGCCATGCACGATGATTGCTGGTTTGCCGCGCAGGTTGCCGCTACGCAGCACCTCTGCAATGCCAGCCTTGACCGCCTGCGAATTGCTCAGTGCAGTGCCAGTCAATGCAGCGCCTGTCACCAGGTTGCTTCCCGTAATCAGACTTCTGAAGCAGAGCGCGCCATCGATGTTGTAATCAGCAAGGCCGGTGGAAGGCGAGAGCGATACGCTGTCAAGCAAAGCACCGCCGACGGAATTGTTATTTATTAGGTTGACGCCTCCGGAAGGAGTGCCATTGGCGATGGCAAATAGCGACGCTTCCAACGCGGGGGCGAGCGCGGTCGGAACGCCCAATGTGGAGGTGGCGCCCAAGCTTTGTCCGCACAGATTGTCCTTGACGCTGAACTTACCGTACATGTTGGCATACAGCATCACCAGTATCGGCGATGTGGTGAAATAGTGCGACGCCTGCAACAGATCGGAGTCGCTTTCCCAGCCGCTGCCATGCAGCACCGCCAGCGATTCATCGGCTTGCGCGGCCAGCGTGGCCGACGTCAGCAAGCCATTGGCCTTGAGTGCAGCACAGCGATTGCTTGCCTGCATGGTATTGATCGAAGCCAGCAAAGGGGATGCCGCAAGCGATGCCGACAGCGATGCGCAAGGCTGGTACAGATTCGCGATCGTCACCCAGTCCAGCAGCGACTTGCTGGTTCCTGTAACGGTGCTTGAACCGCGCTTGATCGTCAGTGTGGCATGGGGTGCGACATGCGCCACCGGCTCCGACACCGCCACGCCGCTAATCAAACCCTTGGCATCCTGTTCCGCGGCCAGCAAAGCCGCACCGGCGCCGTTCGACGCACTGGACGCGATCACAATTGTGTTCTCAGGTTTGATGGTACGTAAATGACGCTGTCCATCCGCCGCCAGGGTGCCGAATTTTTCATTCAAGATGTAGAACGCAAACTCGATGCCCTGTAACGTATATTTCCCCCAATCCTTTTCGGAATTTTGCTGCGAATGGGCTTGCTTGATTGCAAAACGGTTCGGGTTCGCCGCGTTGAATGCGGCAAACTCGACGGCCGAGAGATTGGCGGTAAAGTTTGAATTTTTCCCCGCTACGGCCGCATTGGCACGCACGCCGTTCTGCAGGTTCACCGTATTATTTTGCAGATCATGGAAGCCGATGCCGCTGCCTTTATCGGTATACGAAACCGCGCACCCATGCTTCAAACCCCAGTCGCCGGATGTACTGATCGCGCCATACACGCCGCGGGAACCGGACGAGGTACCGGTGACGATACACGGATTGTTCTTGTCAAATGATGCGGGAATCTGCACCATCATCGTGACATTCTGCTGCCCGCTGCCGTCATCGGAATAAGCGCTATATTCTTCGCCCGCGATCAATCCTTGACCCAGTGTCGGATTGCCATTGATGTCGATGTTGGGACCATACAGCACGCCATAGCCGCCGTTGGTCGACATGTCGACGATCGCGCGGTAGTTGCTGTAGATCGCATTTGTGCGTAATTCCTTAGCGGTCGGATTCAGGGGATCGGCATAGGCCGGTGGCGCTGCTGCCTGCAGCTGGGTGGCGCCCAGACCGCCGGTCAGCAAGTCGTTGGTCGTGCCATCATAGCTGGCTTGTTGAATGGTGCCGAGATACGTCGGCTTGGTGTTAATGTCCTCGCTCGATAACCCAGCGCAGCCGGTAAGCAGCCCTGTTGCTGCAAGCAGCACCCCCAACACACATACATTATGAACCACCATGATTTTGTCCCCTCCTGAAAATACAATGAACTTGCTTGCCTGTATTCTTATGTCGATGCGATCCATGCATCATGATTTTTCTTAAACTGCCATCCATCTACACATATCATTTACCGCGTCAAAAATGAATGCGCGCCGCCCAGAAGAAAGCGCGAGCCACATCGTCAATGTCGATCGAAATGAATTGGCAATAGCTATGCCATCTCGCATAAGCAATTGACTTATAAAGACCATCGAAAAAACAGAGACGTCAAACGCACGAGGAAAATGGCAGAGATATATCTACATATCAGACACTCTCAAGCTTCTGATATTTATCCAGCACGTTGCGTAGCTTCCGCACCCTACGCAATCGGACTGGACAACCCTACATTGCGCTCAGGGATACCGTGAAATACAGGTTCATCAAGAGGTCATAAACGGCCGCCCAGGTAGTGCACGCCAGGGAGGTGATCGCCAACTCGACCAACAAGATCAGCGCCATCGATGCCATCGCATTTCAAACCAATATCGTGGCATTGAATGTCGCGGTGCTCAGGATGGACGAAATCCCACAGCAAAATACCGCTCTCGTTGAGCAAGCGGCGGCAGCAGCCCAGCGTTTGCAGGACCAGGCGATGATGCTATCGAAGGCAGTGGCATGGGGAAGAAAACAAGGTAACTTGCCAATCCAGGTCAGCCGGCATACAGAAAATTATCTGCATAACGCCCAAAATATTGGCGTGCTTGACCGCCATGCAAAAGCCCGCGGTGTCGCGTTCAGCATAGCCTCGGTCAGAAAGAAACAGAAATGCCATTGGCACGCAGTATACTGCGCCTTCTTTTTTTACAGTTATCGCCTTATCCGGAAGGAAAACACCATGAGCACTCTACCAGCATGCCAAAAATGCAATTCCGAATTGACGTATGAAGACGGCAGCCTTTACATTTGCCCCGAGTGTGCCCATGAATGGCCTGTGCACGCTGCGGCCGACTCAGCTGAAGACGGCAACAAGGTCTACCGCGACTCAGCTGGCAATGTCTTGCAGGACGGCGATACAGTCACTGTGATCAAGGACTTGAAATTAAAAGGATCTGCGGGAGTCGTCAAAATGGGTACCAAGGTCAAGAACATTCGCTTGGTTGATAGTGACCACGACATTGACTGCAAAATTGACGGCTTTGGTGCCATGAGCCTGAAATCAGAGTTTGTCAAAAAAGTGTGATTTTGCAAGATCGATGTAAGGTCTTCCTCGCGTTACGATGACTTCTCCGCAATGTGCTCCAAATGTTGCAATCGCCCCCCTTTCCGATTTGCAGGAAGTGCCCTCACGGCGATGTTTGCATATTGAGATTGACAAGGAAGGAAGAGAAAAAACATCAGGCATCGACAATTTGTTCATCCCCCTCAAAACATCGGTTGGCCAATGACCGATCGCGCAGTTGCTGCCATACCTGTTCTGCGGTATTGCATTCGAGTGAACCTGGGTGCAACGGCAACAGCGACAGATGTGCAAAGTGTGGCAACTTGAGGGTGATGTGCCATCCGGCGCGATCCAGCACCAAGACCCCATAACTTCCCGCCGGCACTGCGTCGCTCACTCCCTAGAGCTGATGTCCCAGGGTCTCGGTATTGGCATGCTAATGCGGAAAATGTTATCGCTTCAAAAGACCCAGGATTGCGGAGAGTTCATTACGAATCCCGATGATATTCAATGTGGACGGTAGTACCATGGCGCCTGCGGCTTCAGTGATCTCCACACCATCCGCCATTCTGCTATCAAGCTTGTTGCGCGCTCCGCTGATGGTAAAACCTTGTTCATACAGCAGTTCGCGAATACGACGGATAAGCAGCACTTCATGATGTTGATAATAGCGACGATTACCTCTGCGCTTGACCGGTTTTAACTGAGTAAACTCCTGCTCCCAGTAACGGAGGACATGCGGCTTTACGCCGCATAAATCGCTGACTTCGCCAATCGTGAAATAACGCTTAGCCGGAATCGGCGGCAACACGTTTAACTCAAGCTTGCTGGGACGATCGCTCATTTATTGATGGATTATAGTAGCTCAAGCAACATGTACTAAAGGCTGGCGGCTGGCGCTTTCAGCCATACCTTTGAGTTTCTGGCTTGCATGGAAAGTCACGACGCGACGCGCAGTAATCGGGATTTCTTCGCCTGTTTTAGGATTACGGCCAGGCCGTTGCGGCTTGTCACGCAATTGGAAATTGCCGAATCCGGACAGCTTGACCGATTCGCCCTGCTCCAGCGCATTGCGTATCTCGTCGAAAAACGTCTCTACCATGTCCTTCGCTTCGCGCTTGTTCAAGCCTACTTGTTCAAATAGAAGCTCAGCCAATTCCGCCTTGGTTAAGGTCGGCAAGTCTTTTTCGGCTTGTGACCGGACCTTCGCCTCCAACATCGCGCGATTAAGATCTGCGGCCAAAACGGATTGGAATTCGGCTGAGTTCACTTCATTCATGGTCGTTACTCCCTGCCTACTTTAACGCAATCTTGCGTCATATTCTTCGTTGGCTACCGCAACGAACGCAGCCATCGCAGCGTCTACCGCATCGTCTTGCAGGGTAGTTTGAGTATCTTGCAACGTGAAGCGGAAAGCAAGACTTTTCTCGTCATTTTCGAGCCCTTTGCCACGATATTCATCAAATAAAACAATGGCTTGTAAAATTTTACATATGCTGTTTGACTTCTTTTCAGCAGAAAAAGCCTCCATCAAATCCTGCGCTGAAATTGTCTGCTTGACCACTAAAGCAAGATCCCTAGTTACTGGTGGGAACTTCGAAGTCTCTTGATAAACGGGAATATCGCGCATCTGCAATGCTGACGCATTAACTTCGAATAAAACCGGGGCTAATGGCAAATCGTATTTTTGTTGCCAACCCGGATGCAGTTCACCAATAAAGCCAATTGCAGTGCCATCCAGAATGATTTGTGCAGAGCGTCCCGGGTGCAATGCGGGATGTTCAAGCTTGGCGAAGCGCAACGCTTTCGGCGCAAAGAGCGCCTCGAGATCCGCCTTGATATCGAAATAATCGCTATTGCGTGTCGGTTGCCCCCATTGCTCCTCTGCCACCGGACCATAGGCAAGCGCAGCGACGCGCTTCGGCTGATCATAGCCGGCGACCGACAATGGGCCATCCTGCACGTCTATCTTGCGCAGGTAAACCGCGCCCACTTCGAACAAGCGAATACGACTGAGCTTGCGGTTCAGGTTATAGCGCACGTTGGCAATCAGACTGGCGATGAGAGACGATCGCATCACGCTCATCTGGCTCGCGATCGGATTGAGCAATTTGATCGGATTAACGTTACCGGCGAAGTCCGCTTCCCATGCCTCTTCAATAAAACTGAAATTCACCACTTCCTGATAATCGAGATCGGCCAGTTGACGACGAATCGTGAACAGCGACCGCGTATTTTCAGGCGGAATACGCATCGCATTCGGTGCTACCGGCGGCAACGCAGGAATATTCTCAAAGCCGTAAACCCGCGCGATTTCCTCGATTAAGTCTTCTTCGATTTCGATATCGAAACGATACGACGGCGGCGTCACCTTGAATACGCCATGCTCCTGTGTAAAGGCTAGACCCAAACGTGTAAAGATGTCGGCAATCTGCTCGTCCGTGAATGGCACACCGATGACCTTGGCCGCACGCGCGGTACGAATGCTCACCGGAGTACGTTGCGGCAGGTTGACGATATGGTCGTCGATCGGACCAACCACCGTCTTGCCTTTGTGGCCGCAAATTTCCATGATCAAAGCAGTGATCCGTTCGATATGCTCGACCGTAGTCGCATAATCGACGCCACGTTCGAAACGATGCGCCGCATCCGTCGAAAAATTGTAACGACGCGCGCGTCCTTGGATCGCTTGCGGCCACCAGAATGCGGCTTCGAGATAGATGTCCTGCGTATCGAGCGATACCGCAGTGGAATCACCGCCCATGATACCGGCCAGCGATTCGATTTCCTTGTCATCCGCGATCACGCCAATCCATTCGTCGACATCAACCGTATTGCCGTTCAGGAGCTTCAGCGATTCGCCTTTTTTACCCCAGCGAATGTCCAGACCGCCATGGATCTTGGTGAGATCGAATATATGCGACGGACGTCCCAGTTCGAGCATCACATAGTTGGAGATATCCACTAGCGCAGAAATCGACCGCTGGCCGCTGCGCTCGAGGCGCTGCTTCATCCAAGCCGGCGTGTGTGCTCTTGCGTTCAGACCACGGATGATGCGCCCCGAAAAGCGGCCGCACAAATCTGGCGCTGATACCTTGACTGGCAACTTATCTGCTATTGTCGCAACTACCGGCTGATACGTCGGCATCTTGAGTTGCGTGCCGGTCAGCGCGGCTACTTCGCGCGCAACACCCAACACCGACAGGCAGTCGGCCTTGTTCGGCGTCAGCTTGATCGTGAATTTCAGATCGTTTAGTTGGTAATAATCACGGAAATTCTGGCCAACCGGCGCATCTTCCGGCAAGTCCATCAAACCGGCATTCTCTTCCGACAGTTTCAGCTCGCGTGCGGAACACAACATGCCCTGCGATTCAACACCACGTAACTGGCCAATCTTGATCTCGAACGGTTTGCCATCATCGCCCGGCGGCAGGACCGCGCCGGCCATCGCACACGCAACCTTCATGCCGGCACGCACATTCGATGCACCGCACACGATGTTCAACAAGGTGCCAGTACCGGCATCGACTTGGCACACATTCAAGCGATCGGCATTCGGATGTCTGACGACTTCCAGCACTTTCGCCACAACCACGTTGGAGAACGGCGGAGCGACTGGCTCGACCTCCTCGACTTCCAGGCCAGACATCGTAAGCAAATGTGCCAGTTCATCCGAAGTCATCTTCGGATCGACCATGGTACGGAGCCAGTTTTCGGAGAATTGCATAGTTAAAACCTTCAGCTACTCTGAATGAATTTTGTTCCGCCTCCTTCAAGAGGGAGGCTAGGAAGGGGATGGGTTTAATGCCATTTATCCCATCCTCACCCTACCCCTTCCCGTACGTCGAGTGCTCTTGAAAAGGTGGGAACCTAAATATTTTTAATTGAATTGTTTAAGGAAACGCAGATCGCCCTCGTAAAACAGGCGCAGATCGTTGATACCATAGCGCAGCATCGTCAATCGCTCGAGACCGGAGCCGAATGCAAATCCGATGTACTGATCCGGATCGAGTCCCATGTTACGCACCACTGTCGGATGCACTTGACCAGCACCGGAAACTTCCAGCCAGCGTCCCTTCAGCGGTCCGCTGCCGAACGCGATATCGATCTCGGCTGACGGTTCGGTGAATGGGAAATACGATGGACGGAAACGCACTTGCAAATCGTCGGTTTCAAAAAATGCTTTCACGAAATTTAGGTACACGCCCTTCAGATCTGCAAAGCTGATGTCTTCGGCAATCCACAAGCCTTCGACTTGATGGAACATTGGCGAGTGCGTGGCATCACTGTCGACACGATAGGTGCGACCGGGCGCGATAACCTTGATCGGCGGCTTGTGTATGCGTGCATAACGCACTTGCATCGGACTCGTGTGCGTGCGCAACAGCAGCGGTTTGCCTTGGGTATCCTTGCCCTCGATGTAGAAGGTGTCTTGCATTGAGCGAGCCGGATGATTTTCCGGGCTATTCAATGCAGTGAAGTTAGTCCAGTCAGTTTCGATTTCCGGACCATCAGCCACGTCAAAACCGATGGTGCCGAAAATCTCTTCGACACGCTGCCAGGTGCGCATCACAGGATGGATGCTTCCCATGCCACGACCGCGGCCGGGCAAGGTCACGTCGATCGCTTCAGCATTCAGGCGCGCCTGCATCTGCGCATTGGCAAGTGCATCGCGGCGTGCATTTAGCGCGGCTTCGATTTGTTCTTTTGCTGCGTTGATGACTGCGCCTTGCGCTTTGCGCTCTTCCGGCGCCAGCTTGCCCAAGCCTTTCATCTGCTCAGTAATTTGACCGGTTTTGCCAAGATATTTGGCTTTTGCATTTTCCAGTGCTGCAGCATCCTCTGTAGCAGAGAAATCGGTCCGTGCTTGGATTACAAGTTGTTCTAGGGGATTCATGCGGTGTTTCCCGCTCCATAAGAGGAAGCCGAAAATGAAACGGGGCACAGGTGTGTGACCTCTGCCCCGCCGGGATACCAAGACATCGCCATACGGCAATGCCTAGACTACTTAAGCAGCGATGTTGGCCTTCACCTGATTGACAATCGCGGCAAACGCCGGCTTGTCCATCACAGCCATATCGGCCAAAACTTTACGATCCAGTTCGATCGAAGCTTTTTTGAGGCCATTCATGAACACGCTGTAGGTCATGCCATGCTCACGCGATGCCGCGTTGATGCGGGTGATCCACAGTGCGCGGAATACGCGTTTCTTGTTACGACGATCGCGGTATGCATATTGACCAGCGCGCATGACTGCTTGCTTGGCAATACGGTAGACGGTACTGCGGCGACCACGATAGCCTTTGGCTTGATCGAGAACCTTCTTGTGACGGGCCCGTGCTGTGACCCCACGTTTTACTCTAGGCATGGTTACTCCTTAATATTGAGTGTGAGGTTAAGCATTCGGCATCATGCGCAAGACTGATACGACGTCCGCAGCATTGACATTGGTAATACCGCGCAACTGGCGCTTATTTTTTGTGGTTTTTTTGGTCAAGATATGGCGCTTGAAAGCGTGACCACATTTAACCGTTCCACCTGGACGTACGCGAAAGCGCTTTTTGGCGCTGCTCTTTGTCTTCATTTTAGGCATGACACTATCTGTCCTCTGGACAGCTCCATTTTTAACATGATTGCAGGTGGCAACACTACGTTACTCTTAGATGCCTGCTCTCACTTATTTAGCAGTGAAATCGAGTCCACTGCTTTTTTTGCGCGACCAATCTGTTGCCAGACGGGTTGCACGAAACTTATTTTTTCTTCTTCGGCGCCAGTACCATGATCATCTGACGACCTTCCATCTTCGGAAACTGCTCGACTTGCCCATACGGATCCAAGTCACTTTTCAAACGTTCCAGCATCCGCATGCCGATTTCCTGATGCGCCATCTCACGACCTCTGAAACGCAGCGTAATCTTAGTCTTGTCGCCGTCATCAAGGAACTTGATGAGGTTGCGCAGTTTGATGTTGTAATCACCATCATCGGTACCCGGACGGAATTTGACTTCCTTGACCAGAATGACCTTCTGCTTCAACTTGGCTTCATGTGCCTTTTTCTGTTCCTGATATTTGAACTTACCATAGTCCATCAGACGACAAACTGGCGGCTGCGCAGTCGGTGCGATTTCCACCAAATCCACGTTTGCCTCTTCCGCCATGCGGAAGGCCTCAGCCAGACTCACGATACCGATCGGCTCGTTCTCGATCCCACTCAGGCGCACTTCAGGCGCCGTAATTTCGCCGTTGATGCGATGCGACTTATCCGTAGCTATTGCAGTTTCCTTTTAAAATCAAATAATTAAGCCGCGCAAAATACTGAGCCTCACAAATAGGCAAACATAAAAAACCATCTTGGCCCTCTGGCATTATTACAAATCCTCGCGATAGCTACAGCTATCAGCGCGGTTTGCGCTTAGCCACAAGCCCAAATCCTTCGTTTTCATTCGTTTGCTTATTTGTGAGACTCAGCATTGCGCTCCCGGCTTCCCCGATCAGGCTTTGGTGTCGACCTCGTTTTTCAGGCGGTCCACCAGTACGTCGACCGGCATTACACCTAGATCGACATTGCCCCGCGCACGCACGGCCACTGTGTTTGCATCCCGCTCCTTATCGCCGATCACGATGATATAGGGCAGCTTCTGTACAGAATGCTCACGTATTTTATAGGTTATTTTCTCATTGCGCAAATCGAGATGCACTCTAAACCCTTGTTTTTTCAGGTTTTGTGCAACATTTTGCGCATATTCCGCTTGCGCATCTGAGATGTTGAGCACCGCAACTTGCAGAGGCGATAACCACAATGGCAATGCACCTGCGTAGTTTTCGATCAGGATGCCAACAAAGCGCTCCATCGACCCCACGATCGCCCGGTGCAGCATGACTGGAATCTTGCGCGAATTATCATCCGCCACATATTCGGCGCCCAAGCGTCCCGGCATCGAAAAATCTACCTGCATGGTGCCGACCTGCCAAGGGCGCCCTAGCGAATCCTTCAGATGATATTCGATTTTTGGCCCGTAGAACGCCCCCTCCCCGGGCAATTCTTCCCACGTGACGCCGCAAGCTCGCAATGCCGAACGCAGCGTTTCTTCAGCCTTGTCCCACGTCTCATCCGAGCCGATACGGCTGTCTGGACGCAATGCAATTTTGATCGCAATTTCGGCAAAGCCAAAATCCGCATATACCCGCATCGCCTGCGTATGAAAGGCAGTAACCTCATCTCGTATCTGCTCTTCTGTGCAAAAAATATGACCGTCGTCCTGTGTAAAACCGCGCACCCGCATGATGCCGTGCAGTGCACCGGATGGCTCATTGCGATGACATTGACCAAACTCACCGTAACGCATCGGCAGGTCACGGTAACTGCGCATATTCGAATTGAAAATCTGCACGTGGCCAGGACAATTCATCGGCTTGAGCGCGTAATTGCGGTTTTCAGACTCGGTGACGAACATGTTATCGCGATAGTTTTCCCAGTGCCCAGTCTTTTCCCACAGCGACCGATCGAGAATCTGCGGCGCCTTGACTTCCTGATAGCCGTTTTCCTGATACACGCGACGCATGTACTGCTCCACTTGCTGCCACACTGTCCAGCCTTTTGGATGCCAGAAAATCAGGCCGGGCGCTTCATCCTGAAAATGAAACAAATCGAGCGCACGACCGAGTTTGCGGTGATCGCGCTTTTCTGCCTCTTCCAGCATGTGCAGATACGCATCCTGATCCTCTTTTCTAGCCCAGGCCGTGCCGTAGACCCGCTGCAGCATCTCGTTCTTGGAGTCGCCACGCCAATAGGCGCCGGCCAGCTTCATCAGCTTGAACACCTTGAGCTTACCAGTGGACGGCACGTGCGGACCACGGCACAAGTCGGTGAATTTACCTTCGGTATAGAGCGACACATCCTGATCGGACGGAATCGACTCGATGATTTCCGCTTTATACGCTTCGCCGATCGACTTGAAATACGCCACGGCCTCGTCGCGCGGCAATACCTTGCGTGTGACCGGCTCATCTTTCTTTGCCAATTCCACCATCTTCTTTTCAATCGCTTGCAAAGTTTCAGGTGTAAATGGTTGCTTGTACGAAAAGTCGTAGTAAAACCCGTTTTCGATGACCGGCCCGATCGTCACTTGCGCATCGGGGAACAACTCCTTCACGGCGTAAGCCAGCAAGTGGGCCGTCGAGTGACGGATCACTTCCAGCCCGTCGGCGTCCTTATCGGTCACGATCGAGACGTCTGCGTCATGCTCAATCAGAAACGAGGTATCGACAACCTTGCCATCAACTTTGCCGGCAAGCGCGGCTTTCGCAAGGCCAGTGCCGATATTGGAAGCCACTTGCGCAACCGTCACCGGCGCGTCGAATTGACGTTGCGAACCATCGGGAAGTCGGACTGTAACCATTTTGCACTCCATGGCGGGGGATTGTGATCGGACCAGATAAAGATGAAAACTAAAAAGTACAGACGAAAAAAAACGCGGACTAGCCGCGCTTTTTCAATTTGCAATGACGAAAAAGATCCCGACTAGTGTCGCTCCCAAACCATTGTTGTGGTAGTTCGCGGCGTCATAACCAGGATGCCTTTCTCACTCTTACAAATGTTGCCACCAATTTTTGTTGGTAGGCACGATTGGACTCGAACCAACGACCCCTACCATGTCAAGGTAGTGCTCTAACCAGCTGAGCTACGCGCCTAAAGAAGCAAAATTATAGCGATAATTTTCCGACTGCGCTAGTACCTTTTAGTACCTTTTGCTCAGCTAATGCTCGACCACAAATTGGACCAGCCCAATCCAGCGGACGTTCCTGCTTTTGGCCGATATTCACACCCGACCCAACCATCGTAATGCAAGTCATCCATCAAGCGAAACAGGTATGGGTAGTTGATTTCGCCAATATCCGGCTCGTGTCGCTCCGGCACACCCGCGATTTGCATGTGGCCTATGCCTGCGATATCGCGCCGCATTTTCATCGCAAGATCGCCTTCAACAATTTGACAATGGTAAAGATCGAATTGCACTTTCAAATTAGCCACCCCAATTTCGCGGCATATCGCGTGCGCCTCATCTTGACGATTAAGGAAAAACCCCGGCATGTCGCGCGTATTGATTGGCTCAATCAAAATCGTGATGCCATAGGCTGCAGCCTGCTGCGCGGCGTACGCAAGATTGCTCAAATAAACCGCCCGATGCCGCGAACGGTCCTGTTCCGACTTAATCAAGCCGGCCATGACATGCAACTGTTTGCAGCCAAGCACGTTGGCATAACCTAATGCGCACTCTATGCCGCGCTTGAATTCTTCTTCGCGGCCGGGCAGCGACGCAATACCACGCTCTCCTGCAATCCAATCACCGGGTGGGCAATTAAACAATACTTGCGTAAGTCCATTGTCATTCAGACGCATTTGAATCTCGCCAGCCAGAAAACTGTACGGAAAAAGGAATTCCACTCCCTTAAAACCATCCCTTGACGCAGCGGAAAAGCGGTCTAAAAAATCGACCTCGTTGTACATCATCGTCAGATTGGCGGCAAGTTTCGGCATAGCATAAGAAACATCAAGAGAATGGCGCCCATTATCATACAAGGTGGACAATACGCGTCAAGCAACCATGTCTCCGATTGTAGCCAGAATTTCCGCAAGCATTTTTTACCGAAAAATTCCAGTACACTAACCAATCGCACTCTTCGATTGCATACTCCGTCGCAAGATAATTGGAAGTAAGTACCTGATTCGTTTTACATCGCTTCATGCATACAAAATCCGAACCGCCAGTTTCTACACATCTCCACGCCCATCGTGCAGGCGACGCCAAACACCGCCACGTTGCGGAAGATCGGGGTCAAAACATTCTGGCTTGGTCACTGGCATTGACCCTTGGCTTCGCGGCAGTTGAAGTAATCGCCGGCTTCTGGTCCAACTCGCTTGCGCTGATCTCGGATGCAGGCCACATGGTAACCGACGCCACCGCACTGGGGCTGGCATTGCTGGCGCAGATCATCTCAACACGTCCGCCATCGGCCAAGCACTCGTTCGGCTTCGGTCGAGCGGAGGCATTGGCAGCATTCGTTAACGGCTTGGTGATGCTGGCTGTGGTCATTTGGATTGGCATCGAAGCGATACAACGATTTTCCAAACCAGAAGCAGTACAGGGGGCCGCGGTTTTCATTATTGCCGCAATCGGATTAGTCGTGAACCTGATTGTTGCCTGGGTTCTGTCGCATGACCAGAAAAGCGTCAACACCAAGGCTGCATTGATACATGTAATGGGCGATTTGCTCGGCTCGATCGCAGCACTGATTGCAGGTGCGGCGATCTATTTCACTGGCTGGTATCCAATCGATCCACTGCTGTCGATTTTCGTATCGCTGTTGATTCTGAAATCGACTGTTGCGGTTCTACGCGAGTCTTACCATTTCCTCATGGAAGGCGTGCCTCATCATATTGATTATCTGCAGGTGGGCGCCGATTTGGCCGCGGTCAAAGGGGTGCTATCCGTGCATGATCTGCATGTGTGGGAAATGTCGCCGGACCAACCAGCGTTGATCGGTCATGTGGAGGTACGTGATCTGCAAGAATGGCCGAATGTGTTGCGAGCGATCAAAACCATGCTGCTCGAACAACATGGAATCGACCACGTAACCTTGCAAGCGGAACTACCTGCCATGACAGAAGGCAAGACGCAGCTCTGACAAGCATTTTTGTAGATTAACGAAGCTCGCTGCATTCGACACAACGTCGATTTTACTGACGCCGCGCCTCCTGCACTCCTTCCACTTCGCGAATCACATTCAACGCTTTCATCAATTGTGCGGTCGAACCGATTTCCGCCGTAAACGCCATGCGCGCCTGTCCCTTTGCGCTTTGGGTGCTGACGCCAATCACGTTAATTTTCTCTCGCAGAAAAATCTCAGAGATGTCGCGCAACAATCCTTGGCGATCGCCTGCCAATACGAAAATGTCGACTGGATAAACTGTTTCCGCTCCCGGCTTGCCCCATGCGGTATGAATGACGCGCTCTGGTGCCTGCGCACTCATTTCGGCGAAATTTTTGCAGTTTGCGCGATGAATCGACACACCTTTGCCGCGGGTAACGAAACCAACGATCTCGTCCGGCGGCGCGGGTTTGCAGCAGCGCGCAAGTTGCGTCATCAAGCCATCGGTACCCACCACCAGAACCCCCGACTTCGCGCCCTGCACGACACTGGAAGTGCGACTTTTTCTCGGAACTACAGCGTCATTGTCGCTGTGATTTTTTGGTGCATCGTCGGCATGTAGCGCCTGCTCAACATGGCGCAAGCTGAATTCATCTTTACCGGCTGACAGAAACAAATCATCCGGCTTTGGAAAGCCAAGCTTGTGCGCCAGTTCTTCAAGATTCACCGCAGTCTTGCCTTCGCGCTGCAAGGTTTTTTCAATCAAACCCCGGCCGTGCGCAAGCGTCTCTTCCTGCTCGATCGCATTGAACCATGCTCGTACTTTTGAGCGAGTGCGGGGGCTGGCGGCATATCCCGGACTGAGCCAATCACGCGAAGGTCCAGCGACACCAGCGGCCACACTGCCGCCTTTTGCAATAATAATCTCGACAGTCTGGCCGTTTTTCAGAACTGTATTCAGAGGCACCATCGCACCGTCCACCCGTGCACCTCGGCAACGATGTCCGACGTCACTATGCAGATGATAAGCAAAGTCAATCGGCGTGGCGCCGCTCGGCAACTCAATCACACGCGCTTGCGGTGTCAGTACATAGATGCGATCGTCCAGCGTTGCAGACTTGAGCTTCTCCACCCATTCGCGGCGCAGATCGTCGTCTTGCCCAACGACCGCATCGGTGACTTCGCTTTTCCATGCAAGCAATTGGCGCAACCACGCAATCTTCTCGTCATATTTTTGTGCCGAAAAATTCGAACCGCCGGTTTCCTTGTAACGCCAGTGCGCCGCCACACCATATTCTGCAAAATGGTGCATCTCATTAGTTCGAATTTGCACTTCAAGCGCCCTGTCGTCTTCGGCAACCACTACGGTATGCAGCGACCGGTAACCATTTGCTTTCGGACGCGATATATAGTCGTCAAACTCCTTCGGAATTGGCGTCCAGATATTGTGGACGATGCCAAGCACTGCATAACAAGTCTTGACGTCATCGACAATCACCCGGAACGCACGCACATCGTACAACTCTGAAAAATCGATCGCCTTGCCACGCATCTTGCTCCAGATGCTGTAAATATGCTTGGGGCGTCCAGAGACTTCGGCTTTAATGCCGGCAGCTGCGAGTTCGGATTTCAGGCGAGCGATCGAGCGATCAACAAAACCTTCACGCTCCATGCGCTTTTCTTCAAGCATTTTGGCAATGCGTTTATAAGTCGGTGGCTCAAGAAAACGGAACGAGAGGTCTTCCAGTTCCCACTTCAATTGCCACACGCCCAATCGGTTTGCTAAGGGGGCGTAGAGATCAAGGGTCTCACGGGCGTATTGATAGGTTGTTTCGTTCTCGAGCTTCAGATCGGCAAAGTAACGCAAGGTCGTCACGCGCGATCCAAGCCGCACCAGCACCACTCGCATGTCCGTTGCCATCGCCAGCAGCATCTTGCGCAAGGTTTCCAGCTGCACCGCGGCTTGTTGCGCAGCATTCTTGCCGCGCCCAACTTCCTGCTGTCCGAACGTTACTTCGTGCAATCGCATCAATTGCCGAATGCCTGTTACCAAGTCGGCGGTTTCTTTTCCGAAGCGTGCTTCAATTGTTTCGGCGGTCTTGGGATCAATGACCGGCAACTCGAACAACAAGCCGGCAATACGCGTGTCAGCATCGGCCCTCAACAGCGCCAGCGTCGTGGCAACACCTTGTGAAAAAGCGAATGCGTCCTGTCCGGTTACCACTGTCTTGCCGGTGTAAATCGACTGAACAAAAGCGAGTGCGTTCAACACGCGCGCACCCTCCTCCTGCGTCAACCCAGAAGAAAGCTGAACGTCTGTTGCGCTCTGTGCTGCTGTAATGGAAACCATTGATTTTTTAGTTGATTGGAACAGCCGGCAACCACGCTCTTCCCTGTCCCGCATTGTTCCATTTGATAAGGAAAGCGTAAGGCTTCGCTTGGCTGTATCCCTTAACCCTTATTAAATTTGTGCTGCTGTAACAACCATCTCGACCAGCCACTCCGGCTTGGCAAGCTTTGCTTCAACTGTCGCACGTGGCGGTGCATGTCCTTCGGCAACCCATTCGTTCCAGACCGCGTTCATGCCGGCAAAATCTTTCACATCGACGATAAAAATCTGGCACATCAAAATACGTGTTTTATCGCTACCCGCCTCTGCCAGCAAGCGATCGATGTGACCAAGAATTTCGCGGGTTTGCCCCTCTATGTCGCGTGCCCCATTTTCCGAAATCTGTCCGGCCAAATAAACGGTGCCGTTGTGAATGGCAATTTCGGAAAGTGTTTTCCCTGTATGCAAACGCTTGATATTCATAATGTCCTGACGATCAACAAACTACTTTAACAAAAATTCAACCATTCAGGAAAAATTCCCTGGCTATTGCGATTTGGTCGGTATGCATAAAGGTCGGTGCGTGCCCCACACCTGGAAGTTCTACCAGTTTGGCTTTAGGGCCGCGTTTTGTCATTTCTTGTGCCGCTTCATGCGAGAGCAAATCGGATTCCACGCCACGCACCACCAACGTTGGGCAAGTGATCGCATCGTACGCTGCTTGCAGCATCACGCTCGCCTGCTGAAAACTCTCGGCCGTTTGCGCTTTCACCGGCATAGCCAATTTTAAATCGTAGTGAGGAATCCATTGACCATCCTTGTCTTGTCGCAAGACGTCAGCGGCAAATTTGCGCCACTCCTCATCCGTATGCGTTCCAAACGTCGTCGAAATGGCACGAATAAAGTGTGCAGCATCTTCGAAAGTGGGGAATCGGATAGGTTGACCAAGAAACTCACCGATACGTTTAAGAAACGCGTAATCCAGCGTCGTTCCCACATCATTGAGCGCCAGTTTGCGTACCGGACTATTCGACAACGATGCCAACCCGATCCCGATCAAGCCCCCCATCGAGGTACCGAACCAATCTACTGTTTCCGTATCCAGTCGCGCCAGCAGCGTTACCATATCGCTCACGTATTGCGGCACATGATAGTACTGCGGGTCACGTAACCAATCCGAGCGGCCTCGCCCAACTACATCCGGGCATACGACCCGATAAACATCGCTCAATTCACGAGCCATGTTATCGAAATCATCAGATACGCGCGTCAAACCATGGACACACACCAACACCTTCGGATTATGCGGATCGCCCCACTGCTTGTACGCCATCCTGTGCAATCCCGCAGGTGAAAGGCAATTCACGTTTCGAATTTGGAATTGAGTCATATATCGTAGTTACACCAGTAGTTCGTTACTCTAAATTTTCGGGTATGGACGTTTTAATTTAACACCCGCCTCTTCGTTCGGAATGGTCAAACAACATCAGTTTTCCGCTGATTACGTGTATTGCCCATTAAGCGGCCAACTCGGCGTCCCGGTCGATCAGGGCGATGTATTGTTCATCATGATCTCCTGCAATGGCCCAACCCTTGTCAGACCACTTGGAACTCGAAAAATTAGAGGGACGGGCTACCACTAGCAATTCCAACATTTTACCGGCCGTTACGCTTAGAATTCTATCGAAGCTCAATGACATCGAAAATTTTATTCGCAGAGGACATCATGCAAGGTACTACTCTCAAAGGAAAGACTGCACTGGTCACTGGCTCTACCTCCGGCATTGGGCTCGGAATCGCGAAAGCGCTGGCAGCGCAGGGAGCGAATATTGTGTTCAACGGTTTCGGCGACACTAGTGAAATAGAGGCGCTAAAAGCGGGCATCGCGCAGGAATATGGTGTGCTGACCGCGTACCACAATGCTGACATGTCAAAGTCGATTGAGATCGAGGCAATGATGCGTTTTGCTGCAGAAAGATTTAATGGCATCGATATTTTGGTCAACAATGCTGGCATTCAACATGTCGCCAGTATTGAAGAATTTCCGGTTGAAAAGTGGGACGCGATCATTGCGATTAACCTGACTTCCGCCTTCCACACCACGCGTCTCGCATTGCCGTCGATGAAGACAAAAAACTGGGGCCGCATTCTCAATGTTGCGTCGGTTCACGGCCTGGTCGGCTCGGCGCAAAAATCAGCTTATGTCGCGGCCAAGCATGGCATCGTTGGCTTTACGAAAGTTGCCGCGCTAGAGACTGCGCACTCCGGCGTTACCTGCAATGCGATCTGTCCCGGCTGGGTATTGACGCCGCTAGTCCAAAAACAGGTGGACGCACGGGCGGAACAAGCAGGCATATCGAACGAGGCAGCCAAGAAAAGCTTGCTTGCGGAAAAACAACCGTCTGGCGAATTCGTCACACCGGAACAACTGGGCGCACTTGCGGTCTTCTTTTGCAGCGATGCTGGAAGTCAGGTGCGCGGTGTAGCATGGAATATGGATGGTGGTTGGATAGCGCAATAGGCATAGCCGATAGGACTACGAGTGTTTTCCTGTTCAAGCCAGTGGAATTAATATAGATCTCATATAACGTATTCTTGCATCTGTATGCTGGCCTAGTTACTGCGATAAGCAGAGAGGCATTGATCAGGAGCAGCAGATGGGGGATTCAATTTTGGATTTTCTCACTCTCACGTGAGCAGTCTTGAGGTATGGATCACTGTGGCAAAATCTTTCTGCATCACGGCATTGATGTTCTTGGCGGTTTCCTGTGCCAACGGCGGCGATTCCAGCGCAAAAACCACAAGTGCGGCATTTTCGTCGGCCGCTCCCAGCAATGTCTTGGAAGCGACTCAAACCGTCAGTGTCAGCGTGCCTGCCGACATGCGCGCTTCTCCCTTCAAGGAAGCGCGATTTCTTGTTGTGCCACAAGGTTTTTCGATTGGCGTTTTTGCACGTGTTGCGGCTGCACGTTTTATGGCAGTCGCACCGAACGGCGATTTACTGGTGTCGACCCCGGACGATGGCAAAGTAACCTTGCTGCGGCCAAATGGCAAGATTGCAGGGCAACGTTACACCTTCGCATCCGGTTTGCATAATCCGCACGACATCGTATTTCATACGTTGGGCGACAAGACCTATGTTTATATTGCCGAGTCAAACCAGATTATCCGAGCCGCTTACAGCAACGGCCAAACCGAACTTGGTCCACGCCAGATTGTCGTTGCCAACCTGCCCGATGCCTCCACTGCCGAGCTAGGCGGCAATTATGGACATCAACTAAAAAATATCGCGCTCAATGGCAACAAGCTCTATGTGTCAATCGCATCGAGTTGCAACGCTTGCGCATCCGACACCGTATCCGACCCGATCCGCAGTGCAATTTACGAATATGATGCCGATGGCGCCAATCGCCGACTCTACGCACACGGTTTACGTAACGCGGAAGGCGTCCGATTCAAGCCGGGCACCAACGAGCTATGGGCCGTGGTGAACAATCGGGATAATATCGCCTATCCATTTCACGCCGATTGGGATGGCGACGGCATTGATGACTTTGGCAAGGTCATGCAAAGCTATGTTGATGGCCACCCGCCGGAGTTGCTCATCAGGATCAAGGATGGCGGACATTATGGCTGGCCGTTCTGCAATTCCAATCCCGATGCCGAACTGGACAATATGCCGTATGACCATGACGCGCAACTCAATCCCGATGGCAGCAAACTCGATTGCAGCAAGATCGACCGCGCTACAAAGGGTATTGCAGCCCATTCGGCCCCGCTGGGAATGAGTTTTTTGCATGAGTCCGGCCTGCCGGAAAAATACCGCAATGCGCTCGTCACTGCGCTGCATGGTTGTTGGAATTGCAGCGCATTGAATGGCCACAAAATTGTGCTTTACCCGTTCAGGTCCGATGGTTCGGTCGGCGATCCGGTGGATCTGGTGACAGGCTGGGTTACGAACGCGAATGCAAAACAACGTTGGGGTCGACCGGTCGCCGTAATTCCTGATGGTAAAAACGGACTTTATATTTCGGATGATTTTTCGGGAACGATTTACCTGTTAACAAGTGGGTAATTTCATTGCCCTCCATATCGATTCGCCGTAAAAAAACGGCGCTTGTTTTCAAGCGCCGTTTTTAGTGTGTACCCGGTTAATGCTGTGCAGTACTTACATCCAGCTCCGCACCGGTCTTTTCGATCATTTCCTCTTTCGTCACGCCAGGCGCCAACTCAACCAATTTCAATCCGGTGGATGTCACATCAATGACCCCCAAGTCTGAAATGATGCGATTGACGACGCCTACGCCGGTCAGCGGCAGATCACATTTTTTCAAAATCTTGTGCGATGTCGAACCATCTTTGGCCTTGGCGACGTGCTCCATCAACACTACGACCCGACCGACACCGGCAACCAAATCCATCGCGCCGCCCATGCCTTTTACCATTTTTCCTGGAATCATCCAATTGGCCAGATCGCCCTTTTCTGATACTTGCATCGCGCCCAGAATGGCGATATTGATTTTGCCGCCGCGGATCATTGCAAACGAATCTGCCGAGCTGAAAAACGATGAACCAGGTAAGGATGTCACCGTTTGCTTACCTGCATTGATCAAATCGGGATCGATTTCATCTTCAGTCGGGAACGGGCCGATACCGAGCAAACCGTTTTCCGATTGCAGCCATACTTCCATATCCTGCGGCACATAATTGGCAACCAAGGTCGGCAAACCGATACCCAAGTTTACATAAAAGCCATCCTGCAGTTCTTTTGCCGCACGCGCGGCCATTTCGTCACGAGTCCATGCCATGTTAATTCTCCGCTTTACTTTGCACGAGTCGTGCGTTGTTCGATGCGTTTTTCCGGGTTCGCGTTGACTACGATACGGTGCACGAAAATGCTCGGTGTATGCACTGCGTCCGGATCAATTTCGCCGACTTCGACCAGCTTTTCGACTTCGACGATCGTGATCTTGCCCGCCATCGCGACATTCGGATTGAAGTTGCGAGCCGTCTTGCGATACACCAAGTTCCCCGCTTTGTCGGCCATATATGCCTTGACCAGCGCTACATCAGCCACCAACGAGCGCTCCATTACATATTGGTGACCATTGAATTCGCGTACTTCCTTGCCGTCGGCCACAATGGTGCCGACACCGGTCTTGGTGAAGAATGCCGGAATGCCGGCGCCGCCTGCACGCAGCTTTTCTGCCAACGTGCCTTGCGGCGTGAATTCGAGTTCAAGTTCGCCTGCGAGGTACTGCCGCTCGAACTCCTTGTTTTCACCGACATACGATGAAATCATTTTCTTGATCTGGCGTGTCGTCAGCAACTGGCCTAAGCCGAAACCATCGACGCCGGCGTTGTTCGAGATTGCAGTCAGATTTTTAACGCCCGAGTCGCGAAGTGCCGCTATCAACGCCTCGGGGATACCGCACAAACCAAAACCGCCGACAGCAATCGTCTGCCCGTCCTTGACGATACCTGCCAGGGCGGTGGCGGCATCCGGATAAACTTTCTTCATACCATCCTTTCTCTTTGTGTAAAGTAAATCTTGTACAAGTACGGATGTTTTACCGTGTCTGTCAGCATATGCTGGAGCGTAGAGCGGCACAATACCGTAGAAATACGGATCTTATTTCATAATAAATATGGAGACCTACGCGCATGATCGAATCTCAAGTTATCGACTACGAGAGCATATTTCAACATGCTCCAGTCGGTATGTGTATTTCGCAATATCGCATTATTCACGCCTGCAATGATACGCTCGCTCGCATGTTTGGTTATGAACGTGAAGCCTTGGTTGGCCAGTCCTTTCTTGTACTATATCCAAGTCCAGATGAATTTGAGCGGACCGGGGCGCGTATTGTTCCAATCATGAATGCGAAGGGATGGTATTCCGACGAGCGCATCATGAGGCGCGCCGACAAAGAACTATTTTGGTGTCACGTGAGCGGCCGCACTCTGGTGCATAGTGACCCGCATGCGGCAGGTATCTGGACTTTCGAAGATTTAAGTGAAAAACGTCCCGTGACTGCGGAACTTACGCCACGCGAGCGTGAAATTGCTGCATTGCTGGTCGAAGGAAAAACAAGTAAATTAATCGCACGTCAAATTGGATTGAGTCCGCGTACGGTAGAGATGCACCGGGCCAAATTGATGCGTAAATTTTCTGCCGCAACTTCCAGCGAACTGGTGCACAGGCTTCTGCGCGTAACGACTTAGCGTATGAGGCGAACCACGTTCTTCCTAAGCTGACACATCCACCAATCTGGCACGCACGGCATCCGACATGAGTGACGATCTTATTGCAAGTTCATTCCATCATCGGCAGTCACGATTGCCCCGTTAATGAAATGCGACTCTTCCGCCGCGAGCAATAACAGCAGACCATCCAGATCTTCCGGCTTGCCAACCCGTTTACGCGGCAGCATATTGATCAGTTGCTGCCCTTGTTCGGTATTGAAATGCTCCGCATTGATTTCAGTGCTGATATATCCAGGACAAATTGCATTGACATTAATCCCGTATTTTCCCCATTCGACTGCCATCGATTTGGTCATATGCACCACAGCTGCCTTGCTCATGCAGAAAATGCCGATTTGCGGCAGCACGCGCAAGCCGGCAACCGATGCAATATTGATGATGCGATGCTGTTTTTTTGGATCGCCTTTGACACGTGCGATCATGCGCTTGGCCACTTCCTGAGCAACAAAAAATGCACCGCGCTGGTTGGTATCCATTACGTACGCATAGTCCTCCGGCGTCACATCGACTAGACGCTGCGTCGTCGATACGCTGGAATTATTCACCAGGATATCAATTGGTCCCGCTTCGGTTTCCGCATGGGCCACTGCAGATTTGATGCTGGCGTAGTCGGTAACATCCAATGCCACCACATGCGCAGCGCCGCCATCGGCCTCGATCTCGGCGCGCAGCTCCTTGAGGGGCTCTGTACGGCGCGACGCCAGCACTACTTGCGCGCCAGCTTGTGCCAGCACTTTGGCAAAACGTGCTCCCAAACCGCTTGATGCACCAGTTACCAGAGCGATTTTTCCTTCGAAATTGACTTCGATGCCCACAATATTCTCCTAGTTATTGTCTTGCCATTGAAGATTTAACCGTGTCAGAACCGTTATCATTGCATGAAAGCGACCTGATTAGAGCGCTGCATCTAGCATTCTTCCGCAAAATCTCAGACAATTAGCACACTCGTTCGATAATTGATTTAGTTATTGCGGAACACAGGTAAGTGCAGTCTAGACACCGCACTACTGTGCCCTCAACAAATTTTTGGTGACCCATGACGCAAAGCATCCTTGAACAATACGGCCCGCGCGAAGCAATGGAATACGACGTTGTCGTCGTCGGCGGTGGCCCGGCGGGCCTGTCGGCAGCCATTCGGCTGAAACAACTGGCAGCGGAGAAAGGCAAGGACGTGTCTGTCTGCGTGCTGGAGAAAGGAGGCGAACTGGGTGCACACATCCTGTCCGGTGCCGTAATGGATCCGCAAGCGATCACTGAACTGTTCCCGAACTGGAAAGAATTGGGTGCACCGCTCCATACCAAAGTCAGCGAAGACCGATTCCTATTCCTGACCGAAACCAAAGCCTTTAGGACACCGAACTGGATACTGCCTGACTGCTTCCAGAACCACGACAATTACGTGATCTCGCTCGCCAATGTCGTGCGCTGGCTGGGCCAGCAAGCTGAGGCGCTGGGCGTCGAGATATTCCCAGGATTTCCCGCTGCCGAAATCTTGTACAACAACAATGGATCCGTCAAGGGTGTTGCTACCGGCAACATGGGTATCGATCATCGTGGCCAGCCGACAGCGGCATTCCAGCTCGGCATGGAATTGCATGCGAAATACACGCTGTTCGCTGAAGGCTCGCGCGGCCATCTGGGCAAGCAGTTGATGGCCAAATTTGATCTCAACAAGGGCAAAGACCCGCAAAGCTATGCGATCGGCATTAAAGAATTATGGGAAATCGATCCGAAGCTGCATCAGCCTGGCCTAGTCGTCCACACAGCCGGCTGGCCATTGAGAAACAACACCTATGGCGGGTCATTCCTGTATCACCTTGAAAATAACCAAGTGGCAGTCGGCTACGTGGTGGGCCTCGCGTACGAAAATCCGTACCTGTCGCCATATGAAGAGTTCCAACGCTATAAAACACACCCGGAAATTCGCAAGTTCTTTGAAGGCGGCAAGCGCATTTCCTACGGTGCACGCGCGATCACGGCGGGCGGGCTGCAATGCCTGCCAAAGTTAACTTTCCCGGGCGGCGCGCTTATTGGTTGCGACGCCGGTTTCTTGAACATGAGCCGCATCAAAGGAAGTCATGCTGCAATCAAGACTGGCATGCTGGTAGCCAATGCTGCATTTGATGCGCTGGGCGCCAATCGGCAATGCGACGAACTGATTGCATATTCACAAGCTTTCGAACAATCCTGGCTCCATGAGGAATTGAAAATTGCGCGAAACGTCAAGCCATGGCTCAGCAAAGGCTTGTACACCGGCACACTAATGGTCGGCATTGACCAGCTCGTATTACGCGGCAGAGCGCCATGGACGCTGCATCATCACCACGCCGATCACGAATGCCTGAAACCGGCAGCCAACTGCAAGCCGATCGTGTATCCGAAGCCGGATGGCAAACTCACATTCGATCGCTTGTCGTCGGTCTTTATCTCCAATACCAATCATGCGGAAGATCAGCCGGTACATTTAACGCTAAAAGACCCAAATGTGCCGGTCACTATTAACCTCGCGAAATTTGCCGGTCCCGAATCACGCTATTGCCCGGCGGGGGTGTATGAATTCGTGAAAACGGATAGCGGTGACGAACGACTGCAAATCAATGCGCAGAACTGCGTGCATTGCAAAACCTGCGACATCAAGGACCCAACACAGAATATCGTGTGGGTCACGCCGGAAGGCGGCGGCGGACCGAATTATCCGAATATGTAGTAGAAAACAAAAAAGCCGCGATGCGGCTTTTTTGTTGCTCGATCGGTGAGGCCAGTGGCGTTACAGCGCCCACTGACCAGCGATGATTTTTTCAAGCCAAAACGTGCCGATTACGGTCTTCACGTCTGTAATTTTTCCTTCACGTATCCATGTCAGCATATCGGTGACAGGCGCTTTAAACGTCTCCAAAAATTCACCATCATCCAGTTTGCTTTCTCCAGCGACAAGCCCACGCGCAAGGAAAATATCAAGGTGTTCATCCGAATACGCAATTGCGTTATGGATTGTGCACACGAATTTCCAATCCATCGCGGTATAGCCGGTTTCCTCTTGCAACTCCCGTTTCGCACACGCCAGAGGATCTTCATTCGAATCGATTTTCCCGGCCGGAAATTCAATGAATATTTGATGCAGCGGATAACGGAATTGGCGCTCTAACAATACTGAACCATCGTCGAACAGCGGCAGAATAACGACTGCGCCAGGATGCTTGATATATTCGCGCGCCGTAGTCTTGCCATCTGGCAGACGCACAGTATCGCGTTGCACTTTGAGGAAGTGGCCGTCGTAAGCGAGTGCGCTGTCGACTTGCGATTCTTTCAGGTGCTGATCCATGTTGGATATCCGGGGAAAATGTGGAAACGCAAAGTATAACGACGCTTCAAATTGCAAGTTTGAATCAAATCAACCGTGCCGTTTGCGCAGATAGCGGAACACGAAGCCCGGATAGGCCAATACGATGAACAAACACCCGGTCACCGCATAGAACTCCCATCGCTGAACAAACGCATTGCCAATGCGCGATTCAAGCAGATAAGCGATGGTGCCGACGAGCGCGTAAAGAATCGCCATTTCGATCAAACGCAGCCAGAACGGTTTGACCGCGATGCCGAGGGGAATAATGGAGAATAAACGCTCGTTAAGAAACGGCAGGTTGGCGGCCACGACCGCCAACAGAATCACGAACAAGCTTGAGAAGGAGACATCCACTAGGAGAGATATTAAGTAATGCGCGTCAGGACGCGAGCGTCTTGACGATAGCAGTCGCGCAAGCCGCCATCAAAGGACCAGGCATCAAACCGAGCGCCAACACCGCCACGCCATTGATGCTCAATGCGACACGCATATCCTTGTTGATGACGATGACCGAATTATCAACCGGCTCATCGAAATACATCAGCTTGACTACACGCAAATAATAGAACGCACCGATCAGCGACAACAATACCGCTACCACTGCCAGCCATACCTGCCCGGCTCCCAACACCGCTTGCAACACAGCCAGCTTCGCGTAAAAACCCATCACCGGCGGAATGCCGGCCAGCGAAAACATCAACAGCAGCATTACCAAGGCAAACCATGGACTGCGCTGATTCAAGCCTTTGAAATCATCCAGATTTTCCGCTTCAAAGCCCGCACGCGCCAGCAACAGGATCACGCCGAAGGTACCAAGGGTCGTCAATACATAGGTAATTGAGTAGAACATCGCGGAACTGTACGCGTTGGCTGCAGCAAATACATTGCCATTGACGACACCCGACAACAGCCCGAGCAAAACAAAGCCCATTTGCGAAATCGTCGAGTACGCCAGCATGCGTTTCAGGTTGGTTTGCGCAATCGCCGTAACATTACCAATAACCATCGACAATACCGCGAGCACCATCAGCATCTGCTGCCAATCCACTGCAAGTGGCAACAATCCTTCTACCAGCAAGCGGATACAGATGGCAAATGCAGCGAGTTTCGGTGCCCCCCCCAATAGCAGCGTCACTGCAGTCGGTGCACCCTGATAAACATCAGGCACCCACATATGGAACGGCACCACGCCGAGTTTAAACGCCAACCCTGAAACCAAGAACACCACACCGAATACCAGCACGGTCTTGTTCACGGTACCCGATGCTGCTGCCTTGGCCACTTCGGTCAAGTCGAGCGAACCGGTCGCGCCGTACAGCATCGACATGCCATACAACAGGAAACCGGAAGCAAGTGCGCCAAGGATGAAGTACTTCATCGCTGCCTCTGTCGACACAGCGTGATTGCGGCGCAGCGCAACCAGTGCGTACAGCGACAACGACATCAATTCCAATCCGAGGTAAATGATCAGGAAGTTGTTTCCCGAAATCATCACCATCTGGCCGAGCAACGCAAATAACGCGAGTACGTAAAACTCCCCGCCCAGGTAACCGCTGAGCATACCTCGATCGGACGCGTACTGACGAGAATAAATCAAGGTCAGACCAACGGCAATATACGAAAACACCTTCAACAAGCTCGACATCGGATCGGAGACGAACATGTTATGAAACGTATAGGTCGTCAAACCGCCATTGACGTCAGCCAGACTGAGCACCGTACAAATCGCCAGCGTCGCCATGGTCAACATGTAGGTGACGTGGCGCTTTGCGTCGGACACAAACAAGTCGATCAACAGGATTGCGGAGGCAGCAATCAACAGAAAAATTTCAGGGTAAACCGGAAGCAGATTCATGTTATTCATTTCAACACTAGACCAAATATGTTCATGTGTGCGTTCACAATCGCTTTCATCAGTTCACTTTCGAGAGCGCGACATGTTTGAGCAAGTCAGCGACAGAAGTTTGCATTGCATCAGTGAATGGCGCCGGATACAGACCCATCGCAATCACCGCAACGGCCAGCATGCCGAGCATGAAAAATTCCCGCGCGCTGAGATCCTTAAGTTTGGCAACATGTAGATTACCTATTTCACCAAATACCACCCGCTTTACCAGCCACAGCGAATATGCAGCGCCAAAAATCAGCGCTGTTGCCGCCAGTACGCCTATCCAGAAATTGAATTTGACCACACCTAGAATCACCATGAATTCGCCGACAAAACCCGAAGTCGCAGGCAAACCGCAATTTGCCAAGGAAAACAATACGAACAACGCAGCGAACTTAGGCATGGTGTTGACAACGCCGCCGTAATCCGCAATTTGACGTGAGTGCATGCGGTCATACAACACGCCGATGCAGAGGAACATCGCGCCGGATACAAAACCGTGTGAAATCATTTGCACGATAGCGCCCTGCACTGCCATTTCATTGAAAACGAAGAAGCCAAGCGTCACAAAACCCATGTGCGCGATGGATGAATAAGCAACCAGCTTTTTCATATCGGTCTGTACCAGTGCAACCAAGCCGATATAAATCACTGCAATAAGAGACAGTGTGATGATGAAACCGGATAGATAATGGCTGGCATCCGGTGCAATCGGCAGAGAGAATCGCAAAAAGCCATACCCACCAAGCTTCAGCATGATTGCTGCCAGCACTACGGAACCACCGGTCGGTGCCTCAACGTGCGCGTCCGGCAACCAGGTATGCACCGGCCACATCGGCACTTTCACCGCAAACGCCATCAGGAACGCGAGGAAAACCAGGATTTGCGCCGACAGCGGCAACGGCAGCTTATGCCAAGTCAGGATATCGAAGCTACCGGCAGACTTGAAATACAAATACAAAATTGCAACCAGCGTCAACAGCGAACCGACCAAGGTATAAAGAAAGAACTTGACCGCCGCATAAACGCGATTGGCGCCGCCCCAGACGCCAATGATGATGAACATCGGAATCAAAGTCGACTCAAAAAACACGTAGAACAACAAGCCGTCCAGTGCACAAAACACACCGATCATCAAGCCGGACAAAATCAGGAAAGCACCCATGTACTGGGCAACGCGTTTTTCGATGACTTCCCATCCTGCGATGACAACGATCACGGTAATGAGTGCGGTCAAAGGTATAAACCACAGCGAGAGCCCGTCGATACCAAGAAAGTAATGGATATTGAAGCGATCGATCCATGCGAATTTTTCGACAAACTGCATGCCGTGTGCCGCATTGTCAAAATGTTGAATCAGCGGCAAAGTCACCAAGAAGCTGACAATGGCGCCGACCAGCGACACGCCTCGCACCAGCGCTGGATTGTCGTCACGTCCAAACGCCAAAACGAAAAGACCGAAGGCGATCGGGCACCAGATCACAAGGCTCAGAACAGGAAAAGTTGACTGCATCATGTTTTTAGATTTTGCTTTACTACGCCAACTTATTTGGCAAATGGAAACGGCATGAAATAAATCAGGAAACCCAGCACACCAAGGATCATCACAAACGCGTAGTGATAGATATAACCAGACTGGAAATGACGAATAACCGATGAGAACCAGCCAACCAGTTTGGCGCTGCCATTGACGATCAGACCGTCAATCAATGTCTTGTCGCCCACATTCCACAAGCCGCCACCCAGCAGTCGCGCGCCGCCGGCAAATACGGCATCGTTGAATTTGTCCATGTAGTACTTGTTGTCGAGCAGCGTATGGAGCGCATGGAATTTACCGTAGAACCATGCCGGGACCTTCGGATTCACCAAGTAACAGTAATACGCAGCGACGACACCGGCCAATGCGAGTGCAAAAGGTAAAGTGGTAAAGGCATGCAGGCCCATCGCCCACGCGCTATGGAATTCCCTCGTCAATTCTTCCATCGCATGATGAGATTCATTCACAGCGATCACGCCCTTGAAAAAGTTGCCATATAACATCGGCTCAATTGTGACAAATCCGATTACAACAGATGGAATCGCCAGCAACATGAGCGGAATTTTTACGACCCAAGGCGCTTTGCCCGGCTTTTCACCCGGCGCCAAGCCGTGATGATGCTCATCGCTGTGTTCGTCATGACTGTGATTCTGATGCTCGTCATCGTGCGCCTTGCCAAAGCGCTCCTCGCCATGGAACACCAAGAAATACATACGGAACGAATAAAACGCGGTTACAAACACGCCGGCCAGCACTGCGAAATTTGCAAAACCCGCACCTGCGATATGCGTGTTATGTACCGCTTCGATAATGCTGTCTTTCGAGTAGAAGCCGGCGAAAAATGGCGTGCCGATCAGTGCCAGCGACCCGAGCAAGGACGTGAACCAAGTGATCGGCATGTACTTGCGCAAGCCGCCCATATTGCGGATGTCCTGATCGTGATGCATGCCGATGATCACCGCACCGGCTGCAAGAAACAGCAGGGCCTTGAAGAACGCATGCGTCATCAGGTGGAACACCGCGACCGAGTAGGCCGATGCGCCCAGAGCGACTGTCATGTAGCCCAATTGCGACAGTGTCGAGTAAGCCACGACGCGCTTGATATCGTTTTGAATGATGCCGAGGAAACCCATGAATAGCGCAGTGATCGAACCGATTACCAGCACGAATGACAATGCGGCATCCGACAGCTCAAATAACGGCGACATCCGCGTCACCATGAAAATACCGGCGGTCACCATGGTCGCCGCATGAATCAGCGCGGAAATCGGGGTCGGGCCTTCCATCGAATCCGGCAGCCAGACGTGCAATGGAAATTGCGCCGATTTACCCATAGCGCCGATGAACAGGCAAATACAGGCAACGGTAATCAGGCCCCAATCCGTGCCCGGCAACAGAAGCACGGCAAGTTCTTCTTTCTTTGCAAAGACTTCCGCATAGTTCATGGAACCGGCATAGGCGAGCAGCAGACCAATGCCCAGAATGAAGCCGAAGTCGCCGACACGGTTTACCAGAAACGCCTTCATATTGGCAAAGATCGCCGTTGGGCGGGTGTACCAGAAACCGATCAGCAGATAAGAAACCAGGCCGACCGCTTCCCAACCGAAGAACAATTGCAGAAAGTTGTTGCTCATCACGAGCATCAACATCGAGAAGGTGAACAGCGAAATATAGGAGAAGAAGCGGTTATAGCCTTCATCATCCTTCATGTAGCCGATCGTGTAAATATGCACCATCAGTGACACAAACGTCACCACACACATCATCATTGCGGTCAGACTGTCGACTAGGAATCCGATTTCAAGCTTGAGACCCGCAACCGTCATCCAAGTGTAGAGCGTGCCGTTGTAGGTCGCGCCATCCATCACCGCGAGAAGCGTCTTGAACGAGATGATGAATGCGATCAGTACGCCCAGAATCGTCACGGTATGCGACGTCGCGCGGCCAACTTTATTACCGAAAAATTTAGTGCCGAACAGGCCCGCAATCGCAGAGCCTGCGAGCGGCGCCAAAGGTACGGCCAGAAGGAGGTTAGGGTTAAGTTGCCCCGCCATGATGAACCTTATTTTATTTTCTAATCAGTTGAGGACAGAGTGAAACGTCGCCTGAGCAGCGCTTCACTCTGTACCGCATTCAATTCGTTGAAGACAGAGAAAGCAGCTAGCCTGCCGCTGCCCATGGCTCTGCCTCGCAATGCTCACTTAACTCATCCCTTGAGACTATCAAGGTCTTCTACATTGATGGTATCCAGATTACGGAATAACACCACCAAAATGGCAAGACCAATCGCGGATTCTGCGGCAGCCACCGTCAGGATGAAGAAAACGAAAATCTGCCCGGCCGCATCGCCAAGATAGTAAGAGAAGGCGATGAAATTCATGTTGACGGCCAATAGCATCAATTCGATTGCCATTAACAGCACAATGATGTTTTTACGGTTCAGGAAAATACCGACAATTGAAATCGCGAACAAAATTGCGCCGAGAATCAGATAATGTGCGAGCGATAGGGTCACTGTACTTTCCCCTGTGTTGAATCGGCTGCATCGGCAGCGGCGAGTTGTCCATTGCCTGCATTGACTTGGGTCCGCGTCGATTCGGCCTTCATACTGACAATCCGGAGACGGTCGCTGGCTTTCACTTTGACTGCTTCAGCCGGATCGAAATACTTGCTGTCCTTGCGGCGGCGCAATGTCAGCGCGACGGCGGCAATAATCGCCACCAACAAGACGACGGCGGCAATTTCAAATGCATATACGTATTGGGTGTAAATCAGTTTGCCCAATTCCTTGGTAGTGCCAATGTTTGCAGAAGCTGCCGGTGCCTGCGCATCGATCGCCCAGAATCCGCGCAACAGCACTGCCGACATTTCGAGCACGATCACTACACCAATGGTTGCCGCAAGCGGGAAGTAGCCCCAGAAGCCCTCACGCAGTTTGCCGAGATTAATATCAAGCATCATCACGACGAACAAGAACAACACCATCACCGCGCCGACATAGACCAGCACCAGCACAATGGCGAGGAATTCAGCTTTCAACAACAGCCAGATCGCCGCCGCCGAGAAAAATGACAGCACGAGGAAGAGCGCCGCGTGAACCGGATTACGGTCAGTGATAACACGTGTCGCGGCGAACACCAAGATCACCGAGAATGCGTAGAACAATGCAGTTTTAAATTCCATAATGGACCAAAAATGTCGGCTAACTACAGCCCAAATTCATTAACTTAACGGTACGCGGCATCGGCTGCGCGAGCTGCAGCGATTTCTTTTTCATACCGGTCACCTACCGCAAGCAGCATATCCTTGGTGTAGTACAAATCACCGCGCTTTTCACCGTGGTATTCCAGAATATGCGTTTCGACAATCGAATCGACCGGGCAGGATTCTTCGCAAAATCCGCAGAAAATACATTTCGTCAGGTCGATGTCGTAGCGCGTGGTACGGCGGCTGCCGTCATCGCGCTGCTCGGATTCGATCGTGATCGCCATCGCCGGACATACTGCCTCACATAGCTTGCATGCGATGCAGCGCTCTTCACCATTCGGATAACGGCGCAGTGCGTGCAGGCCACGAAAGCGCGGCGACATCGGCGTTTTTTCTTCCGGATATTGCACCGTGATCTTACGCGCGAACATATACCGCCCCGTTAACGCCAGACCTTTGAACAATTCTCGCAGCATCAAGCTGCTGAAGAAATCTTTAATGGCTTCCATTACATTCAGCCTCTTGTTTCTCATTTGTTGGGGGACAGAGGAACTTGGTTAGCCTCGAAACTCTTTCCCGCATTATGTAGTGTTGAGGACAGAGGCAGCCGCCTATGCTACCGCTCCGCTTAAGCATATGCTGCCCGTTCTGTCCCGCAATGCAAAAATTATTTCCAAATATTCCAAGATGTCTGCATCCATGCAGCCACAATCAACAGATATACCAGCGTGAGAGGAATGAATACCTTCCAGCCAAGACGCATGATTTGATCGTAACGATAACGCGGGAACGACGCGCGTGCCCAAATGAAGATCGTGACAACCATGAAAGTCTTGACGCCCAGCCAGATCCAACCTGGAATCCAATTAACCAATATTGAATCGAATGGTGATAACCAGCCCCCCAAGAACATCAATGATGCCAACATGGAAATCAAGATCATATTCGCGTATTCAGCCAAGAAGAACATCGCGAACGACATGCCAGAATATTCAACCATGTGACCTGCAACGATTTCCGATTCGCCTTCGACCACGTCGAATGGATGGCGGTTAGTCTCGGCAATTCCCGAAATCACATAAATAAAAAACATCGGTAATAGCGGCAACCAGTTCCATGACAGGAAATTCAAGCCCATTCCCGCAAATATACCCTTGGATTGCGACATCACGATATCGGTGAAATTAAGACTGCCGGATACCATTAACACAATCACCAGCACGAAACCCATCGGAATTTCGTAAGAGATCATCTGTGCCGAAGCGCGCATCGCCCCTAGGAATGCATACTTCGAATTCGATGCCCATCCGGCGATGATGACACCGTAGACTTCCATAGAAGCAATCGCCATGACGAACAACAGCCCTGCGTTAACATTCGCCAACACAGTTTCCGGCCCGAATGGAATCACTGCCCATGCGGCTAGCGCCGGCATGATGGTCATGATAGGTGCAATCACAAACAGCGCTTTGTTCGCCTTCTCCGGAATAACAATTTCCTTGAGGAGCAGCTTCAATGCATCGGCGATAGGCTGCAATAAGCCAGCGGGACCGACCCGGTTAGGGCCGAGACGAATATGCATCCAGCCGATCGCCTTGCGCTCCCAAAGCGTCAAATAGGCGACACACCCCATCAACGGCAATACAACCGCGATGATTTTCACCAAGTTCCAGATCAGCGGCCAGAAAAAACCGAACCAGCTTTGGCCAGCCTCATGAACAATCGCGAGCATTTGATCCATCATGCCCTCTCCACAGTGATCGGGCCGAACATCTCGCCAAGGGTGCTGGTGGAAATATGCGCGGCTGCCACGCGAACCACGTTGCCAGGCAAATTCTTGTCCAAACCTACCGGCAAAATGGCACTGCCGTCACCCTGCTTGATTTGCACCGCTGCGCCTTCACTGACATTGAGCTTTTGCGCCAATGCTGTCGACACCCAAACTTTCGGCGCCTGCGCATCGGCTGTCTGCTGCAATGACTCGGCGCGCCGCACTATCGCATCGGAGAAATAAATCGGCACATCCGCGACCCGCTCCAGCTGCATCTCGGTACCGGCACCAAACACTGCTGCTTGCGGCTGTACGTTTGCAAAATTGTTTAGGCATGCAGTCAGATTCACCGCATCCGATGTCTTCGCGCCAATAATTTCAGTACGAATCGCTTCGGACGTTTCATAATCGAAACCGGAAAGGCCAAGCAAATTACCTAACACACGCAACACTTTCCAGGCTGGACGTGTTTCGCCCAACGGTTTGACTGTGCCGTTGAAACTTTGCGCACGTCCCTCGCAATTGATGAACGTGCCGGAAGTTTCCGAGAACGGCGCGATCGGCAACAACACGTCAGCATAGTCGGTACCTTGCTTGAAGGCGGACATCACGACCACCATGTCTGCTTGGTCCAACGCGGTACGGGCGACTTGGGGATTGAAACTGTCGAACTTGGGTTCCGCATTCAGCAACACATACGCTTTGCGAGCTCGCGCAAACGCTTGCTGCGCATTTGCGCCCTTACCTGGAATTGCATTGGCGAGATAACCGCCGACGGTATTTGCTGCTTCGGTCAAATATCCAAATTTCGCACTGGTGTTAAGAGCAATCCATTCTGCCGCAGCGTGCAATTGCGACGCCTGCGGATGTTGTGCCGCGGCGTTGCCGAGCAAAACTGCATTGGCATCACCGGACAACAAGCTGGCAGCAATTTGCTGTGCTTCTGCGGAAGCTTGAACTTTGTCGAATCCAATCGGCGCGGCAATGTTCTTTGCCTGCGCAATCGCAGCGATAATTTCAGCCAGCGCATTCAGCCAGGCAGACGGCGCCTTGATCATCTTGTTAGCAACAGACATCAGCAAATCGTCGTCGGTCGCGTGCAGAAGGTTGAGTTCGCCGCCGTGCTTTACCGCTTGGCGCAAACGTGCTGCCAGCAGTGGATGATCTTTGCGCAAGAAGGAACCGATCACAAATACACGCTTCAGATGGTCCACCTCTGCAATCGGCATACCCAGCCACGGAGTGACCTTGCCATCCAGCGCGAAGTCGGACTGGCGAAGTCGGAAATCGACATTATCGGAACCCAAGCCGCGCACTAGCTTCTGCAGCAAACTGAGCTCTTCCAGAGTGGAGTACGGTGTGGCAAGCGCGGCAATAGCATCGGCGCCATGTTCATGCGTGATGTTGTGCAAACCATGGGCGACATATTCCAGCGCCGTCTGCCAATCGGTTTCCTGCCATTGGCCATCCTGCTTGATCATTGGCTTGGTCAAGCGTTCGTCGCCATTCAAGGCTTCGTACGCAAAACGATCTTTATCGGACAACCAGCATTCGTTGATTGCTTCATTCTCCAGCGGCAAAACGCGCATGACCTTGCCATCTTTAACCTGCACGATCAAATTGGTACCCAAACCATCATGCGGGCTCACCGATTTGCGGCGCGACAGCTCCCAAGTACGGGCGCTGTAGCGAAATGGCTTTGAGGTAAGTGCGCCGACCGGACACAAGTCAATCATGTTGCCCGACAATTCGGAATCGACAGTCTTGCCTACGAACGAAGTAATCTCGGCATGTTCACCACGATTCAGCATGCCGAATTCCATCACACCGGCGATCTCCTGACCGAAGCGCACGCAACGGGTACAGTGGATACAGCGACTCATTTCTTGCATCGAAATCAGGGGCCCAGCTTCTTTCGGCACCACTACGCGTTTTTCTTCTTGATAACGCGAGGATGATGCGCCGTAGCCAACCGCTAGATCCTGCAACTGGCACTCCCCCCCTTGGTCGCAAATCGGACAATCAAGCGGATGGTTGATCAGCAAAAATTCCATCACGCCTTTTTGCGCCTTGACCGCCTTGTCGCTGTTAGAACGCACGACCATGCCGGCGGTAACCGGTGTCGCGCACGCAGGCAATGGCTTCGGCGCCTTCTCGACTTCTACTAGGCACATGCGGCAGTTGGCCGCGATGGACAATTTTTTGTGATAGCAAAAATGCGGAATATAGGTACCAAGCTTGTTGGCAGCGTCCATCACCATGCTGCCCTCTTGGACCTCAACTTTTCTGCCGTCTATTTCGATTTCTACCATGGCTTTGCTTTTTTGCCGTAGGGTACGCAGGGCGCACCGTGTTCGTTAAACGTAAGCGGGCACCAAGCAATGCTTGTGCTCAATGTGATATTCAAATTCTTCGCGAAAATTCTTGATCATTGCGCGTACCGGCATCGCAGCCGCATCGCCCAATGCACAAATCGTGCGCCCTTGGATATTGTCGGCAATCGAATTGAGCATATCCAGATCGTCCGCACGACCTTCACCGTGTTCGATCCGGTGCACCATGCGATATAACCAGCCGGTGCCTTCGCGGCAAGGGGTACATTGACCGCACGACTCTTCGAAATAAAAGTACGACAGACGCAGCAGCGATTTGACCATGCAGCGGGTTTCGTCCATCACGATCACCGCGCCGGAACCCAGCATCGAACCGGCTTTCGCGATAGAATCGTAGTCCATGTCGGTCGCCATCATGACGTCACCGGTCAGTACCGGCATTGATGAGCCGCCAGGAATGACCGCCTTGATCTTCTTTCCGCCGCGCATACCACCGGCCAGCTCCAGCAATGTTGCAAACGGCGTACCGAGTGGCACTTCGTAGTTGCCCGGTTTTGCCACGTCACCTGACATCGAGAATATCTTGGTGCCGCCATTGTTCGGCTTGCCCAGTGCTGCGTAAGCTTCGCCGCCCATGTTCATCACAAACGGTACCGCAGCAAAGGTTTCGGTGTTATTGATCGTGGTCGGTTTTCCGTACAAACCAAAGCTTGCCGGGAAAGGCGGCTTGAAGCGTGGCTGCCCTTTCTTGCCTTCGAGTGATTCCAGCAACGCGGTTTCTTCGCCGCAAATATACGCGCCAAACCCGTGAAATGCATGCAACTGGAAATTGAAGTCGCTGCCCATGATCTTGGCACCAAGGAATCCGACAGCGCGCGCCTCTTCCAGCGCATCTTCGAAACGTTCGTAGTCAGCCCATATCTCACCGTGGATATAGTTATAGCCGACCGTAATCCCCATCGCATACGCACCGATCGCCATCCCCTCGATCAATGCATGCGGATTGTAGCGAATGATGTCACGGTCCTTGAATGTGCCCGGCTCACCTTCATCCGTATTGCAGACCAAGTATTTCTGTCCCGGGAACTGGCGCGGCATAAAGCTCCACTTCAAGCCGGTTGGAAAACCCGCACCGCCGCGGCCGCGCAACGATGAAGTCTTCAGTTCCGCGATCACTTGCTCCGGCGTGATCTTATCGCTCAGGATACGCTTTAGTGCCTCGTAACCGCCGCGCTGGACGTAATCTGCCAAGTGCCAGTTTTTGCCATCAAGATCGGCAAGGATCAGTGGATTGATATGACGGTTGTGTAGGGACGTCATTTCTTCAACTCCTCCACCAGCGCATCAATTTTCTCATTCGACATGAAGCTGCACATACGCTTATTGTTTACCAGCATGACCGGCGCATCACCGCAGGCACCCATGCACTCCCCCTCAACTAGAGTAAACTGACCGTCCCCTGTGGTTTCCTTGTAATCGACGCCGAGCTTGTGCTTCAGGTAGTACGCGGCCTTCTCACCGCCTGACAACGCACACGGCAAGTTGGTGCAAACAGAAATTTTATGTTTGCCGAGCGGCTTGACGTTATACATGTTGTAAAAAGTTGCAACTTCCTGCACCGCAATCGCAGGCATGCCGAGATAATCGGCGACATCCTGTATCACTTCAGGCGCGAGCCACCCCTTTTCATCCTGAGCAATGGCAAGCGCAGCCATCACCGCCGACTGCTTTTGATCTGCCGGAAATTTCGCGACCTCGCGGTCAATTCTTTTGTACGCTTGCTCTGATAACAGCATTGTCTATGCCTCAAATATCGACGCGCGCTTAGCGGTCGATTTCACCAAACACGATATCTTGTGTACCGATGATCGTTACTGCATCGGCAATCATGTGACCTTTTGCCATTTCATCCAAACCCTGCAAATGCGCAAAACCAGGCGCACGGATTTTCATGCGGTAAGGTTTGTTCGCACCATCAGACACAAGGTAAATACCGAACTCGCCTTTCGGATGTTCGACCGCGGCATATGCTTCACCGGGCGGCACGTGAAAACCCTCTGTAAACAACTTGAAGTGATGGATCAGCTCTTCCATGTTCGACTTCATATCCACACGCGATGGCGGTGCCACCTTGTGGTTGTCAGTCATCACTGGACCCGGATTGTTGCGCAGCCATTCGACACATTGCTTGATGATGCGGTTCGACTGGCGCATTTCTTCCACACGCACCAGATAGCGGTCGTAGCAGTCACCATTAGTGCCGACCGGGATATCGAAGTCGAGCAAGTCATAGACTTCGTATGGCTGTTTCTTGCGCAAATCCCATTCAATGCCGGACCCGCGCAACATCGGGCCAGTGAAACCCATCGCTTTCGCACGCTCAGGCGAAACCACACCAATCCCCACCAAACGCTGTTTCCAGATACGATTATCGGTCAGCAGCGTCTCGTATTCATCAACGTAGTGCGGGAAGCGATTGGTGAAATCCTCAATAAAATCGAGCAGCGAACCCTGGCGGTTTTCATTCAGTTGCCTGATCGCCTTTTCGTTCTTTAACAACGATGCCCCATGCTTCGGCATCGTATCCGGCAAATCGCGATACACACCACCCGGACGATAGTACGCTGCGTGCAGGCGTGCACCCGACACCGCTTCATAGCAGTCCATCAAATCTTCGCGCTCGCGGAATGCGTACAGGAATACCGCCATCGCCCCGACGTCCAGTGCATGCGCGCCGATCCACAACAAGTGGTTCAGCAAACGCGTAATTTCGTCGAACATCACACGGATATACTGCGCGCGCAATGGTACTTCGAGAGCCAGTAATTTCTCGATTGCCATCACGTAGCCGTGCTCGTTGCACATCATCGACACGTAATCGAGGCGGTCCATGTACGGCACGGATTGAAGATAGGTTTTTTGTTCAGCAAGCTTTTCCGTTGCGCGATGCAGCAGACCGATATGCGGATCGGCGCGCTGGATGACTTCACCATCCAGCTCCAACACAAGGCGCAATACGCCATGGGCCGCAGGATGTTGCGGACCGAAGTTCAGAGTGTAATTCTTGATTTCAGCCATTATTTAACCCCGTAAGTTTCTTCACGAATCACACGCGGCGTAATTTCGCGCGGCTCGATCGTCACGGGTTGATAAATCACGCGCTTTTGTTCAGGGTCGTAGCGCATCTCGACATAACCCGACACCGGAAAGTCTTTGCGGAACGGATGACCGATGAAGCCATAGTCCGTCAAAATGCGACGCAAATCGTTGTGGCCGTCAAACAGAATACCGAAGAAATCGAATGCTTCGCGCTCGTACCAATTGGCAGCAGCCCAGATATCGATCATCGAAGCAACCACCGGCATCTCATCATCCGGCGCAAACACGCGCACACGCACGCGCCAGTTGTGCTCGATCGACAGCAGATGGGAAATCACAGCGAAACGCGGCCCCTCCCATGCACCATCACCGTAGGTCGAATAATCGATACCACACAGATCAATCAATTCTTCGAAACGCAGATCGACATGATCACGCAACACGCGCATAGCGAAAAAATAATTCGTAGCGTTCACTACGACAGTCACCTCACCCAATGCAACCACCAGACTTTGCATATGGTCGCCAAGCGCATTACGCAAAGCTGCTTCGAGAGTTTCAAGTTTGGTCGTCATATGCTTAACTCGGCTGGCCTCTTAGCGTGCAATCGTATTGGTGCGTTTGATCTTGTTCTGCAATTGCATGATGCCGTACAACAGCGCTTCTGCAGTGGGGGGGCAGCCCGGCACATACACATCCACCGGGACAATGCGGTCGCAGCCACGCACTACAGAGTAGGAATAGTGGTAGTAGCCGCCGCCGTTTGCGCAGGAGCCCATCGAAATCACCCAACGCGGTTCGGCCATTTGGTCGTACACCTTGCGCAGGGCCGGCGCCATTTTGTTGCACAGTGTCCCGGCCACGATCATCACATCGGATTGACGCGGCGATGGTCGAAACACGATGCCGAAACGATCCAGATCATAACGCGACGCACCTGCGTGCATCATCTCCACTGCGCAGCAGGCCAGACCGAATGTCATTGGCCACATCGAACCGGTACGTGTCCAGTTGATGAGCTTGTCCGCGGTAGTAGTGACAAAACCTTCGCTCAATACGCCTTCAATTGACATGACTCATTCCCAATCCAGGGCACCTTTCTTCCAGATGTACCAGAATCCGACTACGAATTCAGCGATAAACACCAGCATCGTCACGAAACCAGCCCAGCCGAGGTCTCGCATGGCGACACCCCACGGGAAGAAAAATGCGGTTTCCAGGTCGAATAAAATAAAAAGAATCGCAACGAGGTAGTAGCGCACATCAAACTTCATACGCGCATCCTCAAATGCTTCGAAGCCACACTCGTACGGAGATGTTTTTTCAGCATCAGGCCTGAATGGCGCAATGACGCGACCAAGCACTTGAGGCACAACGCCTACGCCGATACCGACGAGAATAAAGAGAAGTACAGGGAGATAATTTTCGAGGTTCACGATAGGTCGTATATATAGGCGATTGATTGACCAGATGAATAACGCACTAAATCAAACACAATTCCTCGATAAAAAGCCAGCTCAGGCATACCCTTCGCTGGCTCTATTCTTTTTGGTGCCGACGGCGAGACTCGAACTCGCACAGCTTTCGCCACTACCCCCTCAAGATAGCGTGTCTACCAATTTCACCACGTCGGCTTCAGTCCGCTATTTTAACCTGATTTAGCGCTTTTGTTCAACGCACAAGCGCACTAAAACAATGCATAAAATCGAATTTCAATCAATTATTTCGGAATTTGATTCGATTGACCTGCCGCACTTGCAGGCGCACTCGGCGCAAGTTGCACTCCCCCTTTGGCAGCGGGCGCAGGGGCAGGCACACCAGCAGCAGGTGCGACTGGCACGGAATCAGCCTTAGGAGTCGCCGGCAAATTATCCATCACACCGCCACTCACCGTTGTGTGCTTGCCGCCAAGGTAAGCCAATGCCAGCGTCGCGGCAAAAAAAACCGCTGCAGCGAATCCCGTCGACTTGGACAGGAAGTTGGATGAACCGGTTGCACCAAACAAACTGCCCGAGGCGCCGGAACCGAACGCCGCCCCCATGTCGGCACCTTTACCGTGCTGCAGAAGCACGAGGCCGATAATGGCCAGCGCGGACGCCACCTGAATGACGATGATGATACTCAAGAGCGTATTCATTTAATAATTTCCAATCTCTGGTTAATTCTGTCGTTGCGACCCGTGGTCGAATGTCTTTATGTAGCGCGAATGATTTCGATGAAATCCGCCGCCTTTAACGCCGCCCCGCCGATCAAACCGCCATCGATATCAGGCATCGCCAGCAGCTCCTTGGCATTGTCGGGTTTCATGCTACCGCCATATAAAATCCGAACCTTATCCGCCACTACCACATCTTTCGCCGCTAGTTTCGCGCGGATCATTGCGTGCACGTCTTGCGCCATTTGAGGCGTTGCCGTCTTGCCTGTGCCAATCGCCCAAACCGGCTCATAAGCGATCACGACTTTCGTGAGGTCACCCATATCAAGAACAGCCAAGACCACATCAATCTGCCGCCCCACCACCGCATCGGTCCGCCCTGCTTCGCGCTCGGCCAAAGTCTCACCGACGCACACTATCGGAATCAAGCCGCTATGCAGTGCACGAATCGCCTTCTGTGCAACAGAAGCATCGGTCTCACCGTGATAGGCGCGGCGCTCCGAGTGTCCGACGATAACGTATGTGCAGCCAAAGTCGAGCAGCATTGCCGCTGCCACTTCTCCCGTGTAGGCACCCGACTCATGCGAGGACAGATCTTGTGCACCCCACGCAATCGAGGTTGCAGCCAATTCGGACCGGGATTGGGCGAGATAAGGGGACGGCACACAGATGGCAACATCACACGCCGGCTGACCCAGTGCGGCCTTGATCTCGGCAAACAACACAGCATTAGCAGCGAGAGTGCCATTCATTTTCCAGTTACCGGCGACAAGTTTGCGACGCATAAATGCCTAAAATTTTCAATAACCCGGCATTTTAACGCGCCACAGTAAAACGGGCAAACCGGACAACTCGATTACTCGGCTGTCCATGCAAATATCAAGGCTTCAACTGCAAGCAAAGAATGCTCCATAGGCAATTATTTTCAGCGCATATCCGATACTCGAGGAATTTCAGTAAAATCGCGATCGTCTGCACATGGACATCGGAAGTCGCCTTAAATTACCTTCAACATGATTTTCCCGACATGTGCACTGCTTTCCATTAGCACATGTGCCTGCACTGCATCCTCAAGCGGAAATGTTTGATGGATTACCGGCTTGATTGCGCCGATTTCGAGTAAAGGCCAAATATGCGCGCGCAAATTGGTAACGATGGCGGCTTTGAAGGCAATTGAGCGCGGGCGCAATGTAGAACCGGTAATCGTCAGACGCCGACGCAAAATCTGCCCTAGATCGACCACACCCTTCATACCTCCAAGAAAAGCAATGATTACCAAGCGCCCATCATCTGCCAGGCAGTTAATCTCGCGTGCGACATAGTCACCGCCGACCATGTCGAGAATCACATCCACGCCCTTGCCATTTGTAACAGCACCGATGACTTCAACGAAATCTTCGCTCCGATAGTTGATGCCGCGCTCTGCTCCTAAAGCCTCGCAAGTGCGGCATTTTTCATCCGAACCAGCAGTCGCAAAAACCCGATGGCCGAGTGCGACCGCCATCTGAATTGCCGTCACGCCGATGCCTGAAGTTCCCCCTTGCACCAAAAATGTTTCAGTTCCGGTCAGTTTTGCCCGGTCGAATACGTTGCTCCATACGGTGAAAAAAGTTTCCGGCAACGAGGCTGCTTCGATCACGCTCAAGCCTTTCGGCACCGGCAGGCATTGCTCTATCGGCGCCGCACAATATTCCGCATAGCCACCTCCCTGCACCAAGGCACAGACCATATCGCCTTTCTTGAAGTCGCTGCCCGACAAATTTCCATCGACAATTTCACCTGCCACTTCCAGCCCAAGCAAATCCGATGCGCCCGGAGGAACCGGGTAATGGCCGATACGTTGAATCACGTCGGGTCTGTTAACACCAGCAGCGTGGACCTTAATCAGGACTTCGCCGGGCTTCAAGGTGGGCATTGGCCGCTCACAAAGCTTCAAGACATCGGGCGGGCCAAGTTGAGTAATTTCGATAGCACGCATGTCAATCTCGTCATATGAAAAAATACACAATAATATATTGTACGGTACTGAGAAAAACTATTTTTGCTTCAATTTGGCTACTTACTGGAACAGCCCGGGAGCGGATAGTGAAACACTTGGCTCAAATCACAAATATTTGGCGATCGGCCCGTTTTTCAGGTTCTGGTGCCCAGATCAGCACCTGCCTTGCAATGCGATCAAATCCACTATGAGCTTGGGTCCAATACATAATCTTGAATCAATCAGTATGCAACCGATCGTCGCTTCGACGGCAATCATCTGCTCGCTCAAGCTATCAAACATCGGTTGACATTCAAGGAAAAATCATTCCCAACCAGTGCATGATGAAGCTCCGCCTCCATCATCATGTGGTCAATTACGCCACCGACGTGGCCGACATCCCTAGGAACACGGCTTCATCACCTCCAAAACGGCCAACATTCCTTCGGCGCGAGTTGCTGCAGCCTGTCGGCAAATCCCCCGCAAAGCGTGAGTGCCAGCTTCCTGACCGAATACGTCGCTGATCGGCTTGAAGCGATATATATACATATACAAGAACAAGATGCCAAAAATCTGTCCAGATACACTGGCACTGACGTGAGCCGTATCAGTATCAAGCAAGCAATAGAAATGATTACCGCTGACAAGGTCCGTCAAATCATCGGCCTGTGCCAGTTGCCGAATGTATTCCTGTTGCTCGATCCACCACGATCTGAGGTCGGCACGACAAGTGTGCGGATTACCCTCGACAATTTGGGTAATTGTGCCTCGCGTCAACGCGAAAGACGCTGAAAAATTCCAGCACTCCGAGACTATGACGTCACCTGTTAGCCACCTCATCCGACACAGGGAATGCAAAACACCCCCGCAGTCCGCATTCCCGCGCACTCTGGCAACGCAGATAGCATCCGTCGCAAAATCCTCCACTCAGCTTCAGTGGATCATTAATACCCATAAAGCAAACTTATGAGTATAAAAATATGCTTGAGTTTAAAGGTGTTGACATTACGCAATATCAAAAACTGGTATTGAATTAAATTGAGTGACGAAAAAAAGCCCTTACCTGAGCACGCAAAAATGTGGCATTGGTGCAATTTCCGGCATGCCCGCACCCACTGAACGCACTCATGTCTTGTAGTTCGGCATCATCCTCCAAGGATTTTTCAGTTGCTCCGTCCCTTTACCAATAATGGTTAAAGATGATGGTGATATCGAAGTGCAATTTACGTGCAAAATCCAACGATCATGTTGCAAATTGTTACCAAGATTTGGGTTGCTGCGCCGCTTTGGATTAATTAAATGGGAACTAAATTAAGCAATTAGTTTCCAACCGGAAATTAGAAAGATGGTAGCCAAAGCAACATCTACATCATCAATCTCACCCTGGCTCGGAATGCATATGAACGCACTGGTGGATATCTTTGCTGTGAAGAGATCTATGAGCACCACCTCGGATCTGCTCGCGACGAATGAGCGCTTGAATCTAGCGCTTGAAAGCGCACGTCAAGTCGTCTTCGACTGGCTCATTCCCGAAGACCAGCTTTACTTCAGCAGCGAACTTGGCGACAGCCTCAAGGATTTGTCTATCGATACCAGCAAGACCTGGAGTTCGAGTGAATTGCATGAGCTCATACACGAGGACGATAAAGAAATTTTTCGCCACCATTTGCACCTTGCACTCAAGGGAAGCAACGATGCGGCAAGCACCATTTATCGAGTGGAACTCCGCCTGAAGGACGCTTCGCGTGGATGGCGCTGGGTCGATATCGGCGGCAAGATCGTGGAACGCGATAGCAAAGGCCATGCACTGCGCATGGTGGGCACCTTCTCTGACATTGATGAGCGCAAGCAAGTGGAGACGAGAACCGCGCGACTACGCGATCTTTATGCCGCACTCAGTCAAATCAATCAAGCGATCGTGCGTATCGATAATCGAGATGCACTATTTCACGAAATTTGCCGGATTGCAGTCGATCATGGCCACTTTTATAGGGCGTGGATCGGCATGATTGACGAACACAGCAAGCAAGTCATGCCAGTCGCTTCTTACGGGAGCGGTATTAATGTATTGCAAAAAGCCTTGGTATCAATAGATGCATCGAAACCTGAGGGCTGCGGGCCAATCGGTAGCGCGATCAGAGAGAACCGGCCAGCCATTTGCAATGACTTCCTCAATGCACCGCAGCAGGAATTCGACTTCGAAGTCGCCGCAGCACCAGGTTTCCATGCGATCGCCAGTTTTCCTTTTCAGCAGTCTGGTCGCGCTATGGGCGTACTCGTCCTCCATGCCTCCGAAAAGAATTTTTTCGATGAATTTGTCATCAGCTTGCTGGAAGAGATGATGCGGGATATCTCATTTGCCATCGAGAACTATGCGCGTGAATCGCAGCGAGAAGCAATGGAAAATGCGCTGATTGAAAGCGAGAAATTCAAGAGCGCTATTCTTACCGCCGCGCTTGACTGCATCATTTCAATTAATCATGAAGGTGAAATCATCAGTTTTAACCAGGCTGCGGAACGCACATTCGGCCATCGCAGCAAGGACATACTGGGTAAAAAACTTGCGGATGTCATTGGGCCTCCCGAGTGGCGCGAAAAACATCAACAAGGCATGGCGCGCTTTCTTCAAAACGGTGAAGGCACCGTCCTGAACCGCCGTCTTGAACTCACTGCGATGCATGCGGACGGCTCGATTTTCCCAATCGAATTGGCGATTGTTCCTATTCGCATACACGGCAAGCCGATATTTACCGCCTTCATGCGCGACATTTCTGAACGCAAGCAAAGCCATGAGATCCTCAAGGAAAGCGCGATGCGCTACCGCCAGCTTGTCGAATTGTCCCCAGAAGCGATCTTCGTGCATCGACAGGACAAGCTTGTTCTTCTCAACCAGGCTGCGGTGTACATGCTGGGGGCACAAACTCCAAGTGAATTGATCGGCAAGGACATGCGGGACTTCATTCATCCGAATCACCGCGCAGCCTGTGGCGAACACATCCGGCAAGCACGACACGGGGCAAGCGCAACGCCATTTCAGGAACAAGTATGGGTACGGCTCGATGGCAGCAAAATCCATACAGAAGTCGCCGCGACCATGCTCGTCTATGATGGCAAGCCTGCAGTGCAAACGGTGGTGCGCGACATCACTGTACGAAAACGCGCGGAAGAGCTGCAACTGGGGCAAAACCGGATTCTGAACATGGTCGCGACCGGCGTCGAACTTGTAGAGATTTTGAATGCAATTGCGCTGTTTATCGAATCGCAATCCGAACAGGGGCTGTGCTCGCTCCTGTTGCTCGATCCCGACGGCGCCATCCTGTCGAACGGTGTATCTCCGAGTCTGCCTGATACCTTTCGCCGTGAAATCGACGGCTTGCTGGTCGCGCCAGCGAGTGGCTCATGTGGCACTGCCATATTCCGAGCCGAGTCGGTGATCGTCACCGATATCGCGAATGATCCTGTGTGGGCTACCTGCCGTCACCTTGCGCTTCGCCACGGACTTAAAGCCTGTTCGTCATGGCCGATTTTCGGCAAAAACCGAAAGATATTGGGCACGGTGGCGCTTTATTTCCGGGAAGCCATGGCACCCACGGCCATGGATTTGCAGCTGTTCAGCATATGCGCAAATCTCGCCGGTATCGCGATTGAAAGCCGCGCGTCGGAAGAACGAATCCGTTATCTCGCGCACTATGATGGACTGACCTCATTACCCAATCGTTTTCTGTTCAAGGAATTTCTCGATCTTGCTCTGCGCAATGCGCAACGCCACGGAAAACAGTTTGCCGTTTTTTTTCTTGACCTCGATAAATTCAAAGATATCAACGATACCCTCGGACACGAAGTGGGCGATCAGGTATTACGAGAAACGGCTATCCGATTGCGCGGCTGTCTGCGGCAAACGGACAAGATCGCGCGCATGGGGGGTGATGAATTCTACATATTGATCGAGGATTTGGAAGACGGACGGTATGCGGCAGAAGTGGCGCAAAAACTTATCGAGGAAGCAGCGCGTCCATTGCTTATCGGTCACCATACATGCCAATTGAGCGTCAGCATCGGCATCGGCATTTATCCTGAAGATGGCTGTAATGGCCAGGCTTTGCTAAAAAACGCAGACAATGCGATGTACCGTGCGAAGAACCTTGGCAAGAACGGCTACCAGTTTTGTTCAGTACACGAAGAAAGTACAGCCACCCAAGCGTGACAATCAAAACGTTTCTACATTTCCACATACAAAAAAATCGCCCGAACTTTCACTCGGGCGGTTTCTCTTTTAACGAACACTACAACTGGAACAGCTTATTGCTGCTGTTGTACCTGCTCGCCGGCATCTTCCGCTACCGCCATTTTCATCGACAGTTTCAGACGCCCACGATCGTCAGTTTCCAGTACTTTAACGCGCACTTGCTGACCTTCTTTCAGGTAATCGGCAACCGCATTCACGCGCTCATTGGCGATCTGACTGATGTGCAGCAAGCCGTCTTTGCCCGGCATCACTTGCACGATCGCACCGAAATCCAGCAACTTGAGCACGGTACCGTCGTAGGTCTTGCCGACTTCAACCGAAGCAGTCAATTCTTCGATACGGCGCTTGGCCTCTTGGCCAGCCGCAGCGTCGACAGATGCGATGGTGACAATGCCTTCATCGCTGATATCGATCTGCGTACCGGTCTCTTCGGTCAACGCGCGGATCACGGCACCACCTTTGCCGATCACGTCACGAATTTTTTCCGGATTGATCTTGATTGTGATCAGGCGCGGCGCGAAGTCGGATAGTTCTGTCTTCGTGTGCGGCATCGCCTCCTGCATCTTGCCGAGGATGTGCATGCGACCTTCTTTGGCTTGCGCCAATGCGACCTGCATGATTTCCTTGGTAATGCCCTGGATCTTGATGTCCATCTGCAACGCAGTAATGCCATTGGCAGTACCCGCCACTTTGAAATCCATGTCGCCGAGGTGATCTTCATCACCCAAAATATCGGTCAAAACGGCAAATTTTCCGCCGTCCTTGATCAAGCCCATCGCGATACCGGCGACGTGCGCTTTCATCGGCACGCCTGCATCCATCAGCGCCAAGCAGCCGCCGCAGACGGATGCCATCGAAGAAGAACCATTAGACTCAGTGATCTCGGACACCAGACGCACCGAGTAGCTGAAATCTTCCAGCGTCGGCAACGCTGCCTGCAATGCGCGTTTGGCCAAGCGGCCGTGACCGATTTCACGACGCTTCGGTGTACCGACACGGCCGGTTTCGCCAGTGGCGAACGGAGGCATGTTGTAATGAAGCATGAAACGGTCGGAATACTCGCCCATCAATGCGTCGATTTTTTGCTCATCGCGCGCGGTACCGAGGGTCGCCACTACCAGCGCCTGAGTTTCACCGCGGGTGAACAATGCGGAACCGTGAGTACGCGGCAGCACGCTGCTGCGGATCGTGATCGGACGCACAGTGCGAGTGTCGCGACCATCGATGCGCGGTTCACCTTCCAGAATCTGTGAACGGACGATCTTGGCTTCCAGATCGAACAGAATGCTACCGACTTCGGCCGTGTCCGGCACTGTACCGCCGACCGACGCGGCCTCTGCAGCCAGTGCGGCGTTGACGTCCACCGTCACGTCTTTCAGCTTGGCAGTACGCGCCTGCTTGTCCTTGGTTTGGTACGCCTCACGCAATTTGGCTTCACCGAAGTGCGCAACGCGCGCAATCAGCGCATCGTTCTTCGGCGCCGGGCTCCATTGTACTTCCGGCTTGCCGCCGTCACGCACCAAGTCGTGGATCGCATTGATCACAGCTTTCATCTGATCGTGGCCATAGACTACGGCGCCGAGCATGATTTCTTCGGACAATTGCTTGGCTTCCGATTCCACCATCAACACCGCTTGCTCGGTACCGGCAACAACCAAATCCATTTCCGATGTCGCAAGTTGCGATGCTGTCGGGTTCAATACGTATTGTCCATTGATGTAGCCAACGCGCGCAGCACCGATAGGGCCACTGAATGGAATGCCTGCCACGCACAGGGCGGCAGAGGCGCCGATCATTGACGCGATGTCAGGATCGATTTCAGGATTAACAGACAAAACATGAATGATGATCTGCACTTCGTTCAGATAACCTTCCGGGAACAGCGGACGGATCGGACGATCAATCAGACGGGAAGTGAGCGTTTCCTTTTCGGATGGACGGCCTTCGCGCTTGAAAAAACCGCCAGGAATACGACCTGCAGCGTAGGTTTTTTCAACATAATCGACGGTCAGCGGGAAAAAGTCCTGGCCCGGCTTGGCATCCTTGCGTGCCACAACGGTGGCCAGCACAACGGTATCTTCGATCGATACCAGCACAGCGCCAGAGGCTTGGCGAGCGATTTCGCCGGTTTCCAGCGTGACCTGATGCTGGCCGTACTGGAAGGTTTTGGTAACTTTATTAAACACGGTGTTTCCTTTCTATTTTTGCCGACAGATTTTCAGGCGCTGTCGTTCACCTCACCACAGATGACCGGTCACAAGTAACTTGCCATCTCATTGTTGAATTACACTCAAGTGCGTATTGCAATCACAAACCAAACCGCAAAAAGACAAAATGCCCGCATCAGTAAACTGACGCAGGCATTTCAATAATCAAATCCAGACAGAATGTCGCAATCAGATTACTTGCGCAAGCCGAGTTTTTCAATCAGGGCACGGTAACGGTTAGCATCTTTGCGCTTGAGATACGAGAGCAGGCTCTTACGACGATTAACCATCATGATCAAGCCGCGACGGGAGTGGTGATCCTTGGCGTGGACTTTGAAATGGCCGTTGAGTTCGTTGATACGGGCGGTCAGCAGCGCAACTTGCACTTCTGGGGAGCCGGTATCGTTTTGACCGCGGGCGTTGTCCGCGATAATGGCGGCCTTGTTGATATTTTCTTCTGACATGATAACCTTTCACATGCGATGCATAGAGTCACAACCCCATACATCGTGAACAAACAAAATAAACATTTGGTCAAATCGACCAGAGGCGCAGTATATAGGAAATAGCGTGACGACTCAAATACTTAGCGCGTTTAATTTAGGGCGATGACCATGAAATATCTGCGCAATCCCTTGCAAAGTATCCTTTTGACAATTCTCACCGGATGCGCCGCATTTGGAACCGCTCCAATTGAAGTCGGCGAGCCAGAACAGACTGTCATAGCCAAATTGGGGAATCCAACCCACCGCTATCAAGATGGGCAAGACCATTTGCTGGAATATGCGCACGGGCCGTGGGGCCAACAAACCTACATGGCACGCATTAGCGCCGACGGCAAATTAATTTCATATGAGCAGGTTCTGACGGCGCAAAAATTTGCATCTATTAAAATCGGCGAATCCACCAAAGATGATGTCTTACGTATGATCGGCGCACCCAGTGAAACGACTTATTTGACGCTATCGCAATTGGAAGTATGGTCCTACCCCTATAAAGAAAGCGGCACTTGGGACTCAATGATGCATGTGCATTTCGATAATGCCGGCATCGTACGCAAAATGCTGAACGGACCGGATCCGCGTCGCGACCCGGATGAGCGTTTCCCGTTTAGCATGATGCGAATGAAATAGTCCTTTCATCTCGCCGCTTAGAGTTGCGGGTTAAGTTTTTCTGATTTTGAATGCAGCTTATTCAGTGCTGACAAATACGCCTTGGCAGACGCAACCACGATGTCCGGATCGGCGCCAATGCCATTGACGATACGACCGGCCTTTGAAAGGCGCATTGTCACTTCGCCTTGGGATTGTGTTCCTGTTGTAATTGCATTCACTGAAAATAGCAGCAGTTCGGCGCCACTTTCGGCTTTGGACTCGATCGCATTCACCGTTGCATCCACCGGACCATTGCCTTGCCCTTCGCAAGTCGATTCTTTGCCATCAATCGAAAATATGACTTTGGCAGCAGGCTTTTCGCCTGTTTCGGAATGCTGTGACAGCGACACGAAACGGTAGCACTCATTGTCGTGCGCGTGCTCCTCATCAGAAACGAGCGCCATGATGTCTTCATCGAAAATATCGGACTTGCGATCAGCGAGTTCCTTGAACCGCGTAAATGCCGCATTAACTTCAGTCTCGGACTCCAGCGCGATGCCAAGTTCTTCCAGGCGCTGCTTGAATGCATTACGTCCGGACAATTTACCCAGCACAATTTTGTTGGCGGTCCAGCCCACGTCTTCGGCGCGCATGATTTCATACGTATCCCTCGCTTTTAACACACCATCCTGATGGATGCCGGATGCATGAGCAAAAGCGTTGGCACCAACCACCGCCTTGTTCGGTTGCACCGCAAAGCCGGTAATCTGTGACACCAGCTTGGAAGCCGCTACGATCTGCGTTGTATCGATACCGATGTCGAAATTGAAGTAATCCTTGCGCGTGTACATCGCCATGACCACTTCTTCCAGCGCTGTGTTACCTGCGCGCTCCCCTAGGCCGTTGATCGTGCATTCGATTTGGCGAGCGCCGCCAATCATCACGCCAGCCAGCGAATTCGCAACAGCCATGCCAAGATCGTTATGACAATGCACAGACCAAACAGCCTTATCCGAATTCGGAACGCGCCCGCGCAACGTCTTCAGCATATTTCCGTACAGTTCCGGCACACCGTAACCGACGGTATCGGCAAAATTGATTGTAGTGGCACCTTCCGCAATGACCGCTTCAATCACGCGGCACAAGAAATCCATGTCGGAGCGACTGCCATCCTCGGGACTAAATTCAATATCATCAGTGAATTTGCGCGCGAAACGCACTGCGAGTTTGGCCTGTTCAAACACTTGATCCGGCGTCATGCGCAACTTTTTTTCCATATGCAATGGCGAAGTCGCAATGAATGTATGAATGCGTTTGCGCGATGCCGACGAAAGCGCTTCCGCCGCCCGCGAAATATCGCGATCATTGGCGCGCGACAGCGAACACACTGTGGAATCCTTGATCACGCTGGCAATAGCCTTGATCGACTCAAAATCTCCTTGCGACGCAGCCGCAAAACCCGCTTCGATTACGTCCACTTTCAGGCGCTCCAGTTGTTTTGCGATGCGGATTTTTTCATCCTTGGTCATCGAAGCACCTGGCGATTGTTCGCCATCCCGTAACGTCGTATCGAAAATAATCAGTTTATCGGCCATGCTGTACTCCTTAGGAAAATCTACAAGTTCGTTTGATTTAAATGGTTTTTCGCGTGCCTTTGCCAATTTCAGCAAGAGCCTGAGACTACCAAAATTTGGGGGATGAGAGTTTGCGCGTTAGCGCAGCAGAAACAGCGATAGTGGCAAGCCTTGCAACAAGCTGCCGAGTGTTGCGAATGCGGAGATGTTGGATGTACGGAACATTAAAAAACTATAAGCGGAATTCCGGAAAAGTGCAATTATTTGGTTAACAGTCCGGATTTCCGCTAATGTTTTGTGAAGTTACCTTGTAAAAGTGCCAATCTAGTACGATGTAACCAAGGGTCTTGATTAGAGTTGTGGCGGAATACGCAACATTTGGCCTGGATATATTTTATCCGGGTGTTTCAGCATCGGCTTATTCGCATCGAAAATTGTCATGTACTTGTTGGCATCACCATAGAAATCCTTGGCAATCCTGGATAAAGTGTCGCCGCTCTTCACCGTGTAAAACTGCGACTCCTGTGCATCTGCCACAATCACACTTATTTGATCATTCACATGCGCGACCCCTTGCACGTTGCCGCAGCACAGAATGATTTTTTCACGGGTTTGCTGATCGGGGACGGAACCACTGATGGTGACCGTTGCACTGGCAGCGTCATAGGCAACAGTCAGACTTTCTGTGGGCAAGTTCTGCACGGCGATGTAATCCAGAATAGCCCGTTCCAACGCCTGTTCCTTGGGCCGGATATTCTCTTCGGTGGATTGGTCAAGAGCCTGCTTTTCCTCGTTTTCTTTTGCTGGGCCTACGTGCAGCAATTTTTCACCGGCATTTTTCAAAAATGAAATCAAACCCATCGCGCACTCCTGCTAGGACATTAAAAATCAATAATGCCACTAGGCTCGCCATCGCACCGCGCGTACGATATGACACAAAACAAACAAATCGCGCTATTCTTTTTCGTCAACGGGTTCTGTCTCGGTTTCAATAATGCTCACCGGTTTTCCTTTGAACAGGCGCCAGAAATAAACAGCGTATCCCGACAAGCCATAGCCTACGAACAGGCCGAACAATACTTTTGGCGGATCGCTCGATACAGCAACAAATGCGAGAACAATAAGGAAAATCGCAATAAACGGGACTGACTTGCGGAAATTAATATCCTTGAAGCTGTAGAACGGCACATTCGTGACCATCGTAAGACCAGCGTAAATAGTAACTATCCAAGCAAGCCAACTCAGGTCAGTGCCGGCAAAGCGCAAATCGTCCATCAACCAGACAAGCCCCGCAACCAAGGCTGCAGCCGCGGGACTGGGCAAGCCCTGAAAATAACGCTTGTCAATGACTGCAATATTGGTATTAAAACGTGCCAGACGCAGCGCTGCGCCAGCGCAATACACGAACGCCGCCAACCAACCGAGTTTTCCCAAACCTCGCAACGACCATTCGTAGACCACCAGTGCAGGCGCCGCACCGAATGACACCATATCCGACAGACTGTCATACTGCGCGCCAAACTCGCTCTGCGTATTGGTCAATCTCGCGACACGACCGTCGATTCCATCGAGTACCATCGCCGCAAAAATCGCAATCGATGCGTGATCGAACTTGAGGTTCATCGCCATCACAATCGCGTAGAATCCGCAGAATAGTGCCGCCGTCGTAAACGCATTCGGCAACAAGTAAATGCCGCGCCGGCGCAAAGTCGAGCGCACCAGTGGGCGCTCTTCCAGATGCGAATGGCGCAACGTCTGCTTGTCCGCACGCGACATTTTGGAAAATAGCGCTACCTTTCTTTTGGCTTTGCGACGATTAAAACTTGCCATGCGTATTCCGTTTTTTAAAAATGGGCGAGACAGAGTTGCGAGGCGCCGCCGTGCCGAATTACGCGACCGGCGAAGCTCTTTCTTCCAACAAATAATCAGAGTTCCGCCAGAATCGTTTCGGTCGCCGACACTTTGTCACCCACGGCCACTTTCGGTGTTGCGGCAAGTGGCAAATAGACGTCGACACGCGAACCGAAACGAATGAATCCATAGCGCTGACCGCGTGTCAGCGTTTCACCGACATTGACATAACAAAGAATACGACGCGCAATGAGGCCCGCAACTTGGACGCAGGTCACTGTTTGGCCATTTGCAGCCGTGATTGTCAGCGCATTACGCTCATTTTCAATGGACGCCTTGTCGAGGTCGGCATTAACGAACTTGCCCGGAAAATACTGCACAGTTTGAATCTTGCCGTCGACTGGTGCGCGATTGGAGTGAACGTTAAACACGTTCATGAACACGCTGATTTTGAGTGCTTCGCGGCCGGCATATGGATCGTGCGCCTTCTCTACAACAACAATGCGGCCATCAGCCGGCGATAATACGGCATTCGGTTTTTGCGGAATAACCCGAGCCGGATCGCGGAAAAACTGCAGCACGAACAGTGCGATGATCCAGAATGGAATCGACCAGATGGCGAAAAAAAAAGTTACTAGTGCAGCAAGGGCAACAGCGATGCCCAAAAAAGGCCAGCCCTCACGGGCGATGACAGGGTGCGGATAATTATTCAACGTCTCTCCGGATTGTTAATGGCATATAAATCATATATGAAAGCGTCGCTATTCTAGACGAGCCGACGCCAAATGTAACCCCCACGCAAAGCCGCTCATCTTTGAGCATCTTCGGCCGCTTTCAACCGATCCTGTGTTTGTTGTTGCAGTTGCCCCTCAAATGCCTTGGCTTTATCCAGTGTTTCTCGCTGCGTCTTGATCAAATCCGGCGGCGGTTGCACCGGCTTGCATCCAGACAGAGCAAAACGAGCAATCCAGCCGCCATTATCCATGTTCGACGCACTTTCATCTTGGATCTTCACTTGAATTTAACTTTGGCAACGACCCGCATATGTAGCGTCGTCTCACCCGGCTCGAAGCTCGGCTCTTCGGCAGGGGTGGATTCCAGACGGGCGGCATGCATTGCCATTTTTACAGCAGGAGCTTCTTGTTGCGCATAAGCGTCAGAACCCCCAAAGTCTACCGTATCCAGCACTGCATCCGAGATATTGCGGCCCATCGCTTTCGCAATCGCAGCAATACGCTCGGTCAAATTCCTGTATGTGACTTCGATCCGCTTTTCATCCAACGTCCTGGTGGTTGCTTCGGCCAAGCCGAATTGCAAGCCATTGAGTGCCAGTATTCGCTGTGCCGCAGCGACGGTTTTCGGTAAATCGCCCAGATTGGTCGTCGTTACTTCCAGGTACTGCCCTACCCGCCAACTTACCGGTTGCCGCTCTTTGTTATTTTGGTGAAGTTGATCTTCAGGATAGATGGGATAAGTGTAGTAACCGCGCGTCTTGAGCTTCGCCTGCGGGTCTTCGCGCTTGACGATCTCCACACCCTGCCTCATTTTTTGATTGACCCGGGATGCGGCTGCAGCCTTGCTCTTGTCCTGCTCTTCTATCATCAACGTAACGTGCGCTTCATCGTTCACATGTTCGACTTCCCCAAACGTCTGGACAATCACAAGCGCGCCACTGGTTTGTACTGGTTTCAGTGTTTGCGCCTGCGCCGTGGTGACGCCCGCCAACAAGATAATCGATAGAGGTAATGTCCTTAAACCCCGCATAGCGTCTCTCCAATAAAAATGGGGCTACACCGTGTAGCCCCATTGAATTCATAAAACCAAGAATAACTCTATCAATCAACTCTTGGAATTTTTTGTTATTGCTTAGTTCTTCGATTGATCGACCAGCTTATTTTTTGCAATCCAAGGCATCATCGCGCGTAACTTGCTGCCCACTTCTTCGATTTGATGCTCCGCTGTCAAGCGACGGCGGGAAATCAAAGTTGGTGCACCTGCCTTGTTTTCTAAAATAAAGCTCTTTGCATATTCGCCAGTTTGAATGTCCTTCAGACATTGACGCATTGCATTCTTGGTGTCTTCCGTCACGACGCGCGGGCCAGTAACATATTCGCCGTATTCCGCGTTATTAGAGATCGAGTAGTTCATGTTGGCAATACCGCCCTCATAGATCAGATCGACAATCAGCTTCAACTCATGCAAGCACTCGAAGTAAGCCATTTCAGGCGCATAGCCCGCCTCTACCAGTGTTTCGAACCCGGCTTTGATCAACTCAACCGTACCGCCGCACAACACCGCTTGTTCGCCAAACAGGTCTGTTTCAGTTTCTTCACGGAAGTTGGTTTCGATAATGCCGGCACGGCCACCACCATTTGCCATTGCATATGACAAAGCGATGTTGCGCGCGTTACCGGATTTATCTTGATACACAGCGATCAAGTGCGGTACACCGCCACCTTGGGTGTAGGTACCACGAACAGTATGACCAGGCGCCTTTGGCGCGATCATGATCACATCGAGATCGGCACGCGGTACGACTTGACCATAGTGAACATTAAAGCCGTGAGCAAATGCAAGCACTGCACCTTCCTTGGCATTCGGTGCAACGTTTTCGTTATAAACTTGCGCGATATTTTCATCTGGCAGCAAAATCATGATGACGTCCGCTGCTTTGACTGCGTCGTTGACTTCTGCGACGTTCAGGCCGGCATTCTTCACCTTGTTCCAAGAGGCACCGCCTTTGCGCAGGCCGACTGTTACTTTGCAACCGGAATCATTCAGGTTTTGTGCATGCGCATGACCTTGGGAGCCGTAACCGATGATGGCAACATTTTTGCCTTTGATCAGGGAAAGGTCGCAATCTTTATCGTAGAAAACTTTCATTTTTATTCCTAAATAAGTTAATCAATACTTTATTGTGAGGCAGAGTTAAGCGAGGCGTATTTTGCCCCCAACATTATCAAAAGTTAAATTTTGAGAATGCGCTCACCGCGGCCAATGCCGGAACCGCCGGTGCGAACGGTTTCCAGAATAGCGGTACGGTCGATCGATTCGATAAACGCGTCGAGCTTGCCTTTATTACCGGTTAATTCGATCGTGTAGGTTTTCTCCGTAACATCGATGATGCGACCACGGAAAATATCCGCGGTACGCTTCATTTCTTCACGCTCCTTACCAACCGCGCGCACCTTGATGAGCATCAGCTCACGCTCGATATGCGAACCTTCAGTCAGATCGACCACTTTCACTACTTCGATTAAACGGTTCAGATGCTTGGTGATTTGTTCAATCACGTCATCCGAACCGGAAGTCACGATCGTCATGCGCGACAAGGTCGCATCTTCGGTGGGCGCCACTGTCAAGGTTTCGATGTTATAACCGCGCGCCGAAAACAGACCGACGACGCGCGACAAGGCGCCCGCTTCATTTTCCAGCAATACAGAAACGATATGTCGCATGATTACAGATCCTCCGAACCCAAGAGCATTTCAGTCAAGCCTTTGCCAGCCTGGACCATGGGCCAGACGTTTTCGGTTTGATCTGTGATGAAATTCATGAACACCAGTCTGTCTTTCATCGCAAATGCTTCTTTCAATGCGCCGTCGACGTCATTTGGATTTTCGATTTTCATGCCGACGTGACCGAAGGATTCAGCCAGTTTGTTGAAGTCTGGCAGTGAGTCCATGTACGACTCGGAATAGCGGGAACCATAATCGATCTGCTGCCATTGGCGCACCATGCCAAGGAAGCGGTTATTCAACAGAATGATCTTCGGCGTCAGATGATACTGCTTGCAAGTCGCCAATTCCTGAATGCACATCTGGATCGATGCTTCACCAGTGATACAAGCGACCGTTGCATCAGGATTAGCCATCTGTACGCCCATCGCGTACGGCAAACCGACACCCATCGTGCCCAGGCCACCAGAATTGATCCAGCGGCGCGGCTTGTCGAATCGATAGTATTGTGCCGCCCACATCTGGTGTTGCCCCACATCGGAAGTGATGAAGGCATCACCTTTGGTGATTTCCCAGACTTTTTCAACCACAGATTGCGGCTTGATGACTTCGTTCGAAGTCGGGTACTTCAGGCATTCACGTTCGCGCCACTGATTGATTTGCTTCCACCAATGGGCGACCGCCGGCGCATTGGGTTTTGCATCGCTCGCATCGAGCTGCGACAGCAATTCCTGCAGCACGTCTTTCACATTACCGACAATCGGAATATCAACTTTCACGCGCTTGGAAATCGACGACGGATCAATGTCGATATGAATGATTTTGCGCGGATGAGAAGCGAAGTGTTTCGGATTACCGATCACGCGGTCATCGAAGCGGGCACCGATGGCGATTAGCACATCGGAGTGCTGCATTGCCATATTGGCTTCATAAGTACCGTGCATACCCGGCATGCCGACGAACAGATCGCTGGACGCTTTATATGCACCCAAACCCATCAACGTATTCGTGCAAGGGAAACCGAGCTTGTCGACCAACTTGTTCAACTCAGGCGCAGCATTGGCTAAAATGACGCCGCCGCCGGTGTAAACCATCGGCCGTTCGGCCGCTAGCAGCAATTGCACCGCCTTGCGTATCTGGCCGGAATGGCCTTTGTCGACTGGTTTGTACGAGCGCATTTCGATTTCCTTCGGATACTCGTACGCGCACTTATGCATACTGATGTCTTTCGGAATATCGACCAGCACAGGCCCCGGGCGGCCAGTCGTGGCGATATAGAACGCCTTCTTCATCGTCATTGCCAAATCCTTGACATCCTTGACGAGAAAGTTGTGTTTGACGCACGGACGGGTAATACCCACCGTATCGCATTCTTGGAATGCGTCCTGCCCAATCGCGTGAGAAGGCACCTGCCCGGAAATGATCACCATCGGGATCGAATCCATGTAGGCTGTCGCTAGGCCTGTGACCGCATTGGTAACGCCAGGTCCGGACGTAACGAGGGCGACGCCAACTTTTTGTGAACTGCGGGAATAAGCATCCGCCGCATGAATTGCAGCCTGCTCGTGACGAACAAGAATATGCTGAAATTTATTCTGATTGAAGATTGCGTCGTAAATGTAGAGCACTGCGCCGCCAGGATAGCCGAACACGTGTTCAACACCCTCCTCAGCCAAACAGCGTACGGCGATTTCCGCGCCTGTAATTTCTAAACTCATACATCATTCCTTTCAAGGTCCATTGGAGATTGATCGGATGCTCTGGCCTGACGAAATCGTGTCGTACTACAGTGCAGCGGCTTCCCTTTTTTGTGCGGTCACGCTACTTCGTTGCGCACCCATAGATGCGGTTCAAAATAACGCTAAACGCGACTCGTTCAGCCGGAGGTTCTGAAGTACTTCCATAATTTCTCGCGCTTGTGGCGCGGGTTGGAGCAAACAGCCTTAAATTGTCAAAGCGCGCCTAATCATCGAGCTGCATTATGCGCTGCTCGCGAAAAAGCCATACCTTTCGAGATTATGAAAGGACTGATACGTTAATGCGTCGCACCATTTTGGTCAAGTCAAATTCCGTTAATTCCTTTTGAAATCAAGGATTTTGAGTAAAAAGCACGCACAAACCAAGCCATTTTTGCTAGCATGCGCACAGCTTAAAAAAGAACCATGGGCAACTCCAACGGCATCCCAACCAACGAATACCTTGGCCGCGTCAAACGGCGCGCCGCATTGCATGGCAACTGACAAAGAACTTTCCAGCTTCCTCGAAAATGTGGAACGTCGCGCATTCAAGCAGGCCGTCTACGCTGTTCGCAAGGACGAAGCGGCGCTCGACATTGTGCAAGACGCAATGATCAAACTGGCCGAGAAGTATGGCGACAAGCCTGCGGCCGAATTGCCTTTGCTGTTTCAACGCATCCTGCAAAATACAATTCACGACTTCTTCCGCCGGGAAAAGGTACGCAACACCTGGATTAGTCTTTTTTCAAGTCTTGGCGGTGACGCAGAAAATGGTGAAGATTTCGATTTGCTGGAAATCTTCGAGGCTGAAAGTGGCTCTCAAGCTTCGGAATCCAGCGCCGACAAAATTGAACGCGACCAAGTTCTCGCCGCTATAGATGAAGAAGTACAAAAACTGCCTCCGCGTCAACGGGAAGCGTTCCTAATGCGTTATTGGGAAGATATGGATGTGGCTGAAACCGCTGCCGCAATGGGATGTTCCGAAGGCAGCGTAAAAACGCATTGCTCCAGAGCAACGCACACATTAGCACAAGCGCTGCAGTCCAAAGGAATACACTTATGAATGTTAAAGAACTCAATTACGCCTACAAAGTGCGTCACGCGCTCAACGAAAGCCTCGATATTTTGCCACCACCCACGATTGATCGGTTGGCTTCTGCACGCAAGCTCGCTTTATCTCACAAGAAAAATGACGCGCCGCTGCGCGTATTCGCACCTCAACGCGCATTGGCCGGAAAAATCGTTAACTTCTTTGACAAGCCATTGTCATGGATCGGCCGCATGGGGCTAGCAATTCCGGTCATTGTGTTAGTCATCGGTTTGGTCGGCATTTATCAGGCTGAGCAGCAGCAACGCATTAGTGAAATTGCTGATATCGACGTTGCCGTTTTGTCGGATGAACTGCCCCTCACCGCCTATCTGGATCACGGCTTTAACGCCTACCTAGCCAAGCGGACGGATTAACTATGGTGCGAAGATGGCCTTTTGCCACAGCCCGCGTCTTGTGGGCGACCTGCTTTTTGAGCGCTGTGCTGACGGTCGCTGCAGCCACTAGTCAAGCGCATGCTGGCACCGGCTTTCCGCAGACAGGCAGCGCGTCCACGAACAATGACAAGTCTGCGTCCAAACAATCCACCGCAAGGCTATTATGGGCCGACTTGACACAGGCACAGCGGCAAGTTCTTGCCCCGCTTGCTACAGAATGGGACAAGATCGAAGATATTCGGAAGAAAAAATGGCTTAAAATTGCCAACAAATTTTCGATCATGAAGCCTAGTGAACAACAACGCATGCAAGAACGTATGCGGGATTGGGCAAAATTGACGCCAGAACAACGGCGCGTTGCCCGCGAAAGCTATGCACGTTCGAAAAAACTGAATCCAGCTCAAAAATCCGCGCAATGGCGTCAATATCAGCAGTTGCCAGAAGAGCAAAAAAAGAAACTGGCCGCCGACGCCGCAAGCAAGAAACATGTCGCCAATTTGCCCTCGACTTATAGCAAGAACAAGACGGTGCCCCCCATCAAATCTACACTAAAGCCTGTACTGGAACAGTCGGTAACGCCGCAAGTGGCAAACCAGTCACTCATTCAGCCATCCGCACCACCATCAGCAAATAAATAACGACCTTGTTAAACCTTGCTACTACACCACCATTAAAACACCGACTTGCCAGTATGGTGTATGAGGCCATGCTGTTGTTTGGCGTCGTGTTTATTGCTGGCTGGCTGTTCGATACGCTCACGCAGAGCCGGCACGCATTGACCTTGCGCCATGCACGTCAATTCTGGCTATTTCTCGTGTTAGGAGCTTATTTTGTTTTCTTCTGGTGCCGCGGTGGGCAAACCTTGGCGATGAAGACATGGCGGATCAAACTCGTCACCCCTGATGCTGTTCAAATTCCAATAACCAAGGCGGTCACACGCTATTTGTTGGCATGGATGTGGTTTTTGCCCGCGATGGCACTGGATTACGCTCTTGATCTCAAAGGGTGGGCCAGCATTGTTGTCATTGCGGTCGGCATGGTACTGTGGGCAATGACCATACGACTAAATAAAGATCGTCAGTTTTTGCATGATCAACTGGTCGGCACACGACTCATTCATTTCAACACACCCACAGTCCCTAAAAAAACCAAGTCCGATAGCGAACAAATTTGAGAAGCGGTGGGCTCCTTGGTCCAAATAGTGATGCAGGAGAAAATGATACAAATGATACAAATGATACAAATGATACAGATCTGAGCTCGACTTCATCCATTTGCAGACCGCTTCTGGTAAAAGGCCAAGAGGGGAGTTTGGTATTTTTGAATGTTCTGGAATGATCGAAACATTGAGAAAATTCCGTTCTCGCCGAAGAGTCTCCCGGGAAGCAGCGTCCGCCAATGGATAAGGGCAGCAGCATACTTTGCGAGGGATGTCCTGTGAAGTACACTTGGATTTGACGTACATGGCAAGGCATTTTCACTGACCGGAATGTGCGCGGTGCTTGATGTTAGCATCAGCGGCTCGGGCGTGGAAGCGTGACGGCACACCTGATCGGAAACGGTTGACAGGCGATCAGACGCTGGCGGTGATACACCATTCATGTAGAACTCAAGAGCGCTTACGGCAAGGCGCGCGTCGAGAGACTCATGCGTGAGAACGGTATCCATGCCCAGCTCAAGCGGCGATGCGATCGACCCAGTGATCGGCCATATGAAGTGAAGTGCGACGGTCACCTTGGCCGCAATTTCCTCAACGGCGAAACGGGCGATGCCGTCACTGCTCTGCTGTGAGGCTGCGGCCCCAACTTGCTCAAAATCCTGAACAGCCTGCGCTTTTGCCCAGCCCGAAATCATGCCGTTGCCTAATGGAATCGGACTTTTTCAGGAACGACGAAAATAATGCCTATCCCATGCATAAAATGGCCAAAGAATACGCCACATGGTCCCGCGCAAAAAAGCAATCGAAAATTTTCCCTGCGAATCTCTATGGACAACCTGAGTTCTGGATAAGGATTCGATAACCTGTTGATTTTAAAGAGACTGACTTGAGCCAGTGAAGCAGGAGTCCCTTAAGCAAGCGAAAAAACGATTTTTTACCCTGCTTCCAATTCGCCCAGCCATCCCAAAGGACTCTATAAATCAATCGTTTACTGACATTCCTTATCCAGAACTCAGGTTATGGATACGCGTTGTTTCTGCGCCTGCCATAGGCATAGGCATAGGCATAGGCATAGGCATAGGCGGATGCACGATATCCCATGATGCCCGGTTGGGTGTAGGATTATCGAACGGACGCTATCATGACGTATCGAACCTGTCTGTGCATGAGGGGCTTATTACTTCCTATCTCTATCAGCGTCTATCGCAATTGCCGATCTATGGCGTTGCATCTCAACTCATGGGCATGTTAACAGAAAGAATGGTAGGAAAATCAGGGCTAAAATTGACCACGTCGACTTGATTAATTTTAAACATTGCATGATTGTCCGCATCACACGATTATTGATTTTGCTGCAGGCAGGCATTGCTGCTGGTTTTTTTTTGTTGGCGTTCAAAGTTTTGCATATCAACAACCTTTGGCTTGATCTTATTTTTGGCATTGCGGCAGTTTTTTTGCTGCGCCTGACAATCACGGCGAATAATTTCTATCTTGCATGGACTTATCGTAGCGAGACACCTGCCGCTTTTCGTCTCAACTGGCGGCAGGGATGCCGCTTGTTTCTAGGAGAATTCAGCGCGACCTTCTCCAGTTCCTCGTGGACCATGCCGTTTTGCACATTCAAAAACCGTATGGCAAAGAATTCGACAAGCCTGCCGGTTCTACTGATTCATGGTTACGGCTGCAATAGCGGCTATTGGCATGCTATGAGCAAAATGTTGATGCGGGAAAATATCACGCATTACGCCCTTGATATGGAACCCGTATTCGGAGCCATTGAAGCATATGTTCCGATCGTACGCGACGCGGTGGAAACCGTATGCGCTGATACTGGCCACGGCAAAATTATTATCTTGGCGCATAGCATGGGCGGCCTCGCAGCACGCGCCTATTTGCGTAGCCACGGCAGCAATCGCATCGCCAGAATTATCACGCTGGGCACACCCCATCACGGAACCGGACTTGCCAATTTTGGTTTCGGCATCAATGTGCAACAAATGCGCTGGAACGGCAATGGCCGGCATGGAAAGTCGAGTACTTGGCTGCGCCAATTGGCGGAATACGAAGATGGCACTATGCCCCCCCTTTTCGTGTCAATCTACTCGCACCACGACAATATCATTTCGCCGCAAACATCTTCCTTCCTACCGGGCGCGAAAAACATTGAATTCCATGGAATCGGCCATGTGGCATTGGCAATCGATCCAACCATACAAACCAAGGTAATTGAAGAAATTCGGCTTGCTTCGCAGCCAATTGCAACAACCTTGGCAAAAAAATCCGCGTAACATCTTCGGGAATCACACTGATCCACTAGCCAAGCCAGCTCAGGTCTCCTGGCAGGGCAATCGCGCTTCAAAGTTCTTGTAAACTGATTTGATCTGGTGTAAACA
>CBINHE010000005.1:0-77736 GCA_966250375.1 uncultured Oxalobacteraceae bacterium
AGGGGAAGGAGTGCGCATCACGCTATCGTCGCCTTAATTTCTGACTTCTGTGTAAGGACCCCGAACGCCACATGAACGAGTTTGCGCATCATGGCGTCAATGATGCGTTTGGGCGGCTTGTCGGAAGCGGCCAGGCGTTCGCGAAAGCGTTTCCTCCAATCGGTTCTGTAGAGCGTGACCATGGCAGGCATGTAAAGCGCCTTGCTATCGCCTACCGTTTTTCAACTTCGGTGTTTGAGATCCCGAGCCCGTTATAGATGCATCTTTTGTTCAAAGGGTGACGGCAAAGATGAAGGCGCCGGTAAATCTGGATCGATTGAAAAGCAGCGGCATATCTTACGAAAATGTGCCCGCAGCCTCTAATGAACCTGCACAAGCGCCTGTCCCGGATATGGGGGAGCAACTACCACGACAAGATAGCAAGATTTGGCTGCACAACGAAATACGGGCGGCTGGGGTCGCATGCTCACTTGACGCCAACGTCAAATCTGCGACCAAACATGCCGCAACGATTATCGGTTCCGTCAAAAATATGGCTTCATGATAAGCAAGCCGTCATAAATCTTTTGACATAAATCTTGTTCACGGCCGCCCTGGGCGCACGATTCCGGCACCGGCAGGCTGGCCGAAATACTGCATGGCATCGCATCCACCAATTCGCCAAAGGACAACATGCAATTGATCGCCAATTATCGGCCCTGAAAAACGGGAAAAGCCTAGAGCGGTTTTCGTATCAGTGTGCGGGTGGTGCGGGTTGATTGACCATGTGCGCGCAGTTCCAGGAACCCGATGCACCTGACGCCCCACCCTACTTGGCTGGACGGCAAATTCAGTGACACCGGGATATCGGTGTACGCTGCTGACCCACAGTGCCAAGCTACTGCTTGAGGAACTTGAGCAAGTCGTCGTTCAATTGGTCTTTATGCGTGCTCGGCAAACCGTGCGGTGCGCCCGGGTAGGTTTGCAGGATCGCGTTCTTGACGATCTTGGACGAGCGCTGGGCCGAGATTGCGATCGGCACAATTTGATCGTCGTCCCCATGAATGATCAAGGTCGGTATGTCGAATTTCTTGAGATCCTCGGTTAAATCCGTTTCGGAGAACACCTTGATGCAGTCGAATTCCCCCTTGATCGAGCCTTGCATCCCCATCAGCCAAAACGCGTCCCGCAGCCCTTGCGAGACCTGGGCGCCTGGCCGGTTGGCGCCGTAGAACGGCATGCTGAAATCCTTGAAGAACTGCGAGCGGTCGGTGCTGATGCCAGCACGGATTTGGTCGAAGGCTTGCATCGGCACGCCCTCGGGATTGGCCGCGGTCTGCAGCATCAGCGGCGTGATCGCACTCACCAGCACTGCTTGGGCGACGCGCCCGGTGCCATGACGGCCGATATAGCGGGCGACTTCGCCGCCGCCCGTGGAATGGCCGACCAGGATGGCCTCCGTCAGGTCGAGCGTATCGATGAGAGCCGCCAGGTCGTCGGCGTACGTGTCCATGTCGTTGCCGTCCCAAGTCTGGCTGGAGCGGCCATGGCCGCGCCGGTCGTGGGCGATGGCGCGAAAGCCGCGCTCGCCCAGAAACATCATCTGGTCGTCCCAGGCGTCGGCGCTCAGCGGCCAGCCATGCGAAAACACAACAGGCCGCCCGGTTCCCCAATCCTTGTAGAAGATATGCGTACCGTCCTTGGTCGTGATCGTGCTCATGTCATGCTCCTTCGGTGTTGGCAGAATGGTTGGGGGGCATGCTTGCAGCCAACTTCATACGGTGCACGCCGGAACAAGCCTGAATTTTTACGCTACCTCTTATGACCAGCGATTCAAGAGAAAGTCTGGAGGAACGGGCAAACGATGGATTCGATATGAGGAAAATCAAACGAGGCGTACCGCGTTTCCTGTTATCACGGCGACGAAGCTTGCATGGCTGGCTTACGGAACAAGATCCAAGCGCGCCTATTGACCCGCTGCCGTCGGGCATGGGCGAGTCTGCAGCGTGATCGAACGAATGACCGAGCGCAGCACTCTATATTGTTGATGCACATTTCAATGCGGGTGCAGTTCCATGGCTGAAATCGTCTCCCCGGTCCCGCCGTCGCGGGCGGACCAGATGTTTCCCACTCTCACGCCGGCGCAGCTTGCCCGGATAAAAGCACATGGGCGTGTGCGTGCCGTTGAGCAAGGCGAGGTGCTGATCGAAGCCGGTCAGCAGGTTGTACCGTTTATCGTGGTCAGGCGCGGGACCATCGACATCGTTCAACCCGCTGGCGAAGTGGAAACCCCAATCGTCACCCTTGGGCCGGGGCAGTTCACCGGCGAGGTCAACATGCTCTCCGGACGGCGCACGCTGGTGCGGATGCGGGCTGGCGAAGCAGGCGAGATTCTCGAAATGGATCGCGAGCAAATGCAGCGGGTGGTGCAGACCGACAGCGAATTGAGCGAACTCCTGATGCGGGCCTTTATCTTGCGCCGGGTAAGCCTGATTGCGCAGGGGCTCGGCGATGTCGTGTTTCTCGGCTCGAACTATTGCGCGGGCACGCTGCGCGTGAAGGAATTCCTCTCCCGCAACGGCCATCCGTACCAATACATCGATCTCGACCGCGATGCCGAGGCGCAGAACCTGCTGGACCGGTTCGCACTCTCGGCCGCGGACGTGCCGGTGCTGATCTGTCGTGGCAACGTGGTGTTGCGCAACCCCAGCAACCAGCAGATCGCCGCGTGTCTCGGCTTTAACGAAGCCATCGATCAGACCAAGGTGCATGATGTCGTGATCGTCGGCGCCGGGCCGTCTGGCTTGGCAGCAGCCGTGTACGCCGCCTCTGAAGGTCTGGATGTCCTAGTGATCGAATCGCACGCGCCCGGCGGGCAAGCTGGCTCGAGCTCGAAGATCGAAAACTATCTCGGATTTCCCACTGGCATCTCGGGCCAGGCGCTAGCGGGACGCGCCGCCACCCAGGCACTGAAGTTCGGCGCCAAGATGGTCATTGCGCAAAGTGCCCGAAAACTCGCCTGCGAGAAGAGACCGTATGCCATCGAGATCGACGGCGACGTGCGCGTGCCGGCGCGCACTGTGATCATCGCCACCGGCGCCAAGTACCGAAAGCCCTCCCTCCAGAGCCTGATGAAGTTTGAAGGCGCCGGCGTGTACTACGGCGCCACGTACATGGAGGCGCAGCTGTGCGCAGGGGACGAGATTATCATTGTCGGCGGCGGCAATTCGGCTGGCCAGGCGGCCGTCTTTCTCGCGCAGACAGCCACTCGCGTGAATGTCCTGGTGCGCTCGGGCGGGCTGGCGCAGAGCATGTCGCGCTACCTGATCCGGCGCATCGAAGACAGTCCCAATATTGCCCTCTACACGCACACCGAGGTGATAGCGGTGGAAGGCGGCGATCACCTGGAAACAGTGCGCTGGCAGAACCGCCAAACCGGTAACAGCGAGACCCGCAACATCCGCCATGTCTTCGTCATGACCGGTGCCGTCCCCAGCACGGGTTGGCTCGACGGCTGCGTCGCACTCGACGCGAAAGGCTTCATCAAGACCGGGCCCGACCTGACCGAAGAAGAGTTGGCCACCGCGCACTGGCCGCTCGTGCGTGCGCCGCATCTGCTGGAAACCGGCTTGCCCGGCGTGTTCGCGGTCGGCGACGTGCGTGCCAACAATATCAAGCGGGTGGCGTCCGCCGTCGGCGAAGGCGCGACCGCGGTGGCTTTCGTGCACCAGGTATTCAATGAAAACCACCGTTGAATCTACCCCTGTTCTGAATAGGCGAGGCGAATAAGCAATGACGCATGACAGTGCCCCCGCAGCGTTCAAGCTTCAGCGAGCCGTCGATGCCGGACGAGACCATGTGCGCGGTGGCCATGATCCTGGCGCTGTGACGGTCGTGCTCTACGCCGACTATCTCTGCCCTTATTGCCGCCGCCTTCGCGGGGTGATCGCTCGGTTGCGCAAGGTGCTAGGCGAACGACTCGCCTATGTATTCCGTCATTTCCCAAACGAGCGTGCGCATCCCGGCGCGGAATTCATGGCCCGTGCATCGGAGGCAGCCGCGAAACAGGACCGTTTTTGGGAGATGCACGACTGGCTCTATAAGCAGGAACCACCGATTACACAGCAAGAGGTGCTTGCATTCGCGCGTGCGCTCGGACTCGATATGGAGCGCTTCCATCGTGATCTTCATCACGAGGAGGCACGCCGGCATGTCATGGAGGATGTTGCTGAAGGTCAGCGTAATGGCGTAACGGGAACCCCCACTGTCTTTATCGATGGAATGCGCTACGACGGTGCCTGGGATTTCTATTCGATGCTGGAGGCACTGGAGCGTCCGATCGCGAGCCGGGTCAAACGTTCGGCACGTGCCTTCGCGAGCCTTCCAGCGTCGGGCGGACTGGTTTTGCTGGTCGCTTCTGCGGCGGCGCTGTTGTGCGCCAACACGTCGCTTGCGCCCTATTACCGGCTGTTCATCGAGTCTTCTTTCGGCATCGGCCCTTCCGGCCACATGCTGTCGCTAACGATCCAAGCGTGGTTTTCCGAAGGACTGCTGGCCATCTTTTTCCTGCTCGTCGGTCTGGAGATTCGCCGCGAGATGACGGTGGGTGTCCTTGCCAACCGGCGCGCGGCGATTTTGCCGGTCATCGCTGCAATCGGTGGCGTGCTCGCGCCCGCAGCCATCTATCTCGTGCTGAATCCGGGACCAACTGCCGCCGGTTGGGCGGTGCCGACCGCAACCGATATCGCCTTTACACTCGCTATTCTTGCATTGCTGGGAAATCGAATTCCGTCGGGCCTGCGCGTCTTCGTTGCGGCCCTCGCGGTTGTTGATGACATTCTTTCCGTGCTGACGCTGGCGATCTTCTATCCGCGCGGGTTCGAGCCGGGCTGGCTGCTTGCCAGCGGAGCCGCCGTCGCACTTTTGTTCGCCCTCAACCGCTGGCGCGTCTATGCAGGATGGCCTTATGCGGTCACCGCAGTTGCCCTAGGGCTCTTGCTCCATGCCGCCGGTATTCATGCCGCCCTTGCAGGTGTGTTGCTGGCCGCTTTCCTGCCGACGCGGCCGGCGCCAGCGGTGGGGCCTTTGCTCGCTCAGGCAGCTACGGCGCTCGCCGAGCTCGAACATGCGGAGCATGACGCGAAAGAAACGGGAACGGAGCAGCCGCGCATCGACCAGGAGGGAATATGGGATTGGGCAAGCCGTAATCTGTCCGCCGCAAGCGAGCGACTGTTATCCCCGGCCGATCGCATCGAGCAGGCGGTTGCGCCCTGGAGCGCTTATCTCATCCTGCCGCTCTTCGCGTTTTCAGCGACGGGCGTGAATCTGGCGGTTGACATCACTTCGCCCGAAGCGCGCTCGATTCTGTCTGGAGTGGTATTGGGGTTGGTCATTGGCAAACCACTGGGAATATTGCTCGCTTCCTTGCTCGCCATCAAAGCGCGCTTCGCGGTCATGCCAGATGGTGTGACGGTCCGTAACTTCATCGGCGCCGCATGCTTGTGCGGCATTGGATATACGGTTGCGCTCCTGATGGCTGATCAGGCATTTGCACTGGAGCCGGAGACCGCGGTTGCCAAAATCGGTGTCCTCATCGGTTCAACACTCGCTGCGCTGCTTGGTGCAATCGTTCTCGCCACCAGCACGCGAAGCCATCCCGTTTCGGCGGCATAGCCGCGGATATCACTCGCTGTATTATTACCCTTAGAGCGGATTGCAAATCACTGTAGGTACTGTTATTTCCGTCAAGTGTGTTGCAACGCCGGGTTAAAAGGCTTTCCTGATTTAAGGACGCCGAACGCCACATGAACGAGTTTGCGCATCATGGCGCCAATGAAGAGTTTGGGCGGCTTGCCGGAAGCGGCCAGGCGTTCGCGAAAGCGTTTCCCCCAATCGGTTCTATAGAGCGTGACCATGGCAGGCATGTAAAGCGCCTTGCGCAAGAAAGCATGAGCAACCTTGGACATGCGCGGCTTGCCTTTGACGCTACTGCCGGACTCATGCTGAGGCGGATCGAGTCCGGCAAAGGCCGCTGCCTGGCGGGCATTGGCAAAGCGCCCGGGATGCATGCAGAACGCCAGCAGCATCGTGATGGTGCGCCGATTACGGTCACTTGACGCAAATTCGTAGGGCGCCCTACTTGGTACGGGTTACGGCCTTGACGATGGCTTGGTGGTGATCCACCGACTGCTTCAGACTGATTGCGAACCTTCAGCTGCGGAACGTGAAGGGCCGCACCCGACCCATTGCCGACTCTCGAGTACACACAACTTCACCGGCTGCTATGCGAATAGAACCGCCACTCAAAAACGATCACGACATAAGGCTTATCACCCGTTTTGTGGATGTAGTCGTAAACCTGCCTAATAAATCTAGGCGATTCACTTTTCTGTCGGGCGAGAAACGTCAAATACAATGACTTCAGTTTGAAGTCGCAGTATTTCCGGGAGCCTGTCGTACAACATTGCCTTCATCTTCACGGCAGTGTCTGGTTTCTCCGACATATCGGGCACGGGTGGCGTTTGTTTATATTCGCTGCCAAACCAGAAAACAAGATAAATTCCGTAGCCATCTGCCCCGTTTGCTGTCGCATATCCTTGCAATTGTGTTTCCGCAGCAGACCATACATCTGGATGGAAATGCCGTTTCGCTTCAACCGGTATATTTGCCCCAGCGCCGCTTAGCAGGAGGATATCAACGCGTGTGCCGTCCGCAGATTGAGCTTCAGGCATTGCAGTAGAAATCTGGTACGGAACGAGTCGATCTTTGAGCCTTTCCAATAGGTGATTTCGGCATTCATTTTCGATCAGTGCTTCTGTTGCCTTGCCATACTGGTCACGGTTCCAGTATTCCTTCCAAGCTGTCGTGTTGGTCGTATGCAGTTCTGTCTGTAGTCGACGTAATTCTTCTATTGCGATAGCGAAAAGATCGGCGGCATTGACTGGTGGACCACCAGCCAGCGCTTCGTGGATAGATCGAATGCCTGGATGGATAAACGCCTGATCGCGGCGCAAGCGGGTTTGTTGGCTCAGAGCATGGCGTAAGCTCGCCTTCCAAGCGTGCAGCTTAGGGTTCTCGATGAGACTTTTGAGCGCCGTAGCTGCTTCAGTTTCTGGAAAGCTGGAAAGTCGATTGATTGCGCCGTGTACCGCTTGGCTCAAGTTCCAGTTGCCTTCCCTATCGGGGGTACTAACGGAGCCTGCTAATTCGATAATGAAACAGGCAATGGCTCGATGGTTTTCTGGTGGCTCATTGCTCCCAGGACGTTTAAACTGATTCAGTTGGTTCAATACGTCATTGGCCCGCTTGGCATCAATTGTTTCCGGCAATGGAGGTTGATGGATGGTCGGTGAGTTCAGGAACTGAAGCTGTTGCCATAATTGGCGAACGTCGTCGGTAATAGGTTCCTTTCCTAGTGCTACGCCGCACAGTTTTTCTATGTGTTCCTTACTGGCCACCTTGCTGGCGGCCACAAGCATGGGGCGCAAGATTTTGGCAGTAAGGGAGTCTTGCTCGGTAAGCAAGCGAGTGAGCGTTACGGAAAGAACCGTTGCTGCGCCCGACTGGCGTGTAAGCGCGTCCATTCCTGACAGCGTCGGGTCTTCCGTTGCAAGCGAAGCTCGCCAAAAGGCGGTTAGCAGATCAGCCCCTTCTTTAAATTGCGAGCCCAGTCGATTGGCTACCCAGTCTTCCAGCTTTTTCCGTACAGGATTCTCGTGGATACAAGGGCTGCAACGGAGGGTGGCTAAGATGAGAGGGTGAATTGCAGCTTCAGGAATTTCCTCATGCGCTTGTTTCTCAAAGATCCGGGCGAGGCCAGCGACCGCTGCGTACTCAGCATAATCAATACTGTTGCAGGCGGAACCGAGTTTGGGAATGTCAAAGTCCTGAATACCCATTGTTGTCCAGTATTCCCACCCGAGCGATATCGCTTCAGCAATTTCCTGATTGGTATCAGCGACAACTCGCTCCAAGCCCCGTGGAGCAGGTTTTCTAAAATCAGACGGCTGGAAATACAGGCGCGCAGCTTCGCCTAGAATTGTTAGGTGTTTTTCGTCATGCAGTTCTGGAATAACCGCAGTTAGTTCTTCAATTTTTCGCGCTTGTCTGGATTCTTGTTCTGCTGCCCGTGCCTGTTTACGAAGATCGGCAGGTCTTTCATATTCAGAATCGACCGTTGTTAGTCGTCGGAGAAGATCAGCATACTCTGGGTGCCCTTCAAGTAGTTCATAGATTTTCCAGAAAAATGCGGAGTCCGATTGCGCTTGCCTGGCTTTCCCTACTACGATGGATAAGAGGGCTGGGGCAATGTTTTTGACCGTTCCGGTTTTGACTCTATCCAATAGCATCTGTGTTGCAGTTTCAGATGGATAATGTCCACTGAGTCCGTAGTAGATTTGGTCAGCACCGTGAATGCCTGTTTCTTCATTCAAGGTAGCTAGTATGGCCTCGAATAGTTCAGACTCTCTGTGTTGGCCCGCTTGCAGCCATCTAGCTACAGCAGACCTTGTTTCTTCATCAAGATCATTCCTGTGCCGGATGTATTTGCGCGAGTTAACAACCCAGCGCCACAGCTTTTCACCGGTGAGTTCTTGGTCAGAAAGAATGCAGGCAGCGATCATTTTATCCAGCAAGCAATCCACTTCTGAGCTATTGAAATGCGATGGGGATGGGCGCCATGTTGTACATGGCGACTCGAAAAGCGCCGGACAAGGATTTTTGGTCAACGCCTTTTCGAGTGAGAAAAGCCGGCCAATGGTGCTGTCTTCCGGTGTGCGTTCGAAATCGGCAAGAAGTTTCTGTAAGTCAGCCACCGCCAAGTGCTCGGGATGCAATTCCTTAGCAATTTCTATGCGTAATTCCTCGCGCTCGACTGATGCAGTCTCGCAAGCCAATTCATCAAATAGCTCTCGCAAGGCTGATGTTCGGTTTGTGGAGCCATGGATGAAGGCTTCCAGTACCCGTTTGCGTTGCCAACCTGCATGGCTTGGGTCTAGCACAAACTGCTTGAGATAAGGTTGAAGTACAGAAATCGGCTGACCACTTGCAAGTGATTCGGCAACGGTGAGAAGCAAATGTGACTCTTCCGGCGGGTTCCTCAGTATTTCGATGATGTCCTCGATCAATGCTTCATCAACTAGCCCTCCGAGAACCGTGACGCCCTGTTCTGTGGCACGAAAATAGGGATCATCGCGGTCCAGATTGTGCAATAGGGCTCTTCGGGTGTCGGTGCTGAAGGCAGCAGCATCGCCATAAGTTAACAAGCTGCAAGCATCGATTTCGGCCATTTGCCGCGCACCGGCATGATCGCCTTGCTGCGCGAGATAGGCGGCAAACCAGGCAAAAATACCTCGCAATTCGGTCGGTGGCTTGCTGTCATTACCAGTCACTAATGCCAAGGCTCGGCGGAGCGGAAAACGTGCTTGAGGGCCATTCGCGGTTACTGCAATAGCCAGCTTTTGGCCGGCGAGAAACTCGGCAATGGTTCGGTGCATGAACTCAAAACTTTCGCCTTCGCCGCGAAAAAGTGGGGTGTCGAGGCAGTCGCGGAGTAGATCGCGTTCCAGTTTAAGGTCATGCATGGTAATAAATGCAAGTCGATCCGCATCATCCGGCGTCGGGCCTTGTGAGCGCCAGATGGTGCGCGCACCGGAAAGCAATTGCAGGAGTGCAATTTTTCCTGCCGCTTCAATAATTTTTCCCGGGGAGCTACGTTCGTAATTGGATTGGTAATCGGGATTGTGTTCGCGTGCCAGCTTTTCAATGGCATTGGTGAATAGCGCAAAGCGCGTAGCAGGCCAGGTGCCGTTGTTGCTGACCGCTTTGTGGAGCAGTTCCAGACTCAGCGGATTTTCGGTAAAAGCATGGGCACCAAGAGTCTCGGCTCTGTCCATGAATTCTTCTGGATTTTCTTCGCCGAGGTTGCTCAGGACGGTGCATGCCTCGCAATAGTCCAGAGGAAGTAATTGGGCAACGACTATTTTGTGTGCTGCCCCCATTTCGAAGAAGGGATGGGCGTCAGCATGGCTACGCCAGTCTTCGGCACGGCAAGTCAGTCGCCATCGATTAAACGACCGTTCCGCAATAAGTTTTGCCAGACCGTACGTTTTGTCTTTGGCACTACCGTCGCTTCGGTATTCATCCAGCGCATCAAGAAACAGCGATTTGTCTGGTTTGGTAACAGCACCGTTCATCAAGGCGCGAACACTCATTACGGTGCTTCCTTCTGAAATCGCCATGAATTTCAGTGCCGTTGATTTTCCGATACCGGGTTCGCCAAGCAGAACAACTTGGGGGCAACCAGATAAGTCGCTGAGTGTTTGAATTTCTTGTCGCTCTTGCTTATCTAGGCCATCAATCACCAGAATTCGACGATTCATTTTGTATTCCATTGAGAGATCAGGGCGATTCTTGTTGACTACCGGATGATTGCATATGGTTAGTTTCCAGACGTCCCCTTGTCTTGTTTAGCATAATTATTTTGCCCGATAACAGATCAAGGCGGCGCAGACAATGGAGCGCATCGACGAGTAGCATCAAAGGGGCTCGTAGCGTATTGGCAGCTAACGAAGGGGAGCAGCCGTCTGAATGGCAATTTATTGAAGACTGCGACCGGCAGCTTTTGGCCGATTGTAGCCTTTCACGTACAAAATTCGAAGGACCGCTTTCGCTGCATAACAGCCCTTCAAGAAACCCGCATAGCCAGCGACTCCGGGCCAAATTTGACCTTTCGCGAATAACGCAGATCGGCCGGCCAGAACCGCCCGTTCACGTTTACTCCCCCAAGTCACCATAGATCGATCGTTGTCTCATTTTGGCTATTTTGTACGTCAATCTTGGAAAAATTACGTTTACGGTTCGATGCAAAATAATTTAGGATCGGAAAATGTATCCGCAAGGAAACTAAATGCGCTCGTCTTGGCAGACCTAGAACGACACTTTTACGGGGAGTAATTGATGAATTCCAGACAGTTGATGTTGAAGTTATCTGCAGTCATGTTATGCGCCAGCACCTTGATTCTGTCTGGATGCGGTGGCGGTGGTGGCGGCGGCGAAGCCCCCACTACCACGTTGAGTCAGTCGACCATCCAATTGCCCACCCAAGTTCAAGTCGTTTCTCCCAAATAAATCCAAGTAAGGGTACACGCAATGAAAATGAAAAAAATATTGCCGACCACGCTGGCGCTGGCCTGCAGCACGATCGGGGCTGCCATTGCACAAACGACACCAACCAGCGGCGCGTATGTTGAAGATACTCAGAATACTTGGGTGCAGGACCGGGTAGGCGACCGCATCAGCACGGTCAACATGATCATGTGCATCATGGGTAACATGAAACCGGATCTGATGGTCAACACGGGGCCGTACTTGGCGCTGGTCGATCAGGGCAAATGCAAGGGCCAGTCCGATGCCGGCAATGCCTCTACCACCAATGCCGGAGAAGCAAATTCAGCCAAGTACATGTCGGCAGTCGTCGATTCGACCCAGGCTACGAGTGCAGATCCGCTGGTGATGAAGGCTTGGATTACCGACGAAGAAGAGGATCATGGCAGTACCAGCAAGTCGTTGATTTATGTATACCTTGAGGCAACCGCCGGCAAATCCGCCGCCAATCCGAATGGTCTGTTCACAATGTATTTCTGCGGTACAGAGCCGGGAGCATCAACGTGCGACATGAAAGGCACGCTGAAGTCCGATGCGGAGGGTTTGACATTTTACGAGGCGGAAAGCCATGGCGGTTCTCCGAACGAAACCAGGCTCAGGCTGCAGCAGAGTGACGCGAATGGCGACAATGGCATCGGTAAAATCCAAGGCGCCGATAACGGCAGCTACACATATGAATTTGCTTACAACCCGAGCAATTTCAGGCGCAGTGACGGGACAGTCGATGTCTGTTTTTCACGCGATCAGAATCAAGCCGAATTTTCAACTTGGCGCTATGGCGTGTATAAGCAGGATGGCAGTCGCCTGAATATGAGCAATCCCGGCTTCCCGGTAAAGTTTGCGCATAACGGCAACACGGATTTTGGCTTCTGGAGTTTCTGGGGGCTGTCTCTGCCGCCGTCGGCAATGGCCGATGTCGGTGTTACCGGGACCCTGAGCCGTAATGTTTCCGGGAATGACGAGACGTTAAGCGTGACGAAAAAAGGCGGGAAATTGTGGAAATTCACGCGTATGGCTGCCAAGCTTGACGACTTCAAGAATTCTTCATTGAATTATTCGGCGTGCCAGCAAACGACGAATCTGCCGGTGACCGGCGACTCTCCTTGCACTAACTATACTCTGCAATGGAATGGCGCCGATCTGCAGGCGGTTGGCAAGATGAGTTGCGGCCAGAACGGCTGCTCTCCAGTGCCGCTCAGCTCGCCGGTGACGCTGACCGCCGGTGAATTCAGTTCCGTAGGCGCAAATTCGCTATGGATTTATTCACCGTCAGGCGATGGCGTGATCAGTGTGCCGGCCAGCGGTAATTTCACTGGCGCCACGCCGCTGTATTACCGAATCAGGAATACGGTGGCGCCAGGTTCTGCAGGCGCACCGTCGCAACTGGTGTGCGTCAACGGCTGTCCGGCAAGCTATGCCAATACCAATCCGCTCGCACCATGGGCTGATATTACTGCCCAGACTTGGGGCGGCGGCGGCTCGCAAACAATTCCTTCGTCACAGAATTGGGGCCCGGTAGTGATTGGCAATGCGATCAGTTATAACTATGACGGCATGCTCAAACAGGGAAGTACCGCCATCGATTATTCATCGGCAACTTCTACCCAGATGTCTTCTTTCCCAGGTGGCTTGCAGTCGGGTTATCTGATCGATGCTAATGATTCTGCGGCTCTTGAGAGCATCAAGTGCGATAACGCGGGTGCGGCCGATTCCAGTGGTACCAACTATTGCCCATGGCTGGCCAATCAAGCGAGCACATCGTATCAGTGGGAAACCGGTCCGAACCAATGGAATCAATACTTCGGAGCCGCCAATAGTGCGGGACCGATCAGTTTTGATCCACCGAAAAATCTCGCTTTTGCGGTGACAAGTAACAACATCCGGGCTGCCGATGTGACCAAGTTTGCCGGTTCAACCCTGCAGTTGCAATTCAGCGGATTTGGCGAGTTGCAAGGGATTCCTGGTTCCTGCGTTAACCCGGACAACAATCAGCCGGTTGCCTGCGGTCCAGGCGTGCGTTGGGTGCCTGCGTTCGACATCAAGGACGGTTCCACGGTCGCCGAGGGTGGCAGTACTTATTACACCAAGTTCCTGGAGCGGGAAATGCGGCTGGGCAAGTTGAGCGGTACCGGTGCCAGCGCCTGTCCGGCGTTGAGCCTGGCAACTGCCAGCGCCTTGGTATTGCCAGATGTGAATGCATGGGATGTGAATCCACTCACCAAAATTGGTTCGCAACCTGAACTGACAAGTAGCAAACCTGCAGTGATCCAAGGTGTTCTGCAGTAATCCCTGACATTTCTAGCGGGATGTGCAAAAACAGGCGGCTGATCCCGCCTGTTTTTTTTATGGGGTAACGTTGCAGCTGGTCATGGCCAATTGCGCTGTTCCAATACGCAAGCAGAGTGTGTCGTCACTATCTGCTGCACCCGCCACCATCAATCCATTCAGCACTGACCATACTTCTGCTTCCTTCTCTGCCGGGGTGCAGGAGAGCTTGGCTTGCTGAGTGGCCAAGTCAAGCCGGATCAGGCAGCTCACTTCGGTGTGCTGTTGTGTTTGCCAAGCCACCCAGTTCCCCAGCCGATCCATCAGCATTGTGCGCAGTTGCAGCCGCACCTGCTGCCGTTGCAACTCTGCTGGGTCAATGCCAGGCGGTGGCGGCCTTGAGGTGCGCCAGCTGCCACGTCCAAGTGGCTGCGAAATGATTGGTGCAAAGGGCGAAACGAATTCGCTTCCGGTTGCGGCGGCCAGTGGTGCTGGGGCCTCTTGTGCCGCGCTTTCGGGTGGAGACTGTTCAGTCTTCTGTTCGACTGGAATTGGGGTAGGCGTCGGCTTTTGCGCGTGTTCAGGCCGCGTTGTGGCTGGTTGAATTGTGGGTTGCATTACGATAGGCGCTGGAACGAAGCGCATTCCCACTGGTATCAGGTGTGCGCCCTTATGCCGGGTTGCTGAAGAGGCAGTTGGGGAGGATGTTGCAAGAAACCCGGCAATCAGCAGCCCATGCAAGATGATTGCGAAGATTAACGCAATGGCCGAATATGGGTTCAAGGCCAGAACAGTTTTTTTCATCACATCCAGGAAGTCCTGACAGGCCCTGCTCCACTTGATGGCGCATAAGAAGCATTTCTCTTTTACGATAAAACTGACCGGCCTTCAGGTCTTGGGCAACGTCACGCCGCACTGTCCCTGGTATTTTCCGCCGCGATCCTTGTACGACGTTTCGCATACCTCGTCGCTTTCAAAGAACAGCACCTGCGCGCACCCCTCGCCTGCGTAGATCTTGGCCGGCAACGGTGTGGTGTTGGAGAATTCCAGTGTCACGTAACCTTCCCACTCCGGCTCGAACGGCGTGACGTTGACGATGATGCCGCAACGCGCGTAGGTCGATTTTCCCAGGCAAATCGTCAGTACGCTGCGCGGAATGCGAAAGTATTCCATCGTGCGCGCCAGCGCGAAGGAATTGGGCGGAATAATGCAGACATCGCCTTTGAAATCGACAAACGATTTTTCATCGAAATTCTTCGGATCGACGATGGTGGAATTGATGTTGGTAAAAATCTTGAATTCATCGGCACAGCGGATATCGTAGCCATAGGACGAGGTGCCGTAGCTGACGATCTTGTGGCCATCTTGATGGCGCACTTGGCCAGGTTCGAACGGCTCGATCATGCCGGTTTCCTGCGCCATGCGGCGAATCCACTTGTCGGATTTGATAGACATTATTTTCTCTTGATTAGGTGACCACATTTTAAAGCGCAGGGCCGTAGGGCGCATCGCGATGCGCCGGATGGTTACCGCTTCACTGCGCCAAGCCATTAACCGGACCGGCCAACTTACAATCTGCAGGGGCGGTTATGCGTATCTCGCCGGGGCATCTAAACATCCGGCGCATCGCGATGCGCCCTACGAGTTCTGTAGCAACGCGCCCCGTAACCCGTTTCACGGATCAGCCTGCGGATTTTACGTGATCAGATCAAAAAATGTCGAAAAAAAGCGCCCCGGAAACGGCATCGGTATCTCCACATTTTTGTGGGCGCGCTCGACTCCCTTCTCCCGCAGGCGGGCTAGGCCTATGCACACAAGTTTGCAACATGTTTTTGCATGCGGGTGTCTGGGGTAAATTTTCTCAAAAAGTTACCCGTCATTCCCGCGAAGGCGGGAATCCATGGGCCGGCAAATCGAGTAAACGTCATGTGGATTCCCGCCTTCGCGGGAATGACGGGGAAAATGAATGGAAAAATTGAACCCAAGAACCCGCCCACGACCAATACAAAGATTGCAAAGATGTGTGCATAGGTTAGCTCGCCTGCGGGAGAGGGAGCCTCCATGGCATTGCAAAGATGTGTAGATTGACTACAGATTCAGTTGACGACAGATTCAGGCTCAACGCTGCATTGATTCCCACACCTTCTGCAGCCGCTTTACCGATACCGGCATCGGCGTGCGTAACTCCTGCGCAAACAAGGACACACGCAATTCCTCCAGCAGCCAGCGGAATTCCGTCATCTTCGGATCAATGCTCTTCTGGCGATCCTTCAGCGCACGCTGCCAAGGCGTCGCGACCTGCGCCCATTCAGCCATCAAGCGCGTATCGCGCGCCGGGTCGGCCCGCAGCTTTTCCAGCCGCACATTGATCGCTTTCAGGTAGCGCGGAAAATGCGTCAACTGCCCATAATCGTTTTCAACGATGAAGCGCTTGCCGATCAATGCCTGTAGCTGCGACTGAATGTCGGCAGCCGCCTGTGCGTGCGCCTTGATTCCCTGCAGCTTCTTCGGCAACGTATAGTATTCAGCGATGATTTGCGCCGCCAGACGTGCGATTTCATTGACCAGCAGGCCGAGGCGCGATTTGCCTTCATCCTTGCGGGCGTCAAACTCGGCAGCGTTCTTCGGCAACGGTTCTTGCAGGCAGGCGCGATCCAGGCCAGCCTGAATCAATTGGTCGCGCAGTTCTTCCTGCGAACCGAGCGCCATGAATTGCATGCCCATTTGCTGCAGGCCGGGGATATTCTTTTCGAGATATTTGAGTTGCTCTTTCAGTTGCAGCGCGATCAGGCGGCGCATGCCGTTGCGGTGGATGCGTGCGGCTTCAGCGGGATCGTCGAACACTTCGAGGTTGCAATGCGTGGTCTTGTCGACCAATGCCGGGAAGCCGATCAGCGTTTGTTTTCCCTGCTGGATTTCGAGCAGTTCCGGCAGTTCGCCGAACGTCCATGCGGTCAGGTTTTCGTGTTGCGCGGCACTCGCGGTTTTACCTGGTGTGCCGGACGCCGCCGGTTGCCGGCCTTGCCCGGAAAGACGAGATTCCGCGGATGCCACCTCGCTCGAAACCATCGAGGTGTTCTCCGCCAGCTTCTGAAAACTCTCGCGCGCCTGTCCGCCGAACTCTGCTTGCAGACTCGCCAGATTGCGCCCCATATCCAGTTGCCGTCCATGTTCATCAATCACTTTGAAATTCATGAAGTGATGTGCCGGCAAGGTCTCCAGCTTGAAATCGGTGGTCTTGGTCGCGATGCCGGTTTGATCGCGAATATCGGCAATCACCGCGTCCAGCAAATTGCCTTTGCCGAATGCATTGTGCTCATGAATGCGATCGCACAATCCGGCCGCATAATCCGGCAGCGGCACGCAATGACGGCGCAATTTCTGCGGCAAGGATTTCAGCAGCAGATGGACTTTTTCCTTCAGCATGCCGGGCACCAGCCATTCGCAGCGGTCGGCCGATACCTGATTCAACGCATACAGCGGCACGGTCAAAGTCACGCCGTCGCGCGGTGCACCGGGCTCGAAGTGATACGACAAGAGCATCGCGACACCGGCCACCATCATCTGCTTCGGAAACAGATCGGTGGTGACGCCGGCAGCCTCATGCCGCATCAAATCGTCACGATTCAGATAGAGCAGCTTCGGATTTTTGGTGGTCGCATCCTTGTGCCATTTTTCAAACGAAATACCGTTACAAATATCGGCCGGAATCATCTTGTCATAGAACGCGGCAATCAATTCTTCATCGACCAGGACATCGAGGCGACGCGACTTGTGTTCCAGATTTTCGATTTCGCGGATCAGCTTCTGGTTGTAAGCGAAGAACGGCGCCCGCGTATCGAAATCGCCGCCGACCAATGCATCTCGAATGAATATTTCGCGTGCTTCTTTTGGATTGATCAGACCGTAATTGATGCGGCGCTGGCTGTACACCACCAGGCCGTGCAAAGTGGCACGCTCGTACGCGGACACTTGCGCGGTGCGTTTTTCCCAGCGCGGCTCACCGTAGGATTTTTTCAGCAGATGGCCGCCGATGCGCTCCAGCCATTCCGGCTGAATTTGCGCAATACAGCGCGCATAGAGTCGCGTGGTATCGACCAGCTCGGCCGCCATGATCCATTTGCCGGCTTTTTTTACCAGATGCGAACCTGGCCAGATATGAAACTTGATGCCACGTGCGCCCAGGTAGTGCGGCTCTTCTTCCGACTTGAAGCCGACGTTGCCGAGCAAACCAACCAGCAGGGCCGTGTGCAATTGCTCGTTGGTAGCAGGCGCCTCGTTCAGGCGCCAGCCCTGCTCGCGCACGATCGTCAGCAATTGCGAATGCACATCGCGCCACTCGCGCAGGCGCAGTTGCGACAGAAAATTGGCGCGGCAATGGTCCATCAACTGCCGGTTCGATTTCTTGTGCGCGATCTCGTCCTCGAACCATTTCCAGATTTTCAGGTAGCTCTGGAATTCCGATTTTTCATCGGCGAATTTCTTGTGCGCGTTGTCGGCTGCGCCCTGCGCATCCATCGGTCGGTCGCGCGGGTCTTGCACCGATAGTGCACCTGCGATGATCAGCACTTCGGTCAGACACGCGTTGTCGCGCGCGGCCAGGATCATGCGTCCCACGCGCGGATCAAGCGGCAGCTTGGCCAACTGCCGGCCTATGGGCGTGAGTTGGTTGTTGTCGTCCACCGCACCGAGTTCCTGCAGCAACTGGTAGCCATCCGCAATTGCGCGTCCCAGAGGCGGCTCGATGAACGGGAAGGTCTCGACATCCGCTAGGTGCAATGATTTCATGCGCAAAATGACGGCAGCCAGCGACGAACGCAGAATTTCCGGCTCGGTAAATTTCGGCCGCAACGCGTAATCCTGCTCGTCATACAAGCGGATGCAAACACCCGCCGCAACGCGGCCGCAGCGGCCGGCACGCTGATTGGCGGCCGACTGCGCCACCGGCTCGATCTGCAATTGCTCGACCTTGTTGCGATAGCTATAGCGCTTGACGCGCGCCAGCCCGGCATCGACGACATAGCGGATGCCGGGCACGGTCAGCGAAGTTTCGGCGACGTTGGTGGCCAGCACGATTCGACGAGCGTTGGAAACTTTAAAGACGCGCTCTTGCTCTTGTGCCGACAGCCGTGCAAACAACGGCAAAATTTCGACATGCGGCGGATGATGCTTGCGCAACGCTTCGGCGGCGTCGCGGATTTCCCGTTCGCCGGGTAAAAACACGAGTACGTCGCCGGAACCGATGCGCGCCAATTCATCGACCGCATCAATCACGGCATCCATCAGATCGCGCTGTTCCTTGCCTTTTTGTGCCGACGTTTGGGCGGCTTTTACGTCGCTCTTGTCGAATGCTTCGACCGGCCGATAGCGGATTTCGACCGGGAACAAGCGTCCCGATACTTCAATTACCGGCGCCGGCTTGTCGGCGCTGCCGAAATGCCGTGCAAAGCGATCTGCATCAATCGTCGCCGACGTGATAATGATTTTCAGGTCCGGGCGTCTGGGCAACAATTGCTTCAGGTAGCCCAACAGGAAATCGATGTTCAGGCTGCGCTCGTGTGCTTCATCGATGATGATCGTGTCGTATTGCTTCAATAACTGGTCGGTCTGTGTTTCGGCCAGCAAAATGCCATCCGTCATCAATTTGACCGACGCGCCTTTCGACAAGGTATCGGTGAAACGGACTTTGAAACCGACGTGTTCGCCCAAGGGGGAGCCCAATTCCTGCGCGATGCGCTTGGCGGTCGATGACGCAGCAATGCGGCGCGGCTGCGTGTGACCGATCAAACCAGCTTGGCCACGCCCCAGTTCCAGGCAAATCTTCGGAAGCTGCGTCGTCTTGCCGGAACCGGTTTCGCCACACACGATAATGACCTGGTTGGCCTGCAAGGCATCGGCAATTTCGCGCCGCTTGCCGGAAACAGGCAGCTCTTCCGGATACAGAATGGGTGGCAAAGGGTTGCGGATAGGCGTGGCCTGCGGCGGCGTAGCGAGACGCTCCACCGGTTTGCGGACGCCTGGCGTTGTTTTTTGGGAAGGTTCGGGTGCGGACATGGCGGGTCGAATTATACCGAGCGCGGGCACAAATTGCGCTTTTGGCTGCGTCCGCGCTCGGTATACAATGCCGTCATGGAAAATCCCATTCAATTCGTCCAGTGGCTACGTTCGGTAGCGCCTTACATTCACGCATTCCGGGGCAAAACCTTTGTGGTGGCCTTTCCCGGTGAGCTGGTAATGAGCGGCGCGCTGCCGGTTTTGGCGCAAGACTTGTCGCTGTTGCACGCGCTCGGCATCAAGGTTGTCATCGTGCACGGCTCGCGACCGCAGGTCGAGGAGCAGCTTGCGTTGCGCAATGTGGAGGCACGTTTTCACAACGGTCTGCGCATCACCGATGCGGCGGCGATGGAATGTGCGAAAGAGGCAGCAGGCGAACTGCGCCTCGATATCGAAGCGGCATTCAGCCAAGGCTTGCCGAATACGCCGATGGCGCATGCGGCGATTCGCATCATTTCCGGCAATTTCGTGACGGCGCGCCCGATCGGCGTGATCAACGGCATCGATCTGGAATTCACCGGCATCACCCGCAAGATTGCGTATGAAACCATTCATCCTATCCTCGCCGCAGGCGCGCTGGTGCTGTTGTCCCCGCTGGGTTTTTCCCCGACCGGCGAAGCATTCAATTTGGCAATGGAAGATGTGGCGGTCGCTGCTGCGACAGCCCTGCGTGCGGACAAACTCATTTTCATCAGCGAAACGCCGATGATGGCCGATACCAACGGTAATGAATTGCGCGAACTGACATCGGCACAAGCCGATGCGCTGCTGAAAGCGGGCCATTTACCGAGCGACTCCGCGTATTATCTGCAGAACTGCGTGAAGGCATCGCGCAACGGCGTACCGCGCGTGCATATCGTGCCGTTTGCGGTGGATGGGTCGGCCTTGCTGGAAATCTTCACGCACGACGGTGTAGGTACCATGGTCAGCGGCGAAAACCTGGAAACCCTGCGCGAGGCGACCATTGAAGACGTCGGCGGCATCCTCAAATTGATCGAACCGCTGGAGGCCGACGGCACGCTGGTCAAGCGCGGCCGCGAGTTGATCGAACGTGAAATCGATTACTTCTCGGTCATCGAACATGATGGCGTGATTTTCGGCTGTGCGGCACTCTACCCGTTCCCTGCAGAAAAAATGGCGGAAATGGCGTGCCTCACTGTCAATCCTGAAGTGCAGGCGCAAGGCGATGGCGAACGTATCCTGAAACACATGGAAAACCGCGCACGCGCCGCCGGCTTCACTCGGCTTTTTGTGTTGACCACACGTACTGCGCATTGGTTCTTGAAGCGCGGCTTCGTGCCGGCAACCATAGAAGACCTGCCGAAGGACCGCCAGCACATGTATAACTGGCAGCGCAAGTCGCTGGTATTGATCAAGAATTTATAAGCTTTTATTTGCTACACGCTCACCAACATCAGCAAACATACTTTGGAGAATGAACATGGCCCGCACGGTCCACTGCATCAAATTGAACAAGGAAGCCGAAGGACTGGATTTCGCGCCGTATCCCGGCGAACTCGGCAAGAGAATTTATGAAAGCGTGTCGAAAGAAGCGTGGGCCGCATGGCTCAAGCATCAGACCATGCTGGTCAATGAGAACCGCCTGAATCTGGCCGATGCGCGCGCCCGCAAATATCTGGCGACGCAGATGGAGAAGCATTTCTTTGGCGAGGGCGCGGATGCAGCCTCGGGGTATGTGCCGCCGACGGAATGACATGCCGCGCAGTGAATAAAAAGCCCGCCAGATTGCTCTGGCGGGCTTTTTTTTAGCATCTAGAGCGGATTGCAAATCACTGTAGGGTGCGCACCGGTACCATCGCAAGAGCACCGGTGCGCGGGGCGCACCCTACCTTACATCGGAGCGCAAACCGCTCTATGACATCAATTCGCGCTATTCAGAATGAAAGCATCTTCACACCATCGACTGTCCCCAACAACCCGACGTCTGCACCGCGTTGCGCGAACAAACCGACGGTGACGACACCGACGATGTTATTGATTTGCGCTTCCATCTCGCGCGGATTCGCAATCTGCAGGTCCAGCACATCGATGATCACGCAGCCGTTATCGGTGATTACCGGTTTTCCCTCTTTCGTGCGCAGGCGCGGCTCGCCGCCCAATGCCGCCAGTTTGCGCGCAACGACCGCCTGCGCCATCGGTATCACCTCGACCGGCAGCGGAAATTTACCCAATACCTCGACCAGCTTGGAACCATCGGCGATGCACACGAATTTATCGGCCACCGAGGCGACGATTTTCTCGCGCGTCAGCGCGGCGCCCCCCCCTTTGATCATCGCGCCTTGCGGTGTGATTTCATCGGCGCCGTCGATATAGACCGGCATTGAATCGACGTCGTTGAGATCGAACACCGCGATGCCATGCGATTTCAGTCGCGCTGCGGTCGCTTCGGACGATGCCACCGCCCCTTTGATCTTGTGCTTGATCTTGCCGAGTTCATCGATGAAAAAATTGGCGGTGGAGCCGGTGCCGACACCGACAATTTCGCCTTCCACGACATAGTCAATGGCGGCGCGGGCAACAGCTTGTTTGAGTTCGTCTTGGGTCATGGCAGAAACAGAGTGAAAAGAATCCGTCTATTTTAGCGGAGCGCTGCTGTTGACAGGTGTTTTCTCAATGTTGAGTGACTGCCGGGCTTCTTGAATTCGTGATAAGTATTATAATTTTTGCACTATCGCGCGCCCACGCGATTCTCTTTAGCAATATCCCCAAGTTAAAGCCGTAATGTCCCAACCAAGGATCACAATTGGCCACGCCAGACCTTTCAAAACTGAAAATCGAGCGCAACACGAGCGCGCCTGCCGGCAGTCCCCGCAAAACGCGCCGACGCTGGCTCAAAATCGGTGCAGCCGTACTCATTCTTGGCGCAGTCGGGTTCGCAGTGGCGAATCGCTTTGGCAGCGCGCCGACTGTCGAAACCGTGACGGTTGCCATGGCGTATCCTTCGCAGAATTACACGCTGTTGAATGCAACCGGCTATGTTGTGGCACAACGCAAGGCAGCGGTGTCGTCGAAGGCAACCGGCAAGCTCGAATGGCTGGGCGTACTGGAAGGCAGCCGCGTCAAGAAAGACGAACTGATCGCGCGCTTGGAAAACAAGGATGTGAGCGCGTCGCTCAGCCAGGCGGCAGCCAATGTCGGCGTAGCGCAAGCCAATCTTGAGCAAGGCATGGCGGAACTGCGCGATGCCGAGAATGCGTTCAGGCGTTCGCAGGATTTGCTGGCCCAAAAATTTATCTCGAACTCGGCCCATGACGCAACGCTGGCGCGCTACAACAAGGCCAAAGCAGCCATCAGCGGCTATCGGGCAGCGATTGCGGCGGCGCAGGCCAACCGGCAAGTGGCGCAGGTTGCCCTCGATCAGACGCTGATACGCGCGCCGTTCGATGGCGTGATTCTGACCAAGAACGCCAATGTCGGCGATAACATCACGCCCTTCTCGTCGGCCACCGACAGCAAGGGTGCGGTCGTCACCATCGCCGACATGGAGACGCTGGAAGTGGAGGCCGATGTGGCCGAATCCAATCTAGCGAAAATCAAGATCGATCAACCGAGCGAGATACAACTGGAAGCGTTTCCCGACCTGCGACTGGCGGGCGTGGTGTCGCGCATGGTGCCGACCGTTGACCGCGCCAAGGCGACATTGCTGGTCAAGGTGCGCTTTATCGAGCGCGATCCACGCGTGCTACCCGACATGAGCGCGAAAGTCGCGTTCCTTTCCCGTGCGGTACCGCCAAACGAGAGAAAGCCGGTGACCGCCGTGCAACCCGCTGCCATTACGGAGCGCGACGGCAGGAAAGTGGTCTTTATGGTGCAAGATGACAAGGTCCGACAAATTCCGGTGAGCGTCGGTAAAAAGATTGGCGAACTGCTGGAAGTGCAAGGCATCAAAGCGGGTGACAAAGTCGTGCTCAAGCCTGGCGACAAGTTGCAAGACGGCGGCGCGGTCTCATTGGCGAAGAAGTAATCAATGGAAGCGCTCGTCGACATTCAACACTTGGTGAAATCCTACCGCCGCGGCGATCAGATCGTGCCGGTATTGACCGATATCACGCTCAACATTGCCGCCGGCGACTTCACCGCATTGATGGGTCCATCCGGCTCCGGCAAAAGCACCCTGCTCAACCTGATCGCCGGGATCGACAAGCCGGACCAAGGGATCTTGCGCGTGGCCGGACTCGATATCACACAGCTTTCCGAAGCGGAACTGGCGGATTGGCGCGCCGCGAATGTCGGCTTCATTTTCCAGTTCTACAACCTGATGCCGGTACTCACCGCATTTGAAAATGTGGAATTGCCGCTGTTATTGACCAGTCTGTCGCGCAAAGAGCGGCGCGAGCGCGCCGAAATGACATTGGCCATGGTCAATCTCACCGACCGCATGGATCATTATCCCTCCGAGCTATCCGGCGGACAGCAGCAGCGGGTCGCGATTGCGCGTGCGATCGTCACCGACCCGACGATCATTGTTGCCGATGAGCCTACTGGCGACCTGGATCGCAAATCCGCAACCGAAGTTCTCGATCTGTTGAATCAATTGAATAAGGAACTCGGAAAAACTATCGTCATGGTCACGCACGATGGACATGCGGCGGCACGAGCGAAATCCATCATTCATCTTGAAAAGGGTGAATTGGTCGACGCGGCAGCATAATCCTAGATTCGGCAGTTGACCGCTTACTTTTGTCTGGAAGGTCGCATGAGCATTAACTTTCTTTCGCTCGATAGCGTTCACCAATTGGGTGAAAGCGCTATAGGCGCGATTGCACCCTTGCAGGGCGCATGTTCGCTTGCAAGCGAACATCGTTTCGCAGGCGTGGCGCATGCGCCACGAAACCCCTGCTTCACCTTTTCCGGCTCTCTGGCGTCGTTGCTCCTCGTAGCAGGGGACGGCCATGCGTCCTCGTCGCGCCTAGCCAGAGAGCCGGAAAAATGCACACTCGCACCTGTCCAACTGCCGAATCCAGGATAACGATGCACGCGCTCAAGCTCATCATCAAGAATGCGTTGCGCCACAAGCTGCGTACCACGCTGACCGTCTTGGGGCTGGTGGTGGCAACACTCTCGTTCGGCCTGCTGCAAACCGTGGTCGATGCCTGGTATGCAGGGGCGGAAGCGGCATCGAATACGCGACTGATTACGCGCAACTCCATCTCCCTGGTATTTACCTTGCCGCTATCGTACGAAAGTAAAATTCGCGGTGTCGAAGGCGTCAACGGCGTGGCGTATGCAAACTGGTTTGGCGGCATTTATCAGGAGCCGAAGAATTTCTTTCCGCAGTTTGCCATTTCCGGCCGCAGCTATCTTGACCTGTATCCGGAATTCGTTTTGAGCGACGAACAGCGCACCGCATTTTTACGGGACCGCAAGGGCTGTGTAGTCGGCCGCAAGCTCGCTACCCAATACGGATTCAAACTGGGCGACGTGATCCCGATCAAAGGCACGATTTTTCCGGGGCAATGGGAATTTGTGGTGCGCGGCATTTACGAGGGAAAACAAGCCACTACCGACACCTCGCAATTTTTCTTCCACTGGGATTATCTGAATGAAACACTGTTGAAAACCACCGCACGCCGCGCCAACCAGGTAGGCGTGTATATCGTACAGATCGACAATCCTGACAATGCCGCTGCAATTTCACGCGCCATCGATGCACAATTCAAGAACTCGCTGGCGGAAACACTGACGGAAACGGAAAAAGCATTTCAACTCGGTTTCGTGTCGATGTCCGAAGCGATCATCGTCGCGATCCGCGTAGTGTCGTTTGTCGTGATACTGATCATCATGGCGGTCATGGCCAACACGATGGCGATGAGCGCGCGTGAACGGCTGTCTGAATATGCAACGCTCAAAGCGCTCGGTTTCGGTCCCGGATTTCTGGCAACACTGATTTTCGGCGAATCGATGTTGATTGCCGCCGTCGGCGCCGGCATCGGCATCGCGCTGCTATTTCCAGTCGCGAAAGGTTTTAGCGCGCAGTTGGGCACCTTTTTCCCGACATTCGAGATTTCATCGGAAACCCTCGCCCTGCAAGCCGGCGCAGCGCTCGTGGTCGGCATCATTGCCGCAATCGCCCCGACGGTTCGTTCGGCGCGCGTCAATATCGTCGACGGCTTGCGGAGTATCGGATGAAAATCCCGCTCAACTATATTGCCCGCAACCTGTGGACGCGGCGACTCACTACCGGTTTGACTGCCGCTGGACTGGCGCTGGTCGTGTTTGTGTTTGCCACCGTCTTGATGCTGGATGAGGGATTGAAGAAGACACTGGTCACGACCGGTGAATACGACAATGTCGTGTTGATCCGCCGTGCATCGGAAACCGAAGTGCAAAGCGGCGTCTATCGCGACCAGGCGACCATCGCAGCCAGCCACCCGGCGATTGCCTTGGGTCAGGACGGCCAGCCGCTGGTGTCGAAAGAGACCGTGGTGCTGATCGCGCTCAACAAGCGCGGCTCCGAAAAACCGGCCAATGTCGTCATCCGCGGCGTGTCGCAATTGGGCCTGACCTTGCGGCCGCAAGTCAAATTGTCGTCCGGACGCATGTTCCGGCCGGGATCGTCGGAAATCATTGCCGGCAGCGGCATCGCGAAGCGCTTCACCGGCGCCGGCATCGGAGAAGCCTTGCGCTTCGGGCAACGCGAATGGACAGTCGTGGGCGTATTTGACGCCGGCAATAGCGGCTTCGATTCGGAAATCTGGGGCGATGCCGACCAGTTGATGCAAGCGTTTCGGCGCCCGGTATTTTCATCTGTGATTGTGCGCTTGAACGATAGTCGGGAATTCGACGCCTTCAAGAAGGATATCGAAACGGATCAACGGCTGACGCTGGAAGCCAAGCGCGAGCAAACGTTTTATGCCGATCAGTCCAAGGCACTGTCGACCTTTATCAGCATCCTTGGTTTGACTCTGTCGATCATCTTTTCAATTGGCGCGATGATCGGCGCGATGATCACGATGTACGCGTCGGTCGCCAACCGCGTGGCGGAAATCGGCACCTTGCGCGCGCTGGGATTCAAGCGACGCAATATCCTGGCTGCGTTTTTGGCTGAGGCGCTGCTACTGGCGATGGCAGGCGGCGTGGTCGGACTGTTCTTCGCCTCATTCATGCAATTCCTGTCGTTCTCGACCGTCAACTTCCAATCGTTTGCCGAACTTGCATTCGGTTTCACGCTGAATCCCGCCATCGTGATCAAGACGCTGCTCTTCGCACTCGTGATGGGTCTGGTCGGCGGCTTCCTGCCGGCAGTGCGTGCCGCGCGCATGCAAATCATCGATTCATTGCGTGCAGCGTAACGGGGCATGTTTTTGTGCCCAGGCGGATACTCGCTCGCTACTTTTAAATTGTGCGTTTACCGGAAAGCGCGGCCCACGATATTCCGCCAGATGAGAGAGCTGGTACGCCGAACCGGATTCAACTCGAGGTAGCGCGGGCAAGATGTAGTTATGGCAGTCATCATCGGCAAAGAAGCAGACTTGACGGTTTGTTGCCACGCTAAATGATGTGAAAAGGCCCACTCGGCAAAGCCAAGCGGGCACGGCTTTTTCCTCTTCATATGAATCAATCAAGCGTTGCACAAAACCGTGGTCTGCCCCCTATTCCTCTGCGGTAATCACCGCTTATTGAACAGGCTGTTCAAGCTGGTTACCTCGTTATCACAAGGCCTTCCCCGATCCGGTTTCGCAGAACATCCATCCCGGCATCGGTCAGGTTGTCGCAGTCGGACAGATCCAAATGCTGCAGCGATGTCAGCTGCTGCAGAAGCACGAGACCGGCATCGGTCAGGTTGTCGCAGCCGGACAGATCCAAATGCTGCAGCGATGTCAGCTGATTCAGATGCTCGAGACCGGCATCGGTCAGGTTGCAGTGGAACAAATCCAAATATTGCAGCGATGCCAGTTGCTTCAGATGCTCGAGACCGGCATCGGTCAGATTTTCGCAGCCAGACAGATCCAAATGCCGCAGCGATGTCAGCTGCTTCAGATGCTCGAGACCGGCATCGGTCAGATTGTCGTTGCTAGACAGATTCAAATGCTGCAGCGATGGCAGTTGCTTCAGAAGCTCGAGACCGGCACCGGTCAGCTTGCGCAAGCAGGACAGATCCAAATGCTGCAGCAATGTGAATTGCTGCAGAGAGGCGAGACCGGCATCGGTCAGCTTTTCGCAGCCGGACAGATCCAAATGCTGCAGCGATGTCAACTGCGACAGACGCTCGAGACTGGCATTGGTCAGCTTGCGGCACCAAGCCAAACTCAAATGCCGCAGCGATGTCAGATGATCCAGAGAGGCGGCGAGACCGGCATCGGTCAGATTTTCGCAGCCGGAAAGATTCAAATGCTGCAGCGATGTCAGTTGCTGCAGATGCGCGAGACCGGCATCAGTCAACTTGAAGCAATCTCTCAGATTCAAATGCTGCAGCGATGTCAGTTGCTTCAGATGTGCGAGACCGGCATTGGTCAGCCCTTTGCAGCCGGACAGATCCAAATGCCGCAGCGATGCCAGCTGCTTCAGATGCTCGAGACCGGCATCAGTCAGATTTTCGCAGCCGGACAGACTCAAATGCTGCAGCGATGTCAGCTGCGACAGACGCTCGAGACCGGCATTGGTCAGCCCTTTGCAGTCGGACAGATTCAAATGCCGCAGCGATGGCAGTTGCTTCAGATGCTCGAGACCGGCATCGGTCAGATTTTCGCAGCCGGACAGATCCAAATGCTGCAGCGATGTCAGCTGCGACAGACGCTCGAGACCGGCATCGGTCAGACCAGTGCAGAGGCTCAGATTCAAATGCTCCAGGCCCGGCAAATCCTGTAACAGTGCCAGATCGTCATCCGTGAAGCTGCCGCCCTTCAAAGTGAGTGTTGTAATGCCTCCATCCTTGTAAGCCTCTATCGCTTGACCAAGATCCTCTCTGTTGTTCACCGTCACATGCCGAACATGCTCGGACACCGCTATATCGAGGTCCCGACAGGTCGAGCGCAGATTGTGCCTTGAACGTTTGTCCAGACGATCCATGCACGCCTGATATATCTCGCCGGTCAGCCGTGTGGGCGAGGCATCCGGCTCGCGCTTGCGCTTCCTCCGGAGAACCGGAGAGGGATTGTCACGTGGCAGCAGACGGGGGGAGGTAGAACCTTCTTGTGCTTGTGCCCCAGACGTCGTTGTGTCCGGCTCGGGCGGCGCCGTGTAGACAGGTGTGGAGAGGTTGCTAGGGGATGATGTGATTTTCGTCATGATGGTGTCCTTTTGTACATTCCTGAGTGGCTTTCTGTCCAATTTGGTTCCATCAGATGATCAGGCACGCTCACTTGAACACCACGACAATCGGCATGAATGCTCGCCTACGCCGGGTTGTGGCGGTACATGCAAGAAGTTTCATCATCCCGCACCAATAGCGGAATAGCGCAGGATAGGGAGCAGACCACGGTTTCTACTACTGGTCGAACAATTTCGCCGCTTCTGGTTTGTCTATTTTGGGTGGCCGACCTTGATTTCCCAAGCGCCGTGTGCCGTCCCAAAGCCGCCCCAACTTGCGTAGAGAAAAGCGCATTGCCTGACGCATAATTTCCACTTCGTCGCCCGCTGACTTGACCAGGGGCATTCCACCGGATGAGAAACCCTATGTGTCCGAACCGGAATCACTCCACATTACCTACTCATGGAATTGCGGATACTCGCTCGCTACTTTTAATAATTACGCCGCCGGCCGCAACCGGCTCGCCTCGGTCGCCAACGCGGTGATGGACGCCCAATCGCCTGCCTGCATTACCGCCTTTGGCGTCAGCCAGGACCCGCCGACACATGCCACGTTTTTACACGCAAGGAACTCGGCTGCCGTGCCGATGGAAATACCGCCGGTCGGGCAGAATGTCACATCCGGCAATGGCCCTGCGATTGCATTGAGCATGCCGATACCGCCGGCCGGTACTGCAGGAAACAGCTTCAATTGGCGGAAGCCGGCTTCGCGTGCCGCCATCACCTCGGACGGGGTCATCACGCCTGGCAGCAACGGCAAGCCACTCGATTTCGCGGCGGCGATCAATGCCGGCGTCAGTCCCGGCGACACGCCGAATACGGCGCCGGCATCGCGCGCAGCAGCGAATTCTTCGGATTGCGTCAGCGTGCCGACGCCGACAATTGCACCCGGTACCTGTTCCGCCATCGCGCGAATCGCGGGCAACCCGTGCGCGGTGCGCAACGTCACTTCCAGCACGCGGATGCCGCCGGCGACCAGCGCCTTTGCCAACGGCACTGCATGGACGAGGTCGTCGATGGCGATGACAGGAATGACCGGCGACGTGCGCATGATTTCAAGTAGGTTCATGTTGTCTTTCCAATTTGTTGGGAACAGCGTGATTCGACAAGCCATACACGCTCACTTAATTAACGTGGGTCCTCCTTTTCCTCTAGCGGGCGAGAAACGCGCAACCAGTCACTTCAGTCCCCTATTTCTGAATCAACGTATCTTCATCGGAGGAGGATTGGTCCTCCGGCACAGCAAGCGAGTTACCGGTTTCTTCCGGCAGATGCAGCGGCGGCGGCAGGCCGAATGTAGCAGCGCCCTCTTCCGCCGCGCTCACCGATGAACGGAACATCGCAAACAGTTCGCGCCCCATGCCGACTTGATTGGCCGACAAATCGCTCGCTTCGATAATGCGTGTCGCCCACTCCGCCTCCGGCACCAGCGCTTGCAGCACACCGGCTTGCGCATCCAGACGAATGATGTCGCCGCTACGCACACGACCTAGCGGCCCGCCCGCCAACACTTCCGGCGACACATGAATCGCGGCCGGTACTTTGCCCGACGCACCCGACATGCGTCCATCGGTCACCAATGCCACATGACGGCCAGCATCTTGCAAGCTGCCCAGCGCCGGTGTCAGTGCATGCAGTTCCGGCATGCCGTTGGCGCGCGGCCCTTGCAAGCGTACGACGGCAACAAAATCCCGATCGAGTTTGCCCGCTTTATACGCGAGCATGAATGCTTCCTGCGAATCGAATACGATGGCCGGCGCTTCAACGATGCGGTGCTGCTGCTTGACTGCAGAAACCTTGACGACTGCGCGGCCAAGATTGCCCGACAACAGACGCATGCCGCCATCGGCAGAGAACGGTTCGGCCGCTGGCCGCAGCACGTTGCTGTCGCCACTGACTTTCGGCGCTGGTTTCCATACAACCGACTGCTCCTGCAGAAACGGCTCGGTGCAATGGGCGCGCAGCCCCCTGCCCAGAACCGTCGTCACATCGTCATGCAATAAACCGGCGTCGAGCAATTCGCGGATCACGAAACCGGTGCCGCCGGCTGCGTGGAAGTGATTCACGTCGGCATCGCCATTCGGATAAATGCGCGCCACCAGCGGTACCACGGCGGACAATGCGTCGAAATCGTCCCAGTCGATCACAATGCCTGCGGCTTTCGCGATGGCCACCAGATGCAGGGTGTGATTGGTGGAACCGCCCGTCGCGAGCAATGCAATCACTGCGTTGACGATCGATTTTTCATCGACCACATGGCCGACTGGTATGTAGCTCTTGCCTTGTGCGCTGATTTCCACTGCGCGACGTGCCGACGCCGCTGTCAGCGCGTCGCGCAACGGCGTATTCGGCGTAATAAAGGCCGCGCCCGGCAGATGCAGGCCCATGACTTCCATCAGCATCTGATTGCTGTTGGCGGTGCCGTAAAAGGTACACGTGCCGGCGCCGTGATACGACTGCGCTTCTGCTTCCAGCAATGCTTCGCGGTCGACCTTACCCTGCGCATACAACTGGCGAATACGGGCTTTTTCCGGATTGGACATGCCGCTCGTCATCGGACCGGCCGGAATGAATACCGCTGGCAGATGACCGAAATGCAGCGCGCCGATCAACAAGCCCGGCACGATCTTGTCGCACACCCCTAGATATAGTGCGGCATCGAACATATTGTGCGACAGCGCGATGGCGGTTGCCATCGCAATCGTGTCCCGCGAAAACAGCGACAGCTCCATGCCGGGCTGGCCTTGCGTGATGCCATCGCACATCGCCGGCACACCGCCGGCGAATTGGGCTACAGCACCAGCAGCGCGCACCGCATCCTTGATCACCTGCGGGAAACGCTCGAATGGCTGATGGGCGGACAGCATGTCGTTATACGCGGACACGATTGCCACCGATGGACTTTTTTGTTGCTTGAGCAGGAGTTTGTCATTGGGAGGGAAGGCGGCAAAACCATGCGCCAGATTGGTACACGCCAGCGCACTGCGATGCACACCCTGATGGCGCGCGGCTTCAAGCCGAGTCAGATAAGCAGCGCGAAATGGTCGGCTACGTTCGATGATGCGCGTGGTAACGGCGGATATCTTGGGATGAAGGGACATGATCAAATCCTTACTGAAAACCATCACTGAAATTTTACTACAATTTAAATCGATTTACGGCCTCGGTTTGAGGTCCTTTTACAGACTTTCTTTTTTGAATTCTTGATTAATCACATTAAATATGGCGCAGAAACTTTCTCCAATGCCCGACAGCAAGCCGACAAAATTTCAGAAAAGTCGCCCCCAAAAATATTTTGTAGTGAATTTACTTAATTTTATTGTATAGTTAAGTTAATTATCTATTCTCCCAATACCGCTCGACATGCACCAATCTGCTCTGCAAGATGCTCCGGCGTTTCAAGCACTTCAATTGCATCATGCCACTGCAAAAAACTGGCAGTTGCGTGAATTGTTCGCCGGAGATCCCCAACGCTTCGCAAAACTGTCCATTGCGGCGGCTGGCCTCTTTCTCGATTATTCCAAAAACCGGCTGAATGAAACCACCTTGCAAATGCTGTTGTCACTCGCGCGCGAGCGCGGTGTCGACGTGCAACGCGATGCCATGTTTGCCGGCGATAAAATCAATGTGACGGAACATCGAGCAGTGCTGCATACTGCGTTGCGTGCCCCGCACGGCGATTTGCTGCACATCGACGGTCAGGATATCAATCATGATGTTCATGCCGTATTGGCGCGTATCAAATCCTTCAGCACGCGTGTTCGCCGTGGCGACTGGCTGGGATATACCGGAAAACCGATTACCGACATCGTCAATATCGGCATCGGCGGCTCCCACTTGGGACCAGAAATGGTGTGTCGCGCGCTGCGCAGCTTTGTCCACCCACGCCTCTCTTTACATTTCGTCGCCAATGCCGATGGACATGATCTCGATGCGACGCTCTCTCGCGTCAATCCGGAAACCACATTGTTCGTCATCGCGTCCAAGACCTTTACGACTGCGGAGACCATGCTCAATGCGCAGTCCGCTCGCACGTGGTTCTTGCAGTACGGCAGCGTAGGGGATTTGCCCAAGCATTTTGTCGCGGTATCGACCAACAGCCAAGCCGTTACAGCCTTTGGCATCGATCCGGCCAACATGTTCCAATTCTGGGATTGGGTGGGCGGACGTTATTCAATCTGGTCCGCAATCGGCCTCTCGGTGGCGCTGGCGGTCGGCTTCGGTCATTTCTCGGAATTCCTTGCCGGCGCGCACGCAATGGATGAACATTTCCGTCATGCGCCACTCGAACAAAACATGCCTGTGCTCTTGGCATTGATTGGCATGTGGTACCGCAACTTTTTCGGCAGCACATCGATTTCGATCGCACCTTACCATCAGGATTTGAACCAGTTTACCGCCTATCTGCAGCAGCTTGAAATGGAAAGCAATGGCAAAAGCGTAGCCCACGATGGCTCGCCGCTGAGTATTGGCACTTGTCCGGTGATATGGGGCGATGTAGGCACCAATGGGCAGCATGCGTATTTCCAACTGCTGCACCAAGGTACCGACATCATTCCGGTTGACTTCATTGCTGCACTAAAGCCCAGCCATGGGCTGCCCGACCATCATGCGGCACTGCTGGCCAATTGCTTTGCACAGTCGGAAGCATTCATGCGCGGCAAGACCGCAGACGAAGTGCGTACCGAATTGCAGAATCAAGCCTTGCCCCCCGATGTAATCAACGCATTGACGCCTCACAAAACATTCCCCGGCAATCGCCCCAGCAACACCTTGTTGATGGATGCGCTGACACCGGCGACCTTGGGCGCGTTGATTGCGCTCTATGAACACAAGGTTTTTGTACAAGGCGTGATATGGAGCATCAACAGTTTTGACCAATGGGGCGTGGAATTGGGCAAGGTATTGGCGAAAAACATTCACGCAGAACTGATTGGACAATCGCAACCGGAAGCGCACGATGGCTCCACCAATGGTTTGATCGCGCGTGCCAAGGCTGCTGTGCGTTAGAGTCTATCCCAATAGGGAGCTGCCTTGGATTGCGGTCCATCAGGGGCGCGGACAAGGCGGGAGGAGGACACATAGCGAGCTATGTTACGACGAGCAACGCCGTCCCCGCTCCTGAGGGGCTGCAAGCCAAGGTTGATCACTACTGGGATAGACTCTTAGCCCATAACGCGTCATTAAATTCTTATATTTGAACATCATGGTTCTTTCAGATTTCGACTTGGTGTTGTTTGGCGGCGGCGGCGACTTGGCAATGCGTAAGCTCCTGCCTGCAATGTATGCACGGGAACGTGTCAAGGGCTTGCCGACGACAGCACGCATCGTGTGCGTCGGACGCCACGAGCTGACGCAAGAAGAATTTATGAAAGAAGTCAATGGCGCGTCAAAGCCACATATTTCAGCAGAAGCCTTCGACCATGAGGTATGGAACAGTTTCTGTGCACGCATCGTTTATGTGCAACTGGATGCGAACAATGGCGCCACTTACCAGTCGCTAGTTGCCGCGACGCGTACCGATCCGGCGATCATCCGCGTTTTCTATCTTGCAACGCCACCCACCCTGTTTGCAAAAATTTGCCACAATCTGGCCGAATGCGGCCTGGCTACGTCGAATTCGCGCGTGGTCCTTGAAAAGCCGCTCGGCCGCGATCTTGCCAGCGCCCGGCAAATCAATGCCGAAGTCGGCCGCGTATTTGAGGAATCGCAAATCTTCCGCATCGATCACTACCTCGGCAAAGAGGCAGTGCAAAACCTGTTGGCACTGCGTTTTGGCAATGTGCTGTTCGAACCCTTGTGGCGGCGCGAATGGATTTCAGATGTACAAATCACGATCGCAGAAGAACTCGGCGTCGGCAACCGCATCGGTTACTACGATACCTCGGGCGCGCTGCGCGACATGCTGCAGAACCACTTGCTACAGTTGTTATGCATCGTCGCGATGGAGTCGCCGGTGTCAATCACGCCCGATGCAGTACGCGACGAGAAGCTGAAAGTGCTGCGCTCGCTCAAATGCTTCACGCCGACCACCCTCGCGCAAAACGTGATTCGCGGCCAATACCGCAGCGGCCATGTCAATGGCGTCGAAGTGCCGGGTTACCGCAAGGAACCGGGTGCCAATCCGAATTCGCGCACCGAAACCTTCGTCGCGCTCAAGGCCGAGATCAATACCTGGCGCTGGGCCGGCGTACCGTTTTATCTGCGCACCGGCAAGCGCATGGCGGACCAATTGGCCGAGATCGTCGTGCGTTTCAAGCCGATTCCGCATTCCATTTTTGCGCAATCGACCAGCAGCTTCCAGCCGAACTGCCTGGTGATCCGTTTGCAGCCGGACGAGGGATTGCAACTGAACCTGATGGCCAAGACGCCAGGCGACGGCATGCGCCTGAAACCAGTGGAACTGGAGCTGGATTTCCGCGAGACCTTCAAGACGCCGCGCATGGAAGCATATGAACGTTTACTGCTGGACGTATTGCGTGGACAATTGACGCTTTTCATGCGTAGCGATGAACTGGAAGCTGCGTGGGCATGGGTGGAGCCGATTCTGGATTTCTGGGAACAGGAAGAAGACGATCCGATGCCGTACACTGCCGGCACCTGGGGTCCGGCCGCTGCCAGCGCATTGATCGGACGCGATGGATTGCAATGGCGCGAAGAGGCGCTGCCTGAATTGTGAGAACACATGCTGTTAGATTCAATCCGCACCCATCTTGATTCGCTATCGAAGTCAGAGAGAAAAGTTGCGCTCGCGGTATTGAAAAATCCTGAACTGGCCATTGCGGAAAACATTACCGCGCTAGCCAGGAACGCGCAGGTATCCGAACCGACGGTTGTACGCTTTTGCCGCGCGATCGGCTATGACGGCTGGCAAGAGTTCAAGCTGAAACTCGCGCAAGGCTTGGCGCTCGCGCTGCCCGGCGCGGATGAATCGCCGATGCAGGACGACCTCGCGTCCGACCTGGTCAATAAAATCTGCAGCCGCTCGATCAACACCCTGCTCGACCTGCGCAACAATCTGCGCCCGGAAGCCATCCAGCGCGCGCTCGATGTACTGGTGCAATCGAACAAGATCGAATTCTATGGGCAGGGCACGTCCGGCGTAGTCGCGGCCGATGCGCAGCACAAGTTCTTCCGCTCCGGCGTGCCGACGGTCGCGTACAGCGATCCGCATATCCACAGCATTTCAGCATCGCTGCTAAAAAAAGGCGATACGGTCGTCGCCATCTCGCAACGCGGCAACAGCGCCGCACTGCTGCGCAGCGTGCAACTGGCGCGCAAGATGGAAGCCGACATCATTGCCCTCACCCCGAGTGGCACGCCGCTGGCGGAACTGGCGACAGTGCTGGTGCCGATCGACCTGAGCTTCAATACTGATCCGTACACGCCGCTCTCGGCACGTCTGGCGCACCTGGTCGTGATCGACATCCTGGCGGTGGGATTGGCGCTGAAGCGCGGTCCTGAGTTTCGCAGCAAGATGCAAAATGCGCAAAAGGCGCTGCAAAAATTCGATATGCAATTCGACTCGTTCTTTCGCTGACAGGGCGATGGCTACAATAACTTCCGTTGTCACTCGGCCACGTCTTCTACCCTCTTCCATCATGAACCAACTCGAACAACTGAAGCAATACACCACCATCGTTGCCGACACCGGCGATTTCCAGTCCATCAAGGCATACGCACCGCGCGATGCAACCACCAATCCATCGCTGATTTTAAAAGCGGTGCAAAAAGAGGAATACCAGCCACTGCTGGCGAAGGCTGTGCGCGACCATGCGGGCAAATCAACCGGTGAAATCATCGACCAATTGCTGATCGCATTCGGCAAGGAAATCCAGAACATCATCCCCGGTCGCGTATCGACCGAAACCGATGCGCGCCTGTCGTTCGACACGCAAGGCACAATCGCCAAAGGCCGCGCGTTGATCGCACTATACGAAGCGGCCGACATCCCGCGCGAACGCGTGCTGATCAAGATCGCATCAACCTGGGAAGGCATACGCGCTGCAGAAGTGCTGGAAAAGGAAGGCATCCGCTGCAACATGACCTTGCTGTTCGCGCTGCCGCAAGCGATCGCCTGCGCGGAAGCGGGCGCCCAACTGATCTCGCCTTTTGTCGGCCGCATCCATGACTGGTATAAAAAATCGACCGGGCAGGAATACGCCGGCGCGGATGATCCCGGTGTGCAATCAGTGAAGCGGATTTATACCTACTATCGCAAGTTCGGCTATAAAACCGAAGTGATGGGAGCCAGTTTTCGCAACACGTCGCAGATTACCGAACTTGCCGGTTGCGACCTGCTGACGATCAGCCCTGAACTATTGCAAAAATTGACTGAAGGCGATACCCCTATCACGCGCAAGCTCAGCCCGGAGGCGGCGCAATCGGCAGACATGCAAAAGCTGGCGCTGGATGAGAAGACCTTCCGTCTCATGCTGAATGAGGATGCGATGGGCACGGAAAAGCTGGCGGAAGGAATTCGTTTGTTCTGTGCGGATGCGGTCAAGCTGGAAAAGATGATTGACGCATTGCGCTGACCTGCATTGACTCGTACTCGAGACGACGCGTCATATCAGAAGTGGCGAAAACACGGTATCGATGAAGGACGGCAATCAATAAGTAGAGCAGGATGAGGATGGGTTTTATCTTGCCGCTTTTAACCCATCCTCCCTTGCAGGGCACACACAGGCTTGCAAGCCTGTGCCGTTCCGCAAGCAGTCGGAGGGCGCATTGCCTTGCAAGGCAATGCCGTTGCGCAGGCGTGGAGCAGTGCTCCACGAATTCCCTGCTTCACCATGTCGCATGAAACCCTTGCTCCCCCCTAATCCTCCGCCGGGCGCCTTCTTTGAAGGGGCAGGAAATTCCTTTCGCTGTCAAAAAACTTTTGGCCACTTGCTTATTGATTTTTCCTTAATTCGCGACAGCGAATTGCGGCTCTTCTCACCCCTTGGGAGAGGAACGGGGGTGTAGCAGGGATTTCGTGGTGCATGCACCACGCCTGCGAAACGGTATCCGCTTGCAAGCGGATACGCGCACTGCAAGTGAGGGATTGAGCGTTCTGACTGTCATCCATTATGGAACGCTCAATAGTAAGCGCCAATTTCACCGCCCTTTGATAGAGGCTTCAAAATTGGCGCTTACGTTGATAATGCCCCCGCGAGGTGAACGGATATCCCATTCCATTCCTTTTCTTGAAGCATCGTATAAGGCAAGGTAATGCTTGACAGTATCTTCTTTGCCTCAATATAAGTGATGTTAAGCAAGTCGGCTGGTTTCTGCCCCTGATTGTTTGTTATCGTAATATCAGCGCCAGCGTTCTTCAGCTTTTCGACCAATCCAAGATCTCTGTGAACAGCCGCATAATGAAGTGGAGTATTACCTTTCGAGTCTTGTGCGTTGATTATCCTTGTGTCTTTTGCCGCGCGTTCCAATAATGCATTAATGATAACACCAAAAGAAGTTGCATTTTCATTGCCGCTATCTCGATCTCGGTGCGTGTAGCCCTTCACAATCGCAAAATGCAGAGGCATTTTAGAACGAGCATCTCCAATACTTATATCGACCTCTGGATGTTGAACAAAGCATAGAGCCGCCTCTGTTTGAGCATTAGCGATCGCCCACATCAAAGGCGTATTTTTAAACGTATTACCTCGAGCATTTGGGTTGGCGCCTTTTTCAATATACAAATTTATGATTTTTTTATACTCAATCCATGCTTGCTCGAACCGTTTCTCGGAAATTTCCCGAGTACCAACCATTGCCAAATATATCAACGGAGCAGGAAGTGGACCATCGCAAGAATTTAAATAAGGCAGGTATAACGGATTGGCTAGTAGTGTTTCTGCTTCTTGATAGGTTTTAACACAATTCAACTGCTGAAGAATTGCCGATGGAGGATAAAAAAATACTCGCTCTATGGTGCGGCGGGCAGAATTAAGCCAATTTCGCAAAGATGACGGGTGAGAGCCAAGCTGAAGTGCATTATCCGGTGCCCTTTCACTTACTGGATTCAATGGCGCTTGCCTACCTTTGTCGATAGATGGAAGTGTCGGTGCATTTATCTTAAAAATATCAGGGCGGTTTAGCATAGGGCATTCTTGATCGAGCTATAGTCGGTTTGTTCCAGGCAATTAAGGTTCAGCATGTGTGCCAGATATGCCAGACGCTTCTCTGGTGCTGACGGTAGGTGGTCGAGGAGGACGTAAATGAACAGCTCTTCCTGTTCGGTCACGCGTTCCAGGTACAGTTCTGTACTGTCCTGCAGACGCATTCCCGCCGTGCCGGCTTCGCCCAACACGAGGTTGATGATGATTTATTGCAAATGAGTGGCAGCTGACAGCGTAAAGTTCCATCGCGGACAACGGAAAATCGCTCGTCCCGATGCTGGATCGCCGTGCGAACGCGCTTTATGCCACCAGTGCGGATGGCGCAACCGCCTGTCTCGGGGTGATATTCCAAGGCAGCAATTGCTCCAGCTCTTGGCGGGCCTTGAGCGGCGGCATCGTTTCAAATACGTGAAGCAAATACCGGTAAGGATCGAGCCCATTCGCCACCGCCGTTTGTACCAGACTGTGCATGACCGCAATCGTGCGCGCCCCTTCCGGCCGGTCGGCGATGTTATTGCCTATCGATAACCGGCCATCGCGGAGATAAACCATTACGCCATCCGGTTTTACCGCATTTTCAGCCCATCCTGCCGCCTCCCCTAAAGGAAAGAGAATCCTATGGCTATGCCAACTGACGGGTAATGATCAGGACAGAGTGACGAATACTTTTGTTGCGCCCCGATCCGCGTCATAATCTCTGCGTATCTGTTGCTTTTTATCACTATCCGCAGCGTGCCGGGAGAAATGAACATAATGAGAAATTCCAATAGCAACTTGTCCCGGCTCTCACTCCACCGCTGGCTGACGCTGGGCATATTCATCGTCTTCGCCGCAACCCTTGTCGTTTATACCTGGGCAGAAAAGCAGATCAATCGTGCCAATGCGTTGCGGCAGCAGTCATTTTTTCTGGCTAACGAGTTGCGCCAGTCATCTGATGACCTTACACGGATGGTTCGCACCTATGTGGTGACCGGCGACTCCATCTACAAGCGAAAATATGAGGAAATCCTCGACATCCGCGATGGCAAGAAGCCCCGCCCGGTCAACGACCAAAACATCTACTGGGATCTGGTGCTGGCCGACGACCAGCGCCCGCGCCCGGCGGAACCAGTGCCCCCCTTGCTGGAGTTGATGCGGCAGACCAGCTTCACTGAAGAAGAATTAGCCAAGCTCGTGGAGGCCAAGACCAATTCGGATGCGCTCACGCGCATCGAATTTGCCGCGATGGCGCTGATCGAATCAGCCAACCCGCCAACCGAGGCCAACCGCGCCAAGGCAATTCATATGCTCCATGACGCAGCCTACCACCAGGCCAAGTCTGACATCATGCGGCCAATCAGCCAGTTTCATCGCATGGCGGATCAGCGTACGCTGGAGGCGATTCATGCTGCCCAAGCCTGCGCCACATGGATGCGTCTGACCTTTACCCTATTTGGCTTGCTGCTGCTCCCCCTGCTCTGGAGTGCGCGGCGGGCCTTGCATGCGATTCTGGGCGGATCGGTAAATGAGCTGCACGCGCGCATCGCTCGCCTCGGCAGCGGGGATTTTTCATCCGCCATCCCGTTTGCCCCAGGCATGGAAAACAGTGTGTTGGGCTGGTTATCGGAAACGAAAATCAATCTCGCCCGGATCGACGCGCAGCGCAAGGATGCCGAAGCGCGAAACCAGCGTATCAACCAGCTTTACGCCGCTTTGAGCCAGTGTAATCAGGCCATCGTGCGCTGCACCAGCGAGACGGAATTGTTCGCGCAAGCCTGCCGCGTCGTAGTGGACTTCGGCGGCATGAAGATGGCGTGGATCGGCGTGCTTGACGAAAAAAGTAACCAGGTCAGGCCGATTGCATCCTTTGGCAGTGGCACGGAATATCTGGACGGGCTGCAAATTTCGGTGAACGCCGATGATCCATCCGGACGCGGCCCGACTGGCACGGCGTTTCGCGAAAACCGGCCGTTCTGGTGTCAGGATTTCCAGCATGACACCGCCAGCGAGGCGTGGCATGAGCGTGGCGCACAGTTCCGCTGGAGTGCATCCGCCGCACTTCCGCTGCATCGTGATAATGTTGTCAAGTTGGTTTTCAACCTGTATGCCGACGTAACCAACGCCTTCGATGAAGAGGTGCGCAACCTGCTGGTGGAAATGGCGGCGGACATTGACTATGCGCTGAAAAGCTTTGCGCGCGAAGCGCAACGTGAGCAGGCAGAAGAGGCGTTACGAGAGAGCGAACAGCGCTTGCGGACCATCATCGAGACGGAGCCGGAATGCATCAATGTTCTTGACAGCGACGGCCGGCTCCTGGAGATGAACGCTGCGGGCCTCGCCATGTTCGAAGCAGATTCTCTGGAGGAGGCGCAACAGCACAATCTCGTAGACTTTCTTCTTCCCGAGTATCGTGATTCTTTTATCGCTTTGCATAGGCGCGTGATTCGTGGCGAAAGTGGGATTTTGGAGTTCGAAATCAAAGGACTCGGCGGAACGCAGCGCTGGCTTGAAATTTTTGCTGCGCCAATGCGTAGCACGAACGGCAAAACCATAATGCTGCTTGGTATCACCCGAGACATTACCGCGCGCAAAGAGGCCGAGGAACGTATTCAATACCTGGCACATTTCGATGCCCTCACCGGACTGCCGAACCGCGCTCAGCTGGACGATCGCGCCAAATACGCCATCAGTCTGGCGCAGCGGAGTCAAGGGCCGGTGGCATTAATGTTGCTCGATCTCGATCACTTCAAGGACATCAACGACACGCTTGGCCACAGCATCGGCGATGTCTTGCTGATCGAACTGGCCAGACGGCTGCGACTGGCGTTGCGCGAGGAAGACATGGTGTCTCGCCTTGGCGGGGATGAATTCATCTTCCTGCTGCACGACACTGATGCGCGCGGCGCTGCGCAAGTAGCGCAGACGCTGTTGGATGTCATCGCCGCGCCCTATCGAATAGAGCACTATGATTTGAACGTGAGCGGATCGATCGGCATTGCTCTTTATCCCGATGACGGCACGGATCTGGAAACCCTTTCCAAGAGCGCCGATGCCGCCATGTATCACGTCAAGCAGGAAGGCCGTCACGGCTACCGTTTCTTTACCGCGGAAATGCAGGTCCGTTCGGCGCGCCACCTGCAATTGGTCAATGCGCTACGCCAGGCACTGGAACGCGACCAACTGGAGGTGCACTACCAGCCACAGGTATCCATGCAGGACGGGTGCATCATCGGGGCGGAAGCTCTGCTGCGCTGGACGCATCCGGAACTAGGCTCGGTATCGCCAGCGGAATTCATTCCCGCCGCAGAAGACAGCGGACTGATCCTGCCGATTGGGGAGTGGGTGCTAAGACGCGCAGCGCGGCAGGCAAAGTCCTGGATGCAGGATGGCCTTGCCCCACTGATCATGGCGGTGAATCTCTCCGCAGTGCAGTTCCGCCATTCCGACCTGCCCAATCTAGTCACGCGCATCCTTGACGAAGAGGGTTTGCCGCCGGAATATCTGGAGTTGGAGCTGACCGAGGGCGTAGCGATGCACGACCCGCAAGGCGCCATCGCCATGATGAACAACCTGCACGAGCGCGGCGTGCGCATGTCGATCGACGATTTCGGCACCGGCTACTCATCGTTGAGCCACCTGAAGAAATTCAAGGTGTACAAACTCAAGATCGACCAGTCCTTCGTGCGCGACATCAGCACCGATCCGGAAGACAGGGCTATTGTCGGCGCCATTATTAACATGGCGAAGAGCCTTGGACTGAAAACCATTGCCGAAGGCGTGGAAACGGCAGGACAACTGGCATTCCTGCGCGAACAGGGCTGCGATGAGATGCAGGGCTATTACTACAGCAAGCCACTGCCGGCTGACCAGTTCGAGGTGTTTGCGCGGTCAAAGGTCGCTGAGAGCCTGCTCTAAAGCGAATTGCCGAGGACGGTATTGATGCGATCCCCGCGCCAATACCGTCGTGGCGGCATCTATGCGCGGCGCGCGTGCCTGCCACTGATTCGCAAAACGCTATAGTGCCTTCAACCATAAATTCTGATACGACTGACGCAAGAAGCCGAACACTTGCGCTGCAGCGTGTTGACCAGCGTTGCCGAACTCACCAAAGCCATCAAGGAATACAACGCAGCAGTGCGGCCGGTACGGCCAGCAAAATTGCCTGACTTATTGCTGCGCGGGTCCTTACGATGCTTCTTCGGCAAAACGAGCACGAGGATACAGATGCTGCTGCTCGCTTCTGTGCATGCGGTAATGCAGATAACCGTCGGAGCGGCCTACTTCCATGAAACCGACTCTTTCAGCCAGGCGAATCGCTCTAGTGTTGCTCTCTTCGATACTCGTGAACAGCGTCTCCCTGGTCTGGAAAAATAGGGCGAGTGCCTGGCGGGCGATCGCGCGGGGATTCCATCTTCCCTGCCAATCTGGAGCGAGATCGATGTGAAGTCGATTGCCGTTGAGGGGCACGACACCGATCAGGTTTTCGTCTTCGAATATCCCGAATATAGTCCACCCGTGCAATAACTTTTCCACGTCTTTCACTGTAGTACCGCGGGGAACATGCGGGTTGTTCCGCATGTTCCAGTAAATTATGGGCGCACATAGTGCAGCGGTTGCGGGCAGTAGCCTGATCATGTTCGCTCCCCTCCATCAATAAATATCCTCGCAGTAAAAGGCTACTGCACAACACAAACCGCCCGAGGGCGGTCCTCCTGCGGTAGAGGAACCTATTAGAAAGGGTTCATTGGGTTGTTAGGAATATAGGTGTTAGGAGGAATATAGGTGTTAGGAGTAGAGGGGTTAGGAGGAGGGGTATCCGTCGGCAAGACAGGTGGCTGACCCATGCTCCCTAAATCCCCGAGACTCACACTTTTTAATATCGATTCCACATCATTTGTGATCTGATCGGGGTTGAAATCCCCGAGCTTCGTATCGAATTGCGATAATGCATCATTTGTGATCTTGTCCATATCCTCCATGGAAAGTTCGGGGATGTCGGGCATCGCTGGCGGGATGAGGCCAAAAGTGAATACACTCCCGACGTTTTGAAAAAAGTCTCCAACGGCACTCATGAAATATCTCCTCAGTAAAATCGGTCCAATTGTCCAATTGTCCAATTATTCAGCTATTGAACATGCTCGCCTCTTGTAGAACACATATGAGGGGCGAAAGCGAAAAACCGCAACTCCACGGTATACGCCACAGTTCTCCAGTTTGCGTTAGCCAGCACCGAAGAAATGTAACAAAACGATCATCGCAAGCCTCTCATACTTATGTGGCATGAGGAAAGTATTGGTTCCATTCATTCTGAGAGGCTTTTGCGGTGTGCAGTCAGACTCGTAGCGAAGAAGGGAACTACGGCGAATACGGTGCTGGAGTTTGCATGAAGTGGTTGCCCGTCATGCCGAAATTGCTTTTTTTGAAACTTATGTGAAGAAGTGTTTGAGCGAGTGCTTCGCACTCTGAGTGACAGCCATCCTGTTACACCTGTGACATGCACCTCATCAAGAGCGCCCCAACTGCGCTACTGCGTCCGCCATCACCGTTGCATTCGTATCGCCGATCTCACGCAATCCTCCTGCGACACCTGCGCGATCCATTTCAGACCGGTTTTGACTGACCTTCCATTTGCCGATCAGCTTCGCAATCGGTACCTCAATCACGACAATCGCTGGCAGCAGCTTTTCAATGAAATCGCCCGGCGCATCCGCCAACATCCACGGCGCTGGCTGCGTTGCTTCAAATCGATTCGTCAACCGCTCGAGCAAACCACGCAACCGCACCGGATCTTCAACAACCTGCATCGCACCATACGCATGAACCACCATGTAGTTATAGGTGGGCACCACCTTTCCGTTTTCCTGCTTGCTCGCATACCACGACGGCGAAATATACGACTGCGCCCCCTGGAACACGATGAGCGCATCAACATCGGGTGAGAAATCTCGCCAGACCGGATTGCCGCGTGCGACATGCGTGCGCAGGGTACCGAATGGCGCCGGATCGGGGTCGAGTTCGAACGGGATATGGTTCGCGTTCAATCCATCGGCATCCAGCGTGACGAGCATGCCAAACGGATGTGCATGAATCAGATCGTGCAGCACGTCGATGCGCTTCTCTTCAAAATGCGATGGTACGTACATTTTATTTTCCTTATCAAACGTTTTAATCGGCACCAAAAACCGGATACGAATCAATCTTCCCGAGGTGCCACAACCACGTCAGCTTTAATCGAGTTCGCGATATAGCATTGATCGGAGGATTCATGATGCATGACATCCAACTCGTCAGGCGTTGGTTGATGCTCACCCGAAAACACGATTTTCGGCCGCAAAGTAATGCGCGTGATCGCCATTTTTCCATCGCTGTTTTTTCCCATCGCGCCAATCGCCCTGTCCACATAACTATCGATGACAAAACCGCGCTTGCCAGCGATGTTCAGGAAAAACAGCATATGGCAACTGGAAACGGCCGCCACCAGTGCTTCCTCCGGATCGACATTGGCGGCCGCCGACATCGGTAGCGGAACGATCAACGGCGACGACGATGCAGGTATCCGCAAGCCGCCGTCAAACACCCATTCGTGCGCGCGGCTATAGCGGTTGTCGACAAAGCCCTGAGCACCTCTGCTCCAGGAGACGGTCGCTTCGTAGGTATGCATGATTTTCCTTTCCATATTCTCAATCACGGAGGGCAAGCTGGATCGATTCAAGCGGTTCGTTTCATGATCCAGCCATTGGAAACCGCTTCAAATCCGACCTTCGGGTAGTACTCCATCGCCTCCGGCGCTGCCAACAGAAGCAACATCGATTGTTCACCAATGCCCGCGCGAACACGTTGAATCAACTCTTCGCCAATGCCTCGCTTCTGATAATTTTTATCTACCGCCAAGTCTGAGAGGTAACAGCAATAACTGAAGTCAGTCAACGCACGCGCAACACCGACCAGCCGCTCTCCGTCCCATGCCGTCACGATCAGGTTCGCATGCTTCAACATGGTCGCCATCCGATCCAAGTCATCGACCGGACGCCGAATCCCCGAATTGCGAAATACTTCGGCCAATTGCGCGGCCGAAATATTGCCGTCATTTTTATAGGTTATATGACATAAGTGCATGTTCTGACTCTCGTAGTGAAATCAAAACCAAGTCTAGCGTTTAATGCGCCATCTATGGTGCATCCTGTGTCAGGGAGGGTACTATTTTCCAGTTTAAATTAGGTTACCTTGTGGTGCCGTTATACCAATCCTCGTAAAAAAACATGACAGTTAAATCGCGTCTTTTTCCGTCTGGCGGTGTTGTTCGTCGTTGCCATAGCTCGCTATGGCGCCTCCTCTCGCCTTGCCAGACGAAAAAATCCATCGATTTTCCTGTCACGTTTTTTACGAGGATTGGTATTAGGGCCTGCGCAGTAATAAGTCAGGTAATTTGGCGGTCGTAGCGGGATGCTATGCAAGGCGGTGAAGCAGGGGTTTCGTGGGACACTGCCCCACGCCTGCGGCTTGAAAATGGCACCGAGGTGCGCGCGCTATCGGGACTCCACGCAACTGAAATGAGCGCGGTCTTGCGGCCCCGAACGCCGTCGGGACTGGTGCTCGGATTTACAGCCACTCCCAATGAGGAAATCAAGCGCGGGGTTGTAAGGCTGCGCGAGGTCTTGAAGGGATTGCCGGGTGGCGTCTAAATTACATTGTCGCGCCGTAATTGCGCGATTTGGGCCTCATCATATCCAAGCGCCTGCAACACTTGATCGTTATGCTCTCCCAAGGTCGGTCCCAGCCATTTGGTTTCTCCAGGCGTTGCGGACAATTTGGGCGTAATCGCCGGCAGCTTGATCGGCGTGCCATCCGCGAATGCATGTTGTTCAAACATGTTGCGCGCCAGAAACTGCGGGTCCGTCATCATATCGCGCACCGAATAAATCTTGCTGACCGGGACATCCGCCACTTTCAACACTTCAAGTGCGCTATCGATCGATTGCGTATCACACCATGCCTGAATCGCGGCATCGATTTCCGCCGTGCGTGGCACCCGCCCGTCGTTGCGTGCAAGCTGCGGGTCGTTTGCCATATCGTCGCGGCCAATCGCAACCATCAGCCGCTTGAAAATTGCATCGCCATTGCCGGCGATGACAATGTTGCCGCCTTCGCAGGTCGTGTAGGTGTTGGAGGGCACAATCCCCGGCAGCGCGCCGCCGGTCCGCTCGCGCACCACGCCGGCGTGGTCGTATTCGGGCACCAGCGATTCCATCATGTTAAACACCGCCTCATACAACGCAACATCCACCATCTGCCCCTGCCCGGCGACACAGTCTTCACCCGTCTTGCCGTTCCAGCGGCCGCCGGTCGCATCGCGATGACGCAATGCCATCATTGCGCCGATCACGCCATGCAAGGCCGCCACTGAATCGCCGATCGAGATGCCGATGCGCATCGGCGGCCGATCGGGATGACCGGAGACATAGCGCATGCCGCCCATCGATTCGCCGATCGCGCCGAATCCCGGCAAATCCTTCAAAGGACCGGTCTGGCCGTAACCCGACAGACGCACCATGATGGTCGCGGGGTTTTGCGCTTTCAGGTGTTCGTAGCCGAGGTTCCATTTTTCCAGCACGCCGGGACGGTAGTTCTCGATGATGATGTCCGCCTCCAGTGCCAGTTGTTTCGCGATCGCCTGTCCGCGCGGGTCTTTCATGTTGAGTGTGACGCTCTTCTTGTTACGCGCCTGTACCGACCACCACAAGGATGTACCGTCCTTCAGCACGCGCCATTGGCGGATCGGATCGCCGCCGTCCGGCGATTCGATCTTGATCACTTCGGCGCCGAATTCGGCCAGCATGCGTGAGCAAAACGGCCCGGCGATCAGGGTGCCGAGTTCCAGGACTTTGATGCCGGCCAATGCACCGGATGCTGCTGATTTTTTCATGGTCTTATTCAGGCGGTGGCAATTCAGTACAGATGAAATTCATGTCGAACGGCGGTCCAGCATCGCGCGCGCAATCGTGCCGGCATCGACGTATTCCAGCTCGCCGCCGACCGGCACGCCGCGCGCCAGACGGCTGACATTCAAGCCGCGCGCTTTCAGCGTCTCGCTGATGTAATGCGCGGTCGCTTCACCTTCATTGGTGAAATTGGTGGCCAGCACCACTTCCTTGACCACGCCATCCATGGCACGTGCGATCAATTTTTCCAAGTGGATGTCTTTGGGTCCGATGCCATCCAGCGGCGACAAATGACCCATCAGAATGAAATACAGTCCCTTGTAGGTAAGCGTTTGCTCGATCATCAACTGGTCAGCCGGTGTCTCGACCACGCACAGCAAGGACGTGTCGCGTTCCGGGTCCAGGCAGGTTTCGCACACCGCATTTTCGGTGAAGGTGTTGCACTTCGCGCAGTGATGGATTTGCTCGACCGCTTGCGTTAGCGCCCGTCCGAGCATGGCGGCCCCTTCCCGATCATGTTGCATCAGGTGATACGCCATGCGCTGCGCGGATTTCGGTCCGACACCAGGCAGACGGCGCAATGCTTCGGTAAGAAAGTCGAGACTGGAGGGTGATTTCACTTTGAATTTGCAGGGGGCATCGCGATGCGCCGGATATTTTGACGCATGCGGCGCATCGCAATGCGCCTACTTCCTTTTTGATTGATGCTTAGAATGGCATTTTAAAACCGGCAGGCAACGGCATGCCGGCCGTGATACCCGCCATTTTTTCTTGCGAGGTGGCTTCCGCCTTGCGTACCGCATCATTGAACGCGGCGGCGACCAGATCTTCCAGCATGTCCTTGTCGTCGCTCAGCAGCGATGGATCAATCGAAATACGCTTGACGTCGTTCTTGCAGGTCATGACGACCTTTACCAAGCCGGCGCCGGATTGGCCTTCCACTTCGATCGATGCAAGTTGGTCCTGCATCTTTTTCATGTTGTCTTGCATCGCCTGCGCTTGCTTCATCAGGCCTGCTAATTGGTTCTTCATCATGGTGATACTCCTCTTTTCTAAAATGTTAAGGGGCAGAGCAACTTGGTTAGCTTCGCAAACTCTGTCCCGCAGTTAATCAAATTGGCTTGATGGATCCCGGCACGATAGTCGCGCCGAATTCCCGCATCAGCGTCTGTACGAACGGATCGCCGTGCATGGTTTCTTCCGCCTTGCGCTGGCGCTCTTCGCGTTCCGCGATTAACTTCGCATTGGCCGTATGCTGCACTGCACCGATGTCGGTTTGCAGACGGATCGGCTGGCCGAAATGCTCGGTCAATGCAGCGGCCAACTTGTCGGGACTGCCAGCCGACAACAGCGTCTCCACCGCCACGCGCAAATAAAACTGGAAAGCGCCGCCGCTGCTGTCACATTTTACAAACTCGCTTTGCTGCGCCAATTGCTGAGCGACGCCACGTACAGGCAACGCGGCAGCCAGCAACGGCCAATTGCCGTCCCAATTCAGCTCCGGAATCGGCTGCAACACGTGCGGCGTCGGTTGAATTGCAATTGGCTCGCTTCGGCTTGCGGCCGGCGCCGATATTACCGCAGGTGCTGCCGAACGGTTTACCTCGGTGCCTGGCGATTCAGTTTTTTTTTGAGCCGCTACGCTTGCAGCATCGGATGCGGCACTTTCCTGCGCCTGCGGTTCATCTCGTTCCCACGGCGGTGGCGCAGACGTCGACGTATTTGTCGTTTTCGGTGGTGCTGCTTTCGCACCGCCACGGGCGGCCTCAAGTGCGGCGCGCGCCGGACTCATTCCGCCGGCCGGTCTTGCCACCGGCGTGCTGGCAGTCACCGCTTGCGGCGCTGCAGCTAATCGCGCCGATGCGATTGCTGGAGCAGAAACAGCCGCCGATGCAGCGGGCTTGATGTCGGCGCCGCCCATTCCAGGCCGGAACGCAAGCATGCGCAGCAACGTCATCGAAAACCCGGCATACTCGTCCGGCGCCAAGCCCAATTCATTGCGGCCATGCACTGCAATCTGGTAAAACAATTGCACTTCTTCCGCATCGAACAGGGTCGCCAGACGCATGATGTCTTCACGTTCCGGCAAATCGTCGGGTACTGCCGCAGGCACCGTCTGCGCCAGCGCAACCCGATGCAGCAGCGAACCCAAGTCTTGCAGTGCTGCATTGTAGGACAGGCTGCGCGTTGCCATCTCATCCGCTACCGCGAGCAGACCAGCGCCATCCTTGGCGGCCAAGGCATCCAGCAGGCGAATCAGATAGGACTGGTCCAACGCGCCGAGCATGCCCTGCACTGCTTCCAGCGTCACCTTGCCCGCCGCGTACGCAATCGCCTGATCGGTGAGCGACAGCGCATCGCGCATCGAGCCATGCGCGCCTTGCGCCAACAGACGCAGCGCAGGTGTATCGAATGCAATGCCTTCCTGGCCGAGAATATTGTCAAGGTGGCTGACGATATGGCCGGGTGGCATTTGCTTCAGATTGAATTGCAGGCAACGCGACAACACGGTGACCGGGATCTTTTGCGGGTCGGTGGTCGCGAGGATAAATTTGACGTGCTCCGGCGGCTCTTCCAGCGTCTTCAGCATCGAATTGAACGCATGATTGGTCAGCATGTGAACTTCGTCGATCATGTAGACCTTGAAGCGCGCATTGGACGGTGCATAGATGGCCTGCTCCAGCAATTGCGCCATCTCGTCCACGCCGCGATTGGATGCCGCATCCATCTCAATGTAGTCGACAAAGCGTCCCGCGTCGATTGCGGTGCATGCGTCGCACACGCCGCAAGGCTGGGCGGTAATGCCGCCGTTTCCATCCACACCCTGACAATTGAATGATTTCGCCAATATCCGCGACAACGTGGTCTTGCCAACGCCGCGCGTGCCGGTGAACAGGTACGCGTGGTGCAAGCGCTTGTTTTCCAGCGCATGCGTCAATGCCCGCACGACGTGCTCTTGCCCGACAAGCGTTTCAAAGCTTTTGGGACGGTATTTACGGGCCAGGACTTGGTAAGACATAAGGACGCCAGATGATAGAAATAGAAGTGCATTTTACCTGACACCTCGACCCAATTTATAGCAATTGGCATTCAGGCATTCCTGCCGATCAATCTTGCAAAAAATCAAGTCAAATCAACACGGATTGATTGACAATCAGCCGGGAAATAGACTTGGCGTTTTACGGCATTCATGTAAAGCTTATTCATACTTAATCGGATCAGGACGCCGACATGCAATGGCCCACCCACGAAGTCACCAACCAGGTGCCGGACCTCCACGACTACAATCTTTTTTCCAGCGATATTGCATTAAGCAACGGCGTGCGGCGCGAACAGGCGAGTTGGCATGAGGCAAGCCTGACTCGCTTTGGCGCGGAACTGGGTAAGAAGGAAATATTGGCGTTGGGAGAATTGGCGAATCGCCATCTGCCTGAACTGAGCACACATGACCGCTTCGGCCGCCGCATCGATTCGGTCGAATTCCACCCGAGTTGGCATGCGCTGCTCTCGCTGCTGCGGCGCGAAAGACTGCATGCACTGCCGTGGATGCAACCGAAACCGGGCGCGCAGGTTGCCCGCGCAGCCGGGTATTTTCTGCAATCGCAGGTGGAATCCGGATCGCTCTGTCCGACCACGATGACGTTTGCATCGATTCCGGTATTGCAAAAAGAAACCGAATTGTTTGCCACGCTGGAGTCGAAATTATTTTCCTGCGAACACGACCCGCGCGATCTGCCGCTCGATCAAAAACGTTCGATCCTGATCGGCATGGGCATGACCGAAAAACAGGGCGGCTCCGATGTGCGTAGCAACACCACGACGGCGCGGCCATTGTGCGGCGAGGGACGCGGAGCGGAATATGGGTTGACCGGGCACAAATGGTTTTTCTCGGCGCCGATGTGCGATGCGCATCTGGTACTGGCGCGCACGGACGCCGGCTTGTCCTGCTTTTTCGTCCCGCGCTGGCGTCCCGATGGCAGCAAGAATGCGGTGCTGGTGCAGCGTCTGAAGGACAAGCTCGGCAACCGCTCCAACTCCAGCAGCGAAGTGGAATTCCAGGATGCGTACGGCGTCATGGTGGGTGAAGAAGGACGCGGCATACCCACCATCCTCGAAATGGCCAGCTACACGCGGCTCGATTGCGTGATCGGCAGTGCGGCACTGATGCGCCATGCATTTGTACAGGCGACGCACCATGCGCGGCATCGAACCGCGTTCGGCAAGCATCTCGCGCAACAGCCGCTGATGCGTAATGTACTTTCCGATCTCGCGCTCGAAAGCGAGGCGGCCACGCTGCTGATGCTGCGTCTGGCGCGCGCGTTCGAGTCGTCGCAAGACCCGCTGGAACGCGCATGGCGCCGCATCGTCACGCCCGCCGCCAAATTCTGGATTTGCAAGCGCGCGCTGGAGTTTACCGGCGAGTGCATGGAAGTATGGGGCGGCAACGGCTATGTGGAAAATGCACCAATGGCGCGCATGTACCGCGAGGCGCCGGTCAATTCGATCTGGGAAGGTTCCGGCAATGTAATGTGCCTCGATGTACTGCGCGCGATCGAGCGCGAGCCGGAAGGGTTTGCGCTGCTGCTGGCGCAACTGAACGGCACCACCATGGTGCATCCCGGCTTGCAAAATTTGGTCCATGCACTGCAAAAAGGCCTCGCCACACCACCGGAGCAAAGGGAAATGCTGGCGCGCCGTTTCGTGCAACAGCTCGTATTGGCCGCGCAGGCAAGCCTGATGCTGCAACACGCGCCTGCCTCGATGGCCGAAGCATTCATTGCCAGCCGCACCGATGCCGAATGTGGCCGGGTGTACGGCACGCTGGCTGCACCGGCTTTGCAATATGAAATCCTTGGCCGCGCTTGGCCAGGCTAGAGCGGACTTCCCCGAATGTAAGGGGTGAGCTGGGTGTCTTGAGGGGCAGTGACAAGCGAGAGGAGCGCCGTGTGACGAGTCACACAAGGTGCAGCAGGGATTTCGGATCACATGCGATCACCCGCGGAACGGTAGTCGCTTGCAAGCCCCCAGCAAGGGATGCGCAACAACGCAATGCACCGCAAAGAAGCTTGGGCGCCCGTTATAGCCGAGGAAAATCCGCCCTAAATGCCTGTACATTTGCCCTCGGGCCGCGCGAACGTCCCAAAAAATTTATCTTTTTACAAAGAAAATATGGGGCAAATTTGGCAATCTGATCAATTAATTAATTGCCCATAAAAAACATGCATAGTACACTCAATGCAGAGATAATCGGTCGGCAAGAAGCAGACGGAACAACATTTTATCGGCAGGAGATCATCGCTTGATCCCGGTCGCTACTCTTCTTTTTGTTTCTGCGCTTTGTGCCTTATACCCATTTGAATCCACAACGTAACAAATGAAATCGCGTCTGCCCTAGCAAACGCAGACGCGATTTCATGTCGCGTTATGGATGCAGATTGGCATTCATCATGCCGAACCGTTAATCTCCCCCCTATCCGAGAATCTCATGGCGCTCTATCGTGTACTCACAAACGCATATCGATCCAGTAATCAGCTTTCGTAACGTGCAGGGTGAAGCAGTACGAGGCACGATCGTCAATCTCCAGCGAAAATCTCTGGTGATGGAAATATACAATCCCTATTCCATCGTGCAGGTCAGTGAAGTTCTCAGCGATCTCACCGTGCGGCTCGGCACCAAGAATGCCTATATCGGCAAGGCGGTCGTCATCAGCATGGTGAATACCGGCCTCACAGCCGTTGTGTCGGTGACTCTCATCGAAGAATGGCGAGAACTGAGTAATGCTGTATTGGCGCCGGGCGCTGTCGGTGCAGAAGCGAAAGCCTTTGTGCAAGATTGGGGCGAACGTTTCCGCATTCGCCGCGACTATCAGATTGTAGTCAACGAGATGCGCGCTTTCCTGTCCGAAGTGTCGCGCTGGGTCGAGCAAGTCGACATGTCCGATTCGCTTCCCAAGGAAAATGGGCGATTACGAACCGACTTTTTTTATGAGCTCGCGACCCCGCTAATAGAAAAGACCAAGTTCTACTTGAGTGTAATGGAGGGGGAGGCATCCTGCGTTGACGAGGAGTTGACTTCTGCACACCGCTCATTCGCGCAAGCGGCGCTCCATCCACTTCTACTAAGAGCGCCATTCGTATTTCGCACATACACAAAACCACTTGGGTATGCTGGCGACTATCAGATGGTCAACCAGATACTGGACGATCCGCGTCAGGGGTCCAACACTTATTTTCAGATTGTGAATGCTGCATTTTTGCAGGCGGCAGCAGCGACGGCGCATCGCAACCGAATCGATATCCTGGTGAACTTCCTGACGCGCATGGCGGACGCTGCTCGACATGCCGGAAGACCATTCCGAATATTGAATATTGGATGCGGTCCTGCCGTCGAAATACAGCGCTTCCTGCAAAGCTACCCGGCCCCCGAATTTCTGTCTTTCGAACTCGTCGACTTCAGTGAAGAAACCTTGGCATGGACGCGCAACAGACTTTCATCCATTACTGGCAGCATCGGAAAATCAATCACCATCGATTACGTACACGACTCGGTTCATCAACTGCTCAAGCGTCGCACCACACCAATGCCGGCCGATACTCGTGAGTTCGATGCTGTGTACTGTGCAGGTCTGTTCGATTATCTGTCCGACAAGGTATGTTCGAGATTGATGATGCATTTCGCCACACGTACTCGTCCTGGCGGGACACTCCTGGTCACAAATGTACACTCATGCAATCCAGAGAAGCTGTTTGTGATGGGACATCTGCTGGAGTGGTACCTTATTTATCGAGACGAGGCCAAAATGGATTTTCTGCTTCCGGAACAGTCGACCGAGCGCAAGATTTATGTTGATGCTACCGGTGTAAATGTTTTTGCAGAAATGGCCATTGTTTGATCTATAAGACGCCGCACATGTTCAAAGAACTTCACGTGGGATATGAGGCCGAAATTCGGCAATACCGCATTGCCTTCAGCCGCAGCTGTTCATATGCTGCTGTCGTCCTTATTCTATTGGGCACCGGTCTGGATTACGGCCTTTATCCGAAAATGCAGGCTTTGTTCGGTGCTGTCAGGGTCGGTGTTTCAATTCTGATCTTCGGCATCGTCCTTTTGATGAGAACCAAGTGGGGTGAAGACAGGGCTCAAGGGCTGACATTCATGTGGCTGATTCTGCCCCAAATCATGATCACATGGATGATCGCTGTAACAGAAGGTGCAACCTCTCTGTACTATGCGGGGCTACATCTTGCGATCTTCGCATCCGGTATTGCCTTGCCGTTCAGTCTCTGGCAGAACCTCGCCTTTGGCGGACTTTCTTTTATGCTTTACCTTGCCGCGTGCGCCGTCCATCCAGCCAGTTTTGAACTGCATGGCGCATTCATAGTCAATTCACTGTTCTTGGTAATGTCCGCAACGGTAAGTGCCGTATGTACCTTTTTCAATGAGCGTGCCCGTTTCATGCTGTTTCGACTCAAGGCAGAACTGGCGAAAAAGAACTGCCAACTGGAAGAGACCAACAAAAACCTGTCGGAAATCAAAGGCCAAATGCTGCAACAGGAGAAAATGGCCGCCATCGGCACGCTCGCGGCTGGCTTACTGCATGAGGTCAACAATCCCGTCAACTTCTGCATGATGGCGATCGATATTGCTATCGAGGAGCCGGCAGCCAAGACAAGCCCGATGCTAAGCGAGTGCCTGGCCGATGCAAAACAGGGCATGCAACGCGTGCAGCATATTGTTTCGGATCTGAAGACGTTCGCGTATCGAAAAACAGGGACAGCACTGGAGGGCACACCTTTCCTGTTCGAGAAAGCGCTCGATTCCTCGATTCGCCTGATCGGACACGAGATCAAGGGCGTATCCGTCACGCGCGATTTACCTGCCGATACCTTGGTGCGCGGCGACGAGCCTGCCATCATTGGCGTACTGATCAACCTGCTCGGCAACGCAGCATTGGCCATGCGGAATACCAAGCGCGCCGCTTGTGCGATTCACGTGGCCGCGACTTGGGACGGCAACCGTCTTCGCGTCACGGTTCAGGACAATGGGCCAGGCATTCCGCCCGAAAATCTTGCGCGCGTATTCGAGCCCTTCTTCACGACGCGCGAGATCGGCCAGGGCCTTGGCCTGGGACTCAGCATCAGTTATGGCGTAATCGAACGCCATGGTGGCACACTAAGGGCCGAGAGCGTCGTGGGCGAATGGACGAAAATGATTTTCGACCTGCCGCGAGTTGAATGAGAGGATCTATAAGTGAATGAGTCTGACCGTAGTGTCGTGACGGTCCTGTACGTAGACGATGAGGATTTGGCGCGCAAATATTTCGTGCGCGCCGTCGAGGCGGATTACGAAGTACTGACGGCATCGAGTGTGGACGCCGCACTCGCAATACTGGAAAGCCCGCACAGCAAGGTCGATGTGCTGGTTACGGATTACCGCATGCCCGGGCGCGTGGGTGGCGAGTTGTTGGGTCAGGTCGAACAGCACTACCCGCACATCGTCCGCATCCTCGTGACGGCCTACGTGGACAAGGACGTCTTGATGGAGACCGTCAATGCCGGCGAAATTTTCCGGATACTGGAAAAACCTCTGGACTTGGCAGACGTGCGCAGCACGCTGCGTCTGGCGAGCCAGCGTGCGCGCGAACGTATCGCAAGACGGGAAAGCCTGATGGCAATCGAGGAGACGATTGCATTTCTCGCGCATGAACTCAATACGCCGCTGGCCACGATTGCCAATTTTGCGCGCGGCATTCAACGCCGCCTCAAATCCGGCGACGGCGACGCACCGCTGCCGCTGCAAGCCGAGGTCGGCAATGCCGTAGCGCGCATGAATGACAACGCCAGGTATTGCCTGTCAGTCCTGTCCACCTTCGTCGACTCGGTGAAACACGCCAGTTCGGCCTCGGCAACGCATTCTGCCAAAACGAACAGCAGCGCCCGCCAACTGATTGCATCTCTTCTGGATGCTTACCCTCTGACACCGGCTCAACGCGGGGTGATCGAAACCGATATCCGAGAAGATTTCCCGGTCACCGCATTGCCGAATTGCGTTGCGCTGGTATTATCTTCCGTCCTGAGCAATGCGCTGCGCGCCTTGGATGGGCAGCCCGAGCCAACGCTGAGTTTCACGGTACTGGTCGATGGCAATCCGCAAATCCGCATTACCGACAACGGCCCCGGAATACCACCTGAGATTTTGAATCGGCTCCTGGTCGACCCCGTCACGATGCACGCGGACGACGGCGGCAACGGATGGGGAATGATCTTCTGCAATCGCATCATGCAGTCGTTCGGCGGCAACATCCGGGTTCAATCGGAACAGGGACGATACACTACTGTCACACTGAATTTTCCAGCACATAAAAGGAATGACCGATGATTGATCCCGATCTCCTCTCACCGGTGATCTTGTTCGTTGACGACGAAGCGACCGCCCTCAAATACTTTGAGCGGGCGATAGGTTCTCTGGCACCGGTCGCGACCGCCACTTCCGTCGAAGAAGGCAAGCAAATGCTGGATGCGCATGCGGACACGATTGCCGTGCTGGTATCCGATCAGCGCATGCCAGGCGCGTACGGCAACGAACTGCTGTTTTACGCACGAGATCGATACCCGCACATCGTACGGATTCTGACCACGGCCTATTCGGAACTGGAGCATACGGTGGAAGCCGTCAACCAGGGGCAGATCCATCGCTACATCCAAAAGCCGTGGGAAATAACCGCCCTCAGGATGGAACTGAAACAAGCGCTCGACTTGGCGAAGCTGCGCAAGGAACACGCACAACTGTTGCGGGAGAAATTGCTGATTCGGCAAAAGCAGACCGTATCGAATCGCATCGGCACAATTTATACGCTATGTGCCAGCCTTGCGGGGCCGACGCATTTTCTGCCGGTCGAGGCCTACCTTTCTGCCGCATTGACCGCCGGCGTCACCCCGCCCGAACCTGATTGGCTATTGATGGACTATGCCGATCTGATCAGCATCGAAGCTTTCCGTAGTGGCGCCTTCGGATGCGCAGTGCGCGATGAGCTCGCGAAAATGGAACAACAGCATCCAGATCACGAGGTGGAAAAAGTGATTGAAATGCTGTCGGAAGTTTTCGGTGACAAGCTCGAACGGTGCGGTGCCGGCAGCGCCGTATTCCTTGATGAACGGAATCTTGCCGAATTCCTGGAAACGCCAAGCCATGTGCCTGTGTCGGCGCGGCATGCGTTCTGGCTGGCTTCGCTGCTCTGGCTCGGCAAGCGCGATTGGTCACTACAGATGACGCACACCGAACTCGGTCTTCAGTGCAAGCTGGCAAAAACCGAATTGCCCGTTACGCCAGCGCAGCTCGCTGCCTGGGTCGAGCAATTTTGAGGATGTCAGAGTTTACCCAGAAGCAGAAGCCAGAAGTCATGACGACGCTCATATCGTGAACACTCCCTCCCCTTCAAGGGGGAAGGAACACGAAGGCCCTTCGTCGCCTAAGTTACGGACTTCTGTATAAGTAGATCAGAGCGAGTGGCGGCTACATGAGCAACGGCAGGGGCAGACGCAAACTGCAACGGCCCATCGCCGCTGAATCGATCCAGCAACAGATAAATCACCGGCGTAATAAACAGCGTAATCACCTGCGACACCAGCAAGCCGCCGACAATCGCCAACCCCAGCGGCTGACGCAATTCCGCGCCCGCCCCCAGCCCCAGCGCAATCGGCATGGCACCCATCAATGCCGCCAATGTCGTCATCATGATCGGCCGAAAGCGTAGTATGCAGGCAGTGCGAATCGCATCGGTAGGCCGCATGCCCTGCGTGCGCTGTGCATCGAGCGCAAAGTCGATCATCATGATCGCGTTTTTCTTCACGATACCGATCAACATCAAGATACCGATGGTCGCAATCAGCGTCAGTTCGAAACCGAAAATATGCAGCGTCAGCAGCGCACCAACCGCTGCAGAAGGCAGACCAGCCAGAATCGTGAGCGGATGGATATAACTCTCGTACAGTACGCCGAGCAGGATATAGATGACGATTACCGCCAACAATAGCAGCGCGATTTGACTGCCTTGCGACGACTGGAATACGGCAGCGTCACCCGCGTACGAAGTGATGATGCTGGCCGGCATATGCAACGATGTCTTGATCTGTTCAATCTTTTTGCTGGCATCGCCCAAGGGTACGTCTGGCGCAAGATTGAATGACACGGTCACGGCCTGCAACTGCCCTTGGTGATTGACTGAAACCGGTCCGGCGGCACGGTGCACGGTGGCAAGGCTTGTCAATGGCACCAGTGCGCCCGTTTTGCTACGCAAATATATCTTGCCCAGATCGGCTTCATCCTGCTGCCCCGAGTTCGCATCCTGCAAAATTACCTGATAGCTGTTGCTGCTGGTGAAAATCGTCGATACCTGGCGGTCGCCAAAGGCACTGTACAGCGCAGTTCGGATATCCTGAATTTGCACCCCGGCTTCATTCGCGCGATCACGATTGATATCCACAACTGCTTGCAAACCTTTTAATTGCGAATCGCTGGCCACATCGCGAAAGATCGGTTCCGCGCGCATCTTCGTCTGTAATTGTTCCGACCAGTCGGTCAGTTCGTCCGCCTGCACGCTTTGCAGCACATATTGATAACGGCTTTTGCTTTGCCTGCCGCCCAGTTGCAGGTTTTGGACAGGCGATAAAAAAACGGACAGGCCGGGCACGCCATTCACTTTGCGGCGCAGTTGTTCCAGCACCGCGTCCATAGGCTTGCGCGCGTTGCGTGGCTTCAATCCGATAAACAACCTGCCGGTGTTGCCGCTGGTTACCCGAGATGTCACGCTTTCGACGTTGGGATCGTTTTGAATAATGGTCGCCGCATTTTTGGTGAGTGCGACCATGGTCGGATAAGACGCGTCTTGCGGCCCTTCGACGGTAGCGCGAACCTGACCGATATCCTCGCTCGGGAAAAAGCCTTTCGGAATAGTCACGAATAACAGAACAGTCAATACAAAGGTGCTGGCCGCCACCAGCAACACGGTTTTCCGATGGCCGAGACACCAGTCGAGGCCGCGCGTATACCCGTCAAGTACCGCATGAAAGCCTTTTTCGAATAAACGGCTCAACCAGTGTTCATCCTGATGCGTATCATGCCGCAGGTAACGGCTGCACAGCATTGGTACCAGCGACAGCGACACCACCGCCGACACCAGGATCGCCAGCGAGACGACCGCCGCGAATTCATGGAACATCAAGCCGATCACGCCCGGCATGAAAAAAATCGGGATGAACACCGCCACCAGCGAAATCGAAATCGAAATGATGGTAAATCCGACTTCGCGCGACCCCTTGAGAGACGCCGCCAACGGATCCATGCCATCTTCGACATGGCGCACAATATTCTCCAGCATCACAATCGCGTCGTCGACCACCAGGCCCACTGCAATCGTAATCGCGAGCAGCGAAATATTATCAAGGCTATAGCCCAGCCATAACATCAAGCCACAACAACCGATTAATGAAATCGGCAGCGACAGCACTGGAATGGCGGTCGCGCTCAGGCGCTTGAGAAACAGGAAAATTACCAATACCACCAGGATGACGGTCAGCAGCAAGGTATGCTTCACATCGCTGATCGCGTCGCGAATCGAGACCGAACGATCGTTTAATTCCTTGACATCGATCGACGCAGGCATTTGCGCTTTAAATTGCGGCAATCTGGCTTTCACCGCATCCACTACCGCCACCGTATTCGCATCCGGTTGACGCTGCACCGCCAACACAATCGACGGTTCGCCATTGGCCCAACTGCCGCTCTTGGCCGACTCTACACTATCCTCCACCAGCGCCACATCTTTCAGGCGCGTCGTCAGCCCGTCGCGGCTGCCGATAATCAGATTGCCGAAAGCTTCGGCATCAGGCAATTGCCGGTTCGCTTCCAGCGTCAGACTCTGCCGTGGCCCATCCAGAACCCCCACCGGGGTATTTGCGTTCGCAGTCCGAATCGATGACGCCAACTCGTCCATCGTCATATCGCGCGCCGCCAGTTCATCCGGTTTCGCCTTGATACGCACCGCATAGCGGCGCTGGCCAAATATCTGCACTTGCGCGACGCCATCGATGGTCGACAGCGTCGGTGAAATCAGGTTTTCCGCGTAATTATTCAGGTCCGACAGCGAAATCGAAGGCGACGTCAATGCCAGCAGCAACACCGGCGCATCCGCCGGATTCACTTTTCGATATGCGGGTAGCGAAGTCATTTCGTCGGGCAAGCTGCGCTGCGCGCGCAATAACGCAGCTTGCACATCGACTGCCGCCGCATCGATATCGCGATCCGGCGAAAATTCCAGCGTAATCGATGTGCTGCCCAAAGTATTGCTGGAACTGATGAGTGCCAGTCCCGCGATGGTCGAGAATTGCTTTTCCAGCGGCGTGGCAACCGACGCTGCCATGATTTCCGGGCTCGCACCCGGCAGTGCGCCGGTAACATTGATCACCGGCGTGTTATAGCTTGGCAGCGCCGCGATCGGAAGTTTGGTGTAGGCAAAAATACCCGCCACGATAATGGCCGCCGACAACAGTACCGTCATCACGGGGCGGCGGATGCAGAGTTCCGAAATATTCACGATTTCTTCTCTTGCTTGGCCGTAACCGGCATCGTGTGCATCTCTTCTTTCACTTTGCTTTTCGGACGCAGGTTTTGCGTACCTTCAATCACGATCCGCGTCCCGGTCGGCAAACCGGATACCGCCGCTTGCCCATCCTCTACCGCTACGACGTCGATTCTTTGAATCTTTACCGACTCGTCCGGCTGCACTACATACACGAATTTTTCATCAGGACCGGTGACGACGGCTTGCGCTGGAATGACAACGGCATCCGGCAGCGTACGCGAGATCAAACGGACGTTGACGAAAGCGCCTGGCCACAACCGATGATCGGCATTCGCAAACTGCGCTTTCATCCGTATCGTGCCGCTCTGCTGATCGACCGCGTTGTCGATGAACGTCAGTTTTCCGGTCAGCTCCTGAATATTCGCCAGTCTCGCGATGACCGGTGCGCCACCGTTCGGATAACTCGCGGTAATGTGGGATAGCTCGTGTTCCGGCACGGAGAAACTGACCGCGATCGGATCGAGCTGAGAAATCGTCACCATCGGCGTACCAGCGGGTTGCGCCAGGCTGCCGGGATGCACATTGATTGCCCCGATGCGGCCGTCGATACCGGCGCTGATCCGGTTATAGCCAAGAACGATATTGCTTGACCGAAGTGCCGCTACATCGGCTTGTAACGTATTGCGCAGCGATTCGACCTTGCTGCGCGCGGTGTCAACCACGGCTTGCGCGATGAAGTTTTTGGCCAGCAGTTCTTGATTACGCTTGAGCGCCGCTTCAGCATCGGTCAAATCGGCACGATCGCGCGCCACTTGCGCCTTGGCTTTCTCCACGTTGGCGAGATCGTTGCGTTCATCCAGCGTAAACAAGAGTTGGCCCGCATGCACATACTGACCTTCGGTCACGTGGATGGCGCGCACGACATTCTGGATTTGGGGGCGAACATCAACCGTATTGATCGCGGTCACATAGCCATTCGAATTGACAGTGAGCGGAATCGATTTTTTCTCGGCCAGGCCGGTTTTGACAACTTGCACCGGATTGCGCGCTTGTTGCACCGGAGCCTCTTCCTTGCTGATCCATCCGAAATAACCGATGGCAGCCGCAATCAATAACCCAGTTCCAATGAGGAAGTGCTTGCGTGTTATGCGCATATTGAATAGTAGGGATGTTTTCCGGAAATACCGGTGTTAACTTACAAGATATTACGTGCGCCTTGACCAGGCGATAACAGCTGACGCAAAACAAGACAACTGCCAAGTCCCGAACATCAATCAGCTTGGCAGGAATGTTTTGCAGGAGAAAAGGCGAGCCTTGTCTGCGGCACTTGCGGGAAATGGCTGTGGCTGCTTCGTTCCCGACCTGACCAGATTGGCCATGCCACAATGCGCAGGGGCCCGCCGCTGACAATTTTACCAGCAAAGCTTCACACCCTCCTGGAATTTTTACGCACCACGCCCTGAAATGCATTTGACAATCAAATTCCCAGCTCTTGCCAGATCCGATCTACCTTCGCTTTCACTTCATCGGTCATCGCAATCGTTCGCCCCCACTCGCGACTGGTTTCACCCGGCCACTTGTTGGTCGCATCGATCCCCATCTTGCCGCCCAACCCACTGACCGGTGAGGCGAAGTCAAGATAGTCAATCGGCGTATTATCGACCAAAGTCGTGTCCCGCACCGGGTCGACCCGGGTGGTAATCGCCCAGATCACTTCTTTCCAGTCGCGGATATTGACGTCTTCATCGACGACCACGATGAATTTGGTATACATGAACTGGCGCAGGAAACTCCAGACGCCGAACATCACGCGTTTTGCATGACCCGGATACGCCTTTTTCATTTGCACGATCGCCATCCGATAGCTGCAACCTTCCGGCGGCAGATAAAAATCGGTGATTTCGGTAAATTGCTTTTGCAACAGCGGAATGAATACTTCATTTAATGCGACGCCCAGCACCGCCGGCTCGTCAGGCGGTTTGCCAGTATAAGTCGAGTGATAGATCGGGTCTCGCCGCATCGTAATGCGATCGATGGTAAACACCGGAAACTGATCCTGCTCATTGTAATAACCGGTGTGATCGCCGAACGGCCCTTCCAGCGCATGTTCGTAGCCGCTCGGGTGCAACGCATCCGGATAGATATGTCCTTCCAGCACGATCTCGGCCGACGCAGGCACGCGTAACTCGCTGCCCATGGCCTTGACCACTTCAGTCCTGCTACCACGCAACAAGCCGGCAAACTGGTATTCCGACAAATTGTCCGGCACCGGCGTCACGGCCCCCAAGATTGTCGCCGGATCGGCACCCAGCGCCACTGCGATCGGATAAGGTTGCCCCGGATTCACTAAACCATGCTCGCGAAAATCCAATGCGCCGCCTCGGTGGGCGAGCCAGCGCATGATCACTTTATTGCGGCCGATGACCTGCTGGCGATAGATGCCCAGATTCTGCCGCTTCTTATTAGGGCCTTTGGTAATAACCAGCCCCCAAGTAATTAGAGGGGCGATATCACCCGGCCAGCAATGCTGAATCGGCAGCCGCCCCAGATCGACATCATTGCCCTCCCAGACAATGTCGTGGCACGGCGCGCCGCGCAACTCTTTGGGTGCCATATCCCAGAGAGACTTCACCAATGTACCCAGTCCCATCAAATCTTTAAATCCCTTGGGCGGCTCGGGCTCTTTTAACATCGCGAGGACATGGCCGATCTTGCGCAACTCGCTTACATCGTCAGCGCCCATGCCAAGCGCTACGCGACGCGGAGTACCAAAAAGGTTGCACAAAACCGGAATCTTTTGATCAACTGGATTGTCGAATATCAATGCCGCCCCCCCCGTACGCAAGGTACAATCGGCAATCTCAGTCATTTCCAAATAAGGCGAAACTGGGATGCTTATATGTTTAAGCTCACCCAATCGTTGTAACTGAGCAATAAAATCACGCAAATCCAAATATTTCATATTTTTCACAATTTTTGAGTATGGATTCCATTACCCAAAGAATACCGTCAAGTAATTGATTCTATTGATTTTTGTTGCAATGCACTGCAAAATGTCATACATAAAAGTAATCATTATCTGCTTTTATAGTGTTGACTTGATATAAACGGCCTCCTACAATTCGGCCAACTTGATGAGGGGCCAGTGTTTTCGAAAACCGAAAACTGCGCTCGAAGCAGTTTTCATCATTCACGGGATCGGGGTCCCAAATGGCATTTTAAGGAGTGTTTTCAAAAGGCGTCAGCCTTATCCCCGGAAAAAGTTGTTTGCCACTGATATTGCGCCACGAGGCAGCCAATCAGCCAAGAGCAAACAATTACGGCGTCTGCCGTGCGCGCCATGCGACGACAGACGATGTTTCTTGATTAGCGGTACGGACAACCAGTGATAGCCAAGGCATTTTGCCGGGCGTGGGGTAAGTGTGTGCCGCGACGATTCAGGAGGTTGAATGTCAAATCGATTTATCAGGACGGTGCCCGACTTCGCTCGAAGTACGGCCAACCAATCTGCTGCTTGGGCTGTGTTTGCCCGCGATACAGTTAGCGGTTTCATGACAACTGCACATCATGTGTTGATGATCCTCGGAATCAGCGCCATCGCTGCGTGGGGTGTCATATTCATCAAACCGGAAATTGCAGACTCTCTCAAGGCACTCACCCCTTTTAGCGAGGCGATTGCCGAAGAGTCGAAAGTGACAGCGCCGCCGCTGACCAATTTGATGGATGCACCGTCGAAGTCTTTTGCGCAGGCACAAGACACGTCCAATGAACTGGCACCGATGGATGCGGCGGACAAAAAAATAGTGAGTACGCCGCCACAGCAACGTGTAACGTCGTGGCTGGCCAAACGCTATCGCGTGGCGGGTGACGCAACCAATATGCTGGTGTCGGCCGCGTACCTGACCGCTGACGAAATCAAGCTGGATCCATTGTTGATTCTGGCGGTAATGGCAATTGAATCCAGGTTCAATCCGTTTGCAGAAAGCCCTGTAGGTGCGCAAGGCTTAATGCAGGTAATGTCAAAAATACATCACGAAAAATTTCAGAATCTGGGCGGCATCAAAGCGGCACTGAACCCAGTGGCCAACATCAAGGTTGGCTCTCTTATCCTGAAAGACTATGTAACACGCGGTGGCTCGGTGGAAGCAGGTCTTAAGCTGTATGTGGGCGCGGCTGCATTTGAGAGCGACTTCGGTTACGGTGCCAAGGTATTGGCAGAGTATCGGCGTCTGAAGGAAGTTGCGACGGGCAAGAAAGTGCCGATCTTTTCAACTACCGCCAATATGGTTGCTGCAAAGTCGCAACAACCGAGCGAAAAATCCAATGCAGTGCCGACCTTTTCAACTACCGCCAATACGGCTGCTGCAAAGCCGCAACAACCGAGCGAAAACTCCACTGCAGTGCCGACCTTTTCAACTACCGCCAATACGGCTACTGCAAAGCCACAACAACCGAGCGAAAAATCCAATGCAGTGAAGGAAGCAGAATCCGCACCGGATGAGCGGCCGGAATTAATGAAGAATAAAACCAGTCAAGTCGCCATCCTGTAAATACAGCGCATGACCAATAAAAAAGGAGCCGATGGCTCCTTTTTTGTCTCTGTCCATTAAAAGGCAAGGGGCATGCAACCGGGTCAGGCGCGCGCGGCAAAAAATTTCTTCAAGCGAGCGACTGCTTCATGCAGGTTTTCCAGCGAGGTTGCGTACGACACTCGGATGTATTGACGCGCAGTAGAGGGACCAAAATCCAGACCGGGTACCAGAACGACCCCTACCTCGTTAAGTATGTCGATTGTCAAGCGATTCGCATCGTCCGATAGCGCAGAACAATCCGCATACACATAAAATGCGCCATCCGGCATCACCGGCACCTTGAAACCCAGTTCGCGCAAGGCCGGCACAATATAATCGCGGCGGCGCTTGAATTCCGCTTTCCGCTCTTCATAGAGTGCGATGGATACGGGCGAAAAACAGGCGACACCCGCATGTTGGGCGATACTGGATGCGCAAATAAAGAGGTTTTGCGCGAGTTTTTCAATCTGCGCCACCAAGCCGTCCGGCACCACCAGCCAGCCGAGGCGCCAGCCTGTCATGTTGAAGTACTTGGAAAAGCTGTTGATGACGATAATGTCGTCACCCAGCGACAGGGCCGAAAACGGCGTCGCATCATAGGTCAATCCCTGGTAAATCTCGTCAACGATGGTGAAGCCGCCTTTCTCGCGGACCGTCGCGATTATCTTTCCTAATTCGTCGTGCGCAATGGAGGTGCCAGTCGGATTTGAGGGCGACGCCAGCAAAATGCCGCGCGTGGCACTCGTCCAATACTCCCGCACCATCTCGTCGGATAATTGGAACCGTTGCTCTGGTCCGCTCGGAATCATCGTGGCCCGTCCTTCGAACGCCGCGACAAAATGCCGGTTGCATGGATAAGACGGATCGGGCATCAGCACTTCGGCATCTCGCTCGACCAGTGCCGCACAAGCCAGCAGCAGCGCGGCCGATGCGCCGGCAGTCACGACGATGCGCGACGGCGCAATGCGCAAACCGTACTTACTCTGATAATGCGCGGCGATCGCTTCACGCAACACAGGAATGCCAGTCGCCGGTGTGTATTGCATCTTGCCGTCCGCCATGGCGCGCGTGGCTGCCTCGACCACAGATGGCGCCGCAGTGAAATCCGGCTCGCCGATGCCCATGTGAATAATGTGGCGCCCTTGCTGTTCCAGCTCGGCCGCCATTTTCGCCGACTCCATCACATGGAAAGGCGCGATACTACCGAGACGGGAAGCAAGATTGTTTAAATTCATCCTACAATTTTTTAGATGCGCCGATCTCGGCATCCCGCACTTTGGCGGCAAATTTGTCCAGCACGCCATTCACATATTTGTGACCGTCGACACCACCGAACGACTTGGCAAGCTCGACCGCTTCGTTGATGATCACCTTGTACGGGATCTCGATGTGGTTTTGCAGTTCGAACGCACCGATTAATAATGCGGCATGCTCCACTGGCGACAATTGATCGATCGGCCGGTCGATCAGCGGTGCCAAACCGCTGCGCAACGACGCAACATCCTTGATCGCACCGTGCAGCAACGCATCGAAGTGCGCCGCGTCCGCCTTGTCAAAGCCGTGCGCTTCACGGATGTGCGCTTCAATCGCGCCTGGGTCTTCATTATTCAAAAGCCATTGATACAGGCCTTGCAGCGCAAATTCACGCGCGCGATGGCGCGGCGTACGGTTCTTGCTGGGATTGGCGTGGAGAGATTTTTGGGTCATGATTTACAAACTGCCGCTATCCGGCGTGCGGCGCGGACCGGCATAGATTAATAATATTCGCGGTAACGGCTATCAAAGCCTGGTCAACCGCGAACCGGTGCGGCATTATTACTCTTCCTCGGTCGCTTCCGCGAGATCTTCCAATGCAATCGTCAAGTTGGCCATTTCAACCGCAACGCGGGCAGCATCGGTACCTTTTTGGGCCATGCGCACTTCTGCCTGCTCATCGGTTTCCGTCGTAAGTACTGCATTGGCGATCGGGATACCGAAGTCCAAACCCACGCGCGTGATTCCAGCGCCCGATTCGTTCGACACCAGTTCAAAGTGGTAGGTCTCGCCACGGATCACCGCGCCAATGGCTATCAGCGCATCGAATTGCAAAGTTTCTGCCATCTTGCGCAGTCCCAACGGGATTTCAAGCGCACCGGGAACCGTCACATGCAGCACGTCCTCGTCTTCCACTCCCAAATGCTTCAACTCCGCCAAGCAGGCCGACAGCAGGCCGTGACAGACATCTTCATTGAAGCGCGCCTGCACAATACCAATGCGCAGCCCCTGTCCTTCAAGATTGGTTTCGTATGTTCCTACGGTCATCATTTTTCCTTTATGCGCACTTGCGTGTAATCTATTTCAAAATCGGCTGCTGAAATCTCAATGCATCGCAATTCTTTGAACAATTCAAAAAATCTGCCACTGTCATCATTCGCGGCAGAAACGAATATTCAACTATTCGGCTTGGCTTGATAATCCACCACTTCCAGATTAAACCCAGTCATCGATGGCATTTTCCTCGGGCTTGCGAGCAATTTCATTTTGCAAACACGCAGGTCTTTCAGGATTTGCGCGCCGATGCCATAAGTGCGCAAATCCATGCGTGCACCGCGCGCCTGCGGCTTGGTGTCAGGGTTGTTCAATGCTTCAAACTGCGCGAACATTTGATCGGCGGACTCTTCGCAATTGAGTAATACCATCACGCCTCGTTCGCAGGCCTTAATCGCCGCCATCGCCGCTGCCATGTTCCAAGAATGCGTGGTGGCTTGCGTCTCGAGCATGTCGAGAATCGATACCGGTTGATGTACGCGTACCAGTGTCTCCAGTTCCGGAACGATATCGCCGTGCACCAGCGCCAGATGGGCACCGCCACTCGGCTTGTCGCGATAGGCAATCGCCTGAAATGGCCCGTGTACCGTATGCATCGTACGCTCCGCAATGCGCTCAACGATGCTTTCGTTTTGACTGCGGTAGTGGATCAAGTCGGCGATGGTGCCGATCTTGAGTCCATGTTCTTTCGCGAATTCAATCAAGTCCGGCAGGCGCGCCATCGTGCCGTCGTCCTTCATGATTTCGCAAATAACGGCAGCAGGCGTCAAACCGGCTAACTCGGCAAAATCGCACCCTGCTTCGGTATGACCGGCGCGCATCAAGACGCCGCCCTTTTGCGCTTTCAGCGGGAAAATATGACCTGGCTGCACGATATCTGACGGCTTGACGTTCCTAGCCACCGCAACCTGAATCGTCTTTGCACGATCGGCGGCGGAGATACCGGTCGTCACGCCTTCGGCCGCCTCGATGGAAACGGTGAAATTGGTGCCATACGACGTTCCGTTGCGGGAAGTCATCATGGATAAATTCAATTGATCGCAACGCTCTTCAGTCAATGTCAGGCAAACCAGTCCGCGGCCATATTTGGCCATGAAATTGATGGCTTCCGGTGTGACGAATTCAGCGGCCAGCACGAGATCGCCCTCGTTTTCGCGATCCTCCTCATCCACCAAGATCACCATGCGGCCAGCGCGGAGTTCGGCGACGATTTCTTGGGTAGTTGAAATAGACATAACTTAAATCCTTATTAGCCCGCTATTTTAATGGATTTAAAGTACTTCAACTCTTAACAGATAGGAATTGGCCTATTTTGCGCCACTCAATCGTTTATTTGCATGAATTCAAAGGACGACAGCGCAGTGGAAATTTTTCTACGGGATTTTTTATTTTTATTTGGCGGCATCAGGACAACGACAACATGCGTTCAACGTAGCGCGCAATCAAATCAATTTCAAGATTGACCTTGGTATCGCGCTTCAAATGCTTCAACGTCGTCACTTCAATCGTATGCGGAATCAGGTTGATCGAAAACTCGCACCCGGTCGCCGTGTCCGCGACTCGATTGACCGTCAGCGACACGCCATTCACCACGATCGAGCCCTTGTACGCCAGATATTTTGCCAGATCCTTCGGCGCCTCGACGACCAGTTCCCAGGATTCGCCTACCGGTTCGAATTTTTGCACACTGCCCAGACCGTCAACATGACCCGACACCAGATGGCCTCCCAGTCGATCGGCCAGCCTCAATGCTTTCTCAAGGTTAACTTCCCCTTCTGCGTCCAAGCCGGCGGTACGATTCAAGCTCTCACGCGATACATCAACTATAAAGCCGGTGTCGGTCTTGACCACTACCGTCATGCACGCACCATTCAGGGCAATGGAATCGCCGATGGCAACGTCCATCATCGACAAGCCACCCGCATCAACAATCAGGCGAACGCCGGCATCCGACTGGCTCCCCAAGGGAGAAAGAGATGTAATTTTGCCGACAGCGGCGACGATTCCTGTGAACATGACAATGAAATTCGTTAAATGAAACGCGCTAGGATACGCAAATCTGTGCCGATTTGCTTGATTTCGTGAAACGATAAGCTGCGCTTGCCATCCAGCTTGTCAAGCATGCCTAGATCGAACAAACCCTGTGCATCACCCAGCAAGTTGGGTGCCAAATAAAGCAGCAATTCGTCGATACACCCTTCGCGGATCAACGAACCATTCAATTTGAATCCCGCCTCCACATGCAGTTCATTGATCTGGCGCTTGCCCAACTCCAGCATCAGGGCCGGCAAATCGACCTTGCCTTGCGGATTTGGCAATAGGATGACTTCGTTGCCCATGCCGCGCAATTGCGCCTCTTTTCCGGGGTCCGCTTGCGCTGCAACGACCCAAGTGCCGCCGCCAGCAAGAATACGCGCGGTCGGGCTGATCTGCAATTTACTGTCAACCACGATACGGCGTGGCTGGCGCGGCGTGTCCACGGCACGGACATTGAGTTGCGGATCATCTTCATTGACGGTGCCGATACCCGTCAGAATCGCGCACGCGCGCGCACGCCACCAGTGGCCATCATCCCGCGCAGCTTGTGAGGTAATCCATTGGCTGTGCCCGTTATGCAAGGCCGTCTTGCCGTCGAGGCTGGCTGCTGCTTTCATCCGCACCCATGGCTTGCAGCGCTGCATGCGCGAGAAAAACCCGATATTCATTTCCCGTGCTGCATCTTCCAATACGCCGCATGCGACGTCGATCCCCGCTGCTTTCAATGTCGCGAGGCCCTGCCCTGCCACCAGCGGATTCGGGTCAGCTATCGCCGCCACGACTCTGGCAACGCCGACGCGGATCAATGCATCGGCACAGGGCGGCGTGCGACCGTAGTGACTGCACGGTTCCAGTGTCACATAAGCAGTTGCACCGCGCACATCTGTGCCGCGATGTGCGGCATCGTTCAATGCCTGAACTTCCGCATGCGCCTGGCCGACTGGCTGTGTGTAACCTTCACCGATGACGCGCTTGTCCCTGACAATGACACATCCGACACGGGGATTGGGCGTGGTGGTGAACAAGCCTTTGGACGCCAGTTCGAGCGCGCGGCTTATGCCCTGCAAATCGTTAGAAATTTCCACCGGGTTCTTTGCATAGTGAGATTGAAAACGCGGCAAGGATTATTCCGCGGTGCTAACAATTGTCAGAATCAACATCGGGATTGCAGACACGCGGACGGCCCAGAAAATTGATAACGATTTTCCTTACCTGCTCGCCCATGGTAAACGACATATGGCCAGCTTGGGGAGTCTGGCTGCTTGCGTTGGTTCGCGTGCGGCCAGTGCCGTTATAAGCGACATATTTTACTTGCGCCCCCCCAAAAGCAGCTGCAATGGCAATACCGTTTGGTGCCGGTCCGTGCGAAAAAATGATCTGATCCCCCGTATCTGGCTTTTGATTGTCGTTCTCATCGACAAAAACGATCCATCCCTTGGCCCAATCGGTTGCATCCGCCGGAACCAAATCGACGCGTGTCCCACGCTGTATTGCTTCTGAACGCGTCAGGTTGATCGCAGCAAAAAAGTCATTCACCGTCGCGGTCATTCTTTGATTCTGGATCAGGGAGCGAAAGCTGGGGACGCCAGCTGCCAGCAGGATTGCCGCAATCGACATGACTACCATGAGCTCGATCAGCGAAAAACCGCGACCGGGCCTTGCCTCAGCAACAACAGGATGGACTCTCATGTCATTGCCAGCAGTTGGTGGCCTTACCAGACGCCGTTTTGGCGCCGGTGCTCGACAGCATCAAGTTCCCGCAAGCGGTGTCGGTATGTCCCGTGTTGACTTTGGATGTGCCCGGTTTCGCGGTCAGCAGCACGCAATTCTGGATGACATCGTTGCTGCATGCCGCAGCGCTGATTTCATAGGAACTGGTTGGCGCGCTGTCGCCGGAAAACCATCTAAACTTGACCTCATTAGCATCGCTTGAGGTAGAAGAAAACACGATATAGCTGGTATTCTGCGAATAATAACGTTCCTCCTGCTGCATCAATTGCATTAATGCAGCGCGTCCTTCCGCCCGCCTGGCCTTGCGAACTGATTCCTGATAAGTCGGGTAGACGATCGTTGACAGTATTCCGATAATCGCAACGACGATCATCACCTCGATCAACGTGAATCCTTGAGCTTTATTGTTAATCACTGTGCACCTGTTATTTATTTGTTCGCTGCCGCGCGCATTTCTACCCAGTTCAGTATTTCGCGCCAACTGAAGCGTCCCGCGGGCGGATACATTTCGCTATTCGGCGCAGGTTTCGCGCCCTCTGTACCAAAATTGATGATCGAATATTTTTTCTTCACCGCCCTCTTGCCGGTGGCATTCCGGTCCCCGACTTCGACGACGCCAGTCTCAAACAGACTTGGAGAACTCAAAAATCCCACTTCGGACAACGAGCCGGTGTAGACGCCTCCCGCCACGAGTCCGCTCAGCACATCTAACGCGTACGTCCGTCCGCCGCCACTCGCACACGGATCGCTCCCCGGAATCAATGTGTTGAAAAACAGGCGACCGTACGCAACCAAGGGATTGGTGACGATACGTTCGCCGGTTTTATACGAGTCCAGGAAATCGACATACCACCCTCGCTTGCTGCTATCTGCCAGGCCATACGTAAAATCATTTCCGGAAACGGCAAATACATTGCCGTTCGCGCTAAACGTCCGCTCTGCAAGTTGACTGCGGCTTGCGACTTTGCCCCCGCCATTGGCGGCGTCGTAAATCGCATAAAAGGACTGCGGCTTGAAATTCCCGGACGCAACATCAGCATCCTCGACGAACTTGCCGGTGCCAAACAGAACGACAAATCCACCACCGGGAGCGAACACCACTTTGGGTTGCGTGGAAATTGGCTGCCGGTTACCTTTTGCATCCGTCGCAGCAAACAAAGGCGTTTCCGGCGTTGCGCCTTTCCATGGTGCATCGCCAGTAAAATCAAGGCGCCACAGGTTGCCCTGCAAGTCCCCAGTGTAGGCGTAACGCACCGCGCCATCACTGCCGGTCACCAATGCCGGGGAGCTCAACCCATTTTGCAGCGCGGCATCCTTGATGGGCATTTCGAATTTGTAATAATTGACGCCTGGCTCCCACTTTGCGGACGGGGCCTTGTCGAGCGATAGCAAGAACAAGACGCCGGGTGCGGCCGGATTGAATTTATTCTCACCATCGTCCGCATAATTGTTGAGGCCACTCGGGACAACGACGAAATACTTGTACTCCGCAACTCCGCCCACGACCTTCATTTTGAATTTAGCGATGACGGGTGCACCGACAAGATTACCCATATCGGCATCATCGTTGTCCGTGAATTCCCATATAGCCCCCGCCCCGCCACTAAAATTCGACGGATTGCTCACATCCAGTGCAAAGACACCTTGCGCGCCGCCACCCATGCCGGACGCCAAAACTGTTTTCCATTTTGATCCGACACGTGCCTCAGCCACGCTCATTGCGCCATCGACATACGGCCGGTGCACATATTCTTGCAGGGTCAATTGATTCAAATTTTGAATCAGCGCGTTGGGAATGTAAGCGAACAATTCCTTGCCGTTCGCCGCGTCAAATCCATGCAGCATCCCGTCATTGGCCCCGATGTAAACCGCTTTGGTGCGGCCTTTGTGATCTTCGTAAAACTTTGGAAATCCAGCGCCCTGCGCATTCAAGGCGGGCGGTCCGACATAGAGCGGATTGCTGTTGATGATATCGCCCAGCACGCGATCCCGCGCGCGAAACTTCCCGTTTTCCTGCCCCAGCTCCAGACTGCGCACGCCGCGCAAATAATGCACGCGCTGCTCGCCCAAGCCGTCATCCATGCCATCGACAGGAGAGGCATTGAGCAGCGTTTTCTGCGATGCTGCCAGTTTGTCCCATTTGAATTCGACCGTTTCCAGAGTTTGGTCGTCCTTGATTTTCGCCGCCGTATACACATTGCGCGCATCCGGGCTCGGGCTGGCTTCTTTTCCACCGATACCGGTCAATATCTCCCCGGCATCCCAATCGGCGACCGTCGCGATCTTGACCTCGCCGCTTGCTTCATCAAGCGTCAGCTTCAGTTTCTTCAGGCTGCCGCTCCATTTCGACGGTTCAAAGCCCGGCTGATACACAAATGCGCCGTCGGCAGCGACTCTCGTACTCGATGCCGACACGCCGGACATCGTGCCGCTTGCACTGGCGATAGTGGAAAATATTTTGCGAATCGACTGAATCAATTCCTTTGGCTGCCCCGCCAGAAAATAATTGGCCGGTACACCGTTGCCATTATTGTCCCACTCGGAATTGCTATTCTTTACCACTGTCTTGTCGTCGGCGGCTATCGTAATGAAAGGATTGCCATCCTTATTCCGGTCGTCGAATCCGCCATATTTGGCGGCTAGATAAAGTTGGCTATCACGCGGTTTCAATGTGCGCGTATTGCCGTCAATCAGACCGTTGCCGCCTTCATCGACGTCGATGGCGAATGTCTTCACGCGAGTCGGCTTGTCCAGCCGAATGTCGTTCGTATTTGCCCAGTACGCCAGACCTGCCATGTAATACGTGCCGTGACCACCGGCGCCCGTGTCCTGCTTGTCGAGGAGCGCAAGATTGGGACGCGGCGCAGGATTGGTAAAACCGCCGCCCGCATCGGCCTCCATTTCCCCTACTTTGCGCGTCCATGTCGTGACATCAAATGCCGGTGTTTTGCCGCCGGCTGCGGAATCCGCCGCGCGCACCGGATCATTCGCATTTGCGCCATTGTTGTAGGTGGTGCGCGTATTGCCCGGAATGTAGCGGTCCCAGTGCGTATTAACGTCGGCGATGGAAACCATGTAGTTTTTCTGGCACGACGCGGTGATCGGATCTGTCCAGTTCTGCAATACCGGAAAGCCTTCCCGCATTGCGTCGGTCATGCCTGTCGTGGCATCGGGCGTTGGCTGCTTGCCCTGCAAATAGCGGATGCCTTCGTAATACAGCTCGCTGACGGGGTCCAGCCCCTTATAGATGCCGGAGCGGCCGAATTTGTTGACGTAATTGATGACGCCGCTGTGGACTGCCGCATTGTTGCGATCGGAAGGATTTTCCGGGTTGTTATAAAACACGCCGGTTGCAGCATCCCATTCCAGCGTATCGTTGGCGGCTTCGCTGAAGCTGGACGGCTCAATTTTTTTGGCGCCGACATATTTCATCGGCGCTCTCAGCACGCCACCATAGCGAGTGGCGGAATCGTCCAGCAGATACCCCATGGCGGCGAACCGGATTTTTTCGGAATGCCGCTGCATCTCGCCCACCGGTTTGTAGTTGCTGCCATACTTCGCGCATAGATCGACGCGCGCCGGTCCTTCCGTTGCATCGCAGACTTTGACTCTGACAAGATACTCGCCCAGTTTTTTATCAGTCTTGATCAGCGCACCGTTATTGTCGAACGCCGACGTGTCGCAATTGCCGTCGGTGCTTTTACTATCGCTAAAGAGAATGCGGTTGTTGCAAGACACGATATAAAGCGTGCCCGTATTGAATGGCGTTACCTGGTTCGGTGCACTGACATTGCCACCGCCTGTCACGGACCGTCGCGGAAAATATGTCGCATGGGCATAAAAACTTTTCGGGAGTACGGCGCGCTGCAAAATTGTCTCGTCTGCCGCATCGATAATGCGATCGCCACCGGTCAAGGCATAGCGCAGCATGTCGATGGCGGACGATGCAGCCCAGTTCATGAAATTGCCGCTGAACATATCACCGCCGCATTCATGCGTAATGGCATTGGCGTCTTTTGAGATGAAAAAATAGCCATTGACAATATTACGATTGCCGCCGCTATACGCATAACACTTCAGTGGATTGAAATAACCGACGTACTCGTAGGTTCTGTTGTAGGTCCCGTTATCACCGCGATAGGCAATCCCGACTGTCGGAAATTCCACCGATAGGCTGAGTACCATATTGGGATGCACATTGATGCTACCGCCGAATAAGGGGCCACCGGCAATTTTTACCGCAGGGGTAGCTGCGAAGCCATCAAGGGCGAACACCGCGCACAACACGATGATGAGCGTACTGGCAGTGTTTCCGATATTGATTTTCATACGTTGCACCACTAGTCTTCCTTACGATAAAAAGTCTGCAAAACCACCTGCGTCGTTTCGCGCGCACCGAACCCGACCGCGGTCACCCGATAGAAATAACTGGCCTTGCCCGTGTCCGCGCTCTCGCCTTCCTTGTTGTAGAGCATCAGTTCAATCACGTACCTTGGCAACTTGCTCGGCAAGGAGCCTTTACCGGTCGGGAAAGCCTGGCCGGTAAATTTCCCATAGGGGACGGAACTCGTCGTGGAAGAATCGCTATCCAGAAAATCGACCGTCTGCCAAATCGGCGCGGCGCCATCCGTCGCGTGCCTGCACAAGCCAAGATTGATGTTGGCCTCGCCTGAGCGACATGCCTCTTCACCATCGCCAGGAAACCCGAACGTGCTGTCCTTTGAAAATTGCTGGCTGCGTGACTTTGTGGCATCCGGGGAGTTCTCAATGTCCAGTTCGGCATCCATCAATGCCGCCTCGGCCGCTTGGAAAGCGATCTGGCGATCGCGGTCATTGCGCGATGCCTTCTCTCCTTGCAATGCAATTTGCGCGGCGGATATCCCCAGCACCAAGACTGCCACCAGCATCAAAAGCGACACAATCAACGATGCGCCGCGCTGCCTGCCGGAGACCATTATTACCATGCGGGTGCCGCTGATCGGTACACATACTCTCATGTCTGGCTACCCGCTATCTGATTTCGCAACTGGATAGTCAGCGTGAAGACTTTTCGGAGACGATTTCGTACGCCAGTCGGCAGGTTAGTCTCTTTTATTTGCGTACCAATGTCGGTCCCGGCATTGGCATCGCTGTACTCCTTGCCGAACAGATCGTGCTGCGCTACCAAAGCATCAGTGCGCGCCGGTTGAGAACCGCGCACCAGCAACGCGACCTTGACGACCACTACTTTCTTCCAGTTTGTTTTCCTGTTTTTATCAATCGCCTTGGCAGTCTCGTCCGCGCCCTCCAGAATCAGCGCATCGTCCAATGCATTGATGGCGGTCGCGGTCAGAAATTGGTTCGGCAAACCGTCCTTGTCCGTGTCTACACCATAGAGCACCTGAAAGGATTCCACGCCGCGTGCGATTGCATCGGCATTCCAACTGTCGGTGCCTAAATATTTGCAGCGCAATTCCGGTTCGCCATTGCTTTCGGCAACATAGAAAATGCTCCAGCCGCGTCCTGCTTCGGCTTCGCTGGCTTCGGCGACCCCGAAACCAGCGCAATTGATGATGGTTTCATCGCCATTTTTTCCGGTGCCGGCGCCAAAAAATCGTAGGGCCAGCACATCGCTGCCGTTGATCGACTTCATCACCGGCGACTCGATACCCGCAAGTTTGGAATTCAGGCTGCGCGCGTCCAGTCCGGCAATGTTCGCGCTGATGTCTGCAGTCGCCAGAACAGGCGCCTCGTCCTTGTCCCAATTTTCATATGC
>CBINHE010000006.1:0-77038 GCA_966250375.1 uncultured Oxalobacteraceae bacterium
CGACATGGCAGCACCTTACAGCAAAAGGTGTTGCACTTGGTTTTTGAGAACGCCCAGTATAGTTCATAGATACTTGCAATCTCTTCCTTATGACGAATGTTGATTCGTTCCTTGCAAATCGGGTGGAGTCCATAGATACACCCTTGTCAGACGAAAAAAGACCATCAATTTGATTGTTACGTTGTGGATGGGTATACCATTGGTTGAGATATTGCGAAGTATTCGACACTTTGCGATGTCGAAGGAGTTTATTGCCGAGCTCGACTTTATCCATTTACAGACCGCTTCTGGTAAGAAGGCCGAGAGAGTCCGGTATTTTTGAATGGCCTAGAATAATCGAGACATTGAGAAAATTCCGTTCTCGCCGAGAAGCCTTCCGGAAAGCAGCGTCCGCCAGTGGATAAAATCAAGATGAGATGGTATTTTGAAAATCAGAATAGCAATTCCCCGAAAGGGGAAACAGCCATAAAATGATGGTGCCCACGGAGGGACTCGAACCCCCACACCTTGCGGCACATGGACCTGAACCATGCGCGTCTACCAATTCCGCCACGTGGGCACTGCTGCTAATTGAACACTTTAACGGGGCAGACGAAATCTGAACCTAGTGCATCTAGCAATTTCGCATTGAGCTGCTGCGAAAGACCGAAATTATAGCGGAAAACCTTTTAAAGTCAATCCGATAATGCAGTTAAATCCGCCCTAGGTAAATTCTAGGTAAATATCACTGTCCTCCGTTACACTTACCCCTGTACCAACATTAACGAACGAAGCGCCCTTTTGAGCCAATATCCCTACACTATTCCTAGCCGCGAGGAAATTCTCGGCATTTTGCGCACTGCGCCTGAGCCCCAAGATGCGACCGTGATTGCGGCAGCACTTGATGTCAAACCTGAAGAATTGGATGGCCTCACGCGCCGTCTGAACGCGATGGAGCGAGATGGTCAGATCAAGCCTGACCGCGCAGGCCGCTATCAACTGGCGCACCAAACGAATTTTATTGAAGGCCGCGTCAGTGGACACCGTGAAGGTTACGGATTCCTGATTCCGGACGACGCAAGCGCCGATATTTTCTTGCCTGAAAAAGAAATGCAGAAAGTGTTGCACGGCGATCGCGTGCAGGTGCGTACCGTCGGCACCGATAAGCGCGGGCGTCCCGAAGGCACAATCGTAGAAGTAATCTCGCGCGCCAACAGCCACGTGATCGGACGCTTGTTGAACGAAAACGGCGTTTGGATCGTCGCGCCAGAAGACAAGCGCCTCGGGCAGGATATCCAGTTGGCCGGCTCGCCGGGCAAGGCAAAAACTGGCCAGGTGGTCAGCGTTGAGTTGATCGAACAACCGTCGCGCTATACGCAACCGACCGGCAAAATTGTCGAGGTGTTGGGCGATATCGACGATCCAGGTATGGAAATCGAAATCGCTGTGCGCAAGTACGGTGTGCCGCATGAATTTTCTGAAGCAGCCAAAAAGCTTGCCGCCAAATTGCCAGGCGAGGTGCGCGACACTGACTTGGAAGACCGGGTAGATTTGCGCGACGTCCCGCTGGTGACTATTGACGGTGAAGATGCGCGTGACTTCGATGATGCCGTGTATTGCGAGCCAGTCAAAATCGGCCGCAGTGCAGGCTACCGCCTGATTGTCGCGATCGCCGATGTCAGCCACTACGTGAAGCCCAATGATGCGCTGGATGCGGATGCATTGGAGCGCAGCACGTCCGTGTATTTTCCGCGCCGCGTGATCCCGATGCTGCCGGAAAAATTGTCGAATGGCCTGTGTTCGTTAAACCCGGCGGTTGATCGCCTGACGCTGGTGTGCGATGCCGTGATCACCGCCAAGGGCGAAATCAAGGCATATCAGTTCTATCCAGCCGTCATTCATTCTGCCGCGCGGCTGACTTATACCGAGGTTGCAGCTATCCTTGCCAATACCAAGGGTACCGAGGCGGCCAGACGTCCGGCGCTAGTGCCGCATCTGTTGCATCTGAATGAAGTATTTCACGCGCTGCTGCAGGCGCGTCATGCACGCGGCGCGATTGACTTTGAGACTACAGAAACCTATATCGTCTGCAATGCAGCCGGCAAGATTGAACAAATCCTGCCACGGACCCGCAATGATGCACACCGGGTAATCGAAGAGTGTATGTTGGCCGCCAACGTGTGCGCCGCGGATTTGTTGCAGCGGCACGAGCATCCCGGCGTCTACCGCGTGCATGCCGGGCCGACCAAGGAGAAGCTCGCGCAAGTACGAACCTTCCTGAAGCAGGTGGGTTTGCACCTTGGTGGCGGTGACAAACCGGTTGCGTCTGACTATGCGGAATTGATGCCCAAGATAAAAGCGCGTCCGGATGCAGTGCTGTTGCAGACCATGTTGTTGCGCTCAATGCAGCAAGCGGTCTATAGTCCGGAAAATATTGGCCACTTCGGCTTGTCTTATGAGGCTTACGCGCATTTCACCAGCCCGATCCGCCGTTACCCGGATTTGCTGACGCATCGCGCGATCAAGGCGATTTTGCAAGGCAAGCGTTACAGCCCGAAAGGGCTTGATACTAGCGTATTGAATACGATGTTGTCGCCTGCGGCCCGCAAGATGCAGGCGAAGGATAAGGCCGAGGGCAAGAAAAAAAGCGAAGGCGAAATCGCGGTCTGGGAAGCACTCGGCATCCACTGTTCCGCTAATGAGCGCCGTGCCGATGAGGCATCGCGCGACGTTGAGGCATGGCTCAAATGTTATTTTGTGCGTGACAAACTTGGCGAAGAATTTACCGGCACGATCTCCGGCGTTACCACGTTCGGCATTTTTGTACAGTTGGACGCGCTCTTCATCGAGGGGCTCGTACACGTCACTGAATTGGGTGCCGATTACTTCCAGTACGATGAGGCGCGGCACGAATTGCGCGGTGAGCGCACCGGCATTCGCTATCAATTGACGGATCGCGTCACAGTACAGGTCAGCCGCGTCGATCTCGATGCACGCAAGATCGATTTGCGCTTGGTGACCGAGCCGGGTATCAGAACCATGTTGAAAAACGAAGCGCGCCGTGCGGAGAGTGAGCAGGCCCGCACTCAGAAAGGTAAGGCGAAATCGACGTCAAAAACCGCCAGGAAGGCGGCGTCCACCAAAACCGCTGACACGGAGCGCGCCAAGTCTACCCCTATAGCTGCCGAGAAAACGCGTTCATCCAGAGCGCATTCCAAATCCGGCAAGAAGAAACGATAAAACATGAAGAGTAAAATGATTTTCGGCTTCCACGCCGTCACCGCACGATTGCGCCACGAAGCATCGTCGGTGGAAGAGATCTATATCGATGCCGAGCGCCATGATCGCCGCATGCAGGAATTGTTGCGTACAGCCAAAGCGGCCAACGTGCGCATCATTCAGGCCGACGACCAGCGTTTGAGCAACATGGTGGGCACACGACGTCATCAAGGTGTCGTTGCGAAGGCCGGCGAGCTTTCGCTAGCGCGCAACCTGGATGAATTGCTCGACGCAATCGACGGCCCGCCGCTCTTGCTAGTGTTGGATGGTATCACTGATCCGCATAATCTCGGCGCATGCTTGCGCGTGGCGGATGGTGCCGGCGCACATGCGGTTATCGCTCCCAAGGACCGCGCGGTTGGCTTGAATGCGACTGCGGCAAAGGTCGCTAGCGGTGCGGCTGAAAACGTGCCTTATATCACCGTCACGAATCTGGCGCGCACCTTGCGTGAATTAAAAGAACGCGGTATTTGGCTGATCGGGACCACCGACGATGCCGAGAAAACGATTTATGAGGCCGATTTTTCGGGCGCTGCCGCACTGGTCATGGGATCGGAAGGTGAGGGCATGCGGCGGTTGACGCGCGAGAGCTGTGACGTGCTGGTCAGCATTCCGATGTTCGGTTCCGTTGAAAGCCTGAATGTTTCGGTCGCGTCGGGCGTCTGTCTTTTTGAAGCTCGTCGGCAACGACTTGCCGAAGGTTGAAGCGTTTGGCCTGATCAATCGGTGAGCGGGGCCAGTTCACCGGTTGATATTGCGGAAATTCCGTTGCCAGCAAAGCTTGTGCGAACAAGCTAACATTACGTCTTCTGGAAACAATCGCCGTATCCCATGTTTAAGCACCTCCGAGAAGACATCGCCAGCATCATTGAACGTGATCCTGCCGCACGCACGGCATGGGAGGTGCTGACGTGTTATCCAGGCTTGCACGCGATCGTCATGCATCGATGGGGGCACTGGTGCTGGATGCATGGGATGAAATGGTTGGGCCGGTTTATTTCTCATATTGCGCGGGGCTTGACCGGTATCGAAATCCATCCGGGCGCGACCATTGGGCGCCGGGTTTTTATCGATCACGGTTTTGGCGTGGTCATCGGAGAAACCGCGGAAGTCGGTGACGACTGCACGATTTATCAGGGCGTCACGCTCGGCGGCACATCATTGAATAAAGGCACCAAGCGCCATCCTACGCTGGGAAAAGGCGCCATCATCGGTGCCGGCGCCAAAGTGCTGGGTGGCTTTACGGTCGGTGAGGGCGCCAAAGTGGGTTCGAATGCCGTCGTTGTCAAAGAGGTGCCGCCAGGTGCCACCGCATTCGGAAGCCTCGCGCATATAGTCCAGAAGGATGCACAAAAATCGCGCGAAGAAGCCGCCGCCCGAATGTTTGCCGCCTATGGTGTAACGCCGAATGGCGATGACCCTTTGTCGACGGCTTTACACGGATTGATTAACAACGCTGCGTCGCAAGAGCATCAGATCGGCAAGATTATCGCCGCATTGAAAGCTGCGGGCATCGGTTGTGAAGTGTTGCCGGAGACAGATAAATTCGATCCGGAGAAACTGAATAAACTGGTTGAATGAGAGAGGTTGGACGTGAGCTCGGATGTGAACGCTGCAGTGCCAGACAATCGCGATGGACAAACCATTCTCGATCTCTTCGAAATTCGTGTATTGGCGGTGCTTGCGGAAAAAGAGGCTCTCATCCCCGATAATTATCCGCTGTCACTCAATGCGCTGACGAATGGCTGTAATCAACTGTCGAGCCGCGATCCTGTGATGTCGATTTCCGAAGATACCGTGCTCGACGTGTTGCATCGTTTGATGCAAAAAAAATTCGTCACCGAAGTCAGCCAGGCGGGCGCCCGCGTGGTGAAATACGAGCATCGGATGCGGATAAAGTGGTCATTGGAACAGGACAAGCTTGCGATTCTGACGATGCTCATGCTGCGCGGCCCTCAGACCACCGGCGAAATCCGGGCACGAACCGGGCGCATGCATGAATTTTCAACGGTGGCCGAGATCGAAACAGGCCTGCAATTCTTGATTGATAAGTTTCCGCCCTTGGTGGTGCGCTTGGAGCGCGCCCCAGGCACTAAAGAGCCGCGTTATGCACATCTGTTATCGGGGGAGGCATTACTGGAACAGCAGAATGTGGCTGCAGCATTCTCATCCGGTGCCACAGTCGAGCGGTCGCGTCAGGATCGCATAGCGCAACTTGAAGAAGAGGTTTCCAGCTTGCGCGAGGAGATCGGAAGTCTCAAGCAACAGTTTGAACATTTTAAAAAACAGTTTGATTGAGATCGCGGCCGGAAGAATTCGAAGCACAGGTTGGGGCGCTGTGCTCTCCTTTTCTTTCTAATCCAGTTCGTTGCCGTCAGCGCCAAATCGCTTGATTGTTCCGTCAAGTTCAATGCCGATCCAGCCGCCACGTGCCGGCGAATCCTCATAATCCCAATCCGGTAATACATGGCGCACGCGCTCGCCATCGTCCTGATGATACGCATGACGAGCAGGGCGGTGCGTATGCCCGTGAATCATGATGGATACATCGGATGTATCAAACAATGATGCAATCGCATCGGCATTCACATCCATGATTTCACTGGATTTAGCGCGCTGCGCTTCCTGACTGTCCTTGCGCAATCCTTCGATGATTGCTTTGCGTTTTTCCAGCGGCATTGCGAGAAATGCGTGCTGCCATTCCTGTTGCCGCACTTGTGCGCGGAATGCCATGTACGCGACATCGTCCGTGCATTGCGCATCGCCATGCGTCAGTGCGATCTTTTTTCCTGCAATGGTTGTGATGGTCGGATCCGGCAGAAGTGTTGCGCCGGCTGCCTTGGCAAATGCATCGCCGACCAGAAAATCTCGATTGCCTGCCATCCAGAATACCGTCACGCCTGCATCGCTAACATGGCGAATGGCGTTCACCACTTGCTGGTTGAAAGGCGTTCGAATGTCGTCGTCGCCGGCCCAATACTCGAATATGTCGCCGAGCAAGTACATCTGTTGCGCCTTCATTGCATGAGTACGCAAGAAATCGAAAAAGGCCTGCGCGGTTCGTGGCATCGATGCTTGCAAATGAAGATCGGAAATAAAAAACGCAACCGTTTCAGGTTGCGCTTCTTTTGTTGAGACTGGCATGGTTATGCTCTGCTTGTGAATTGATTGCGGAAGCGAGCTCGATTAAACCAATTCCACCTTTTCGATGACGACATTCTCGACCGGGACATCTGCAAACATGCCGGTACGCGTGGTTTTTACGGAACGGATTTTATCCACAACATCCATGCCTTCAACAACTTTACCAAATACACAATAACCCCAGCCATCCTGGCCCGGATAGTCGAGAAAGCTATTGTTCTTGAGGTTGATGAAAAATTGGGCGGATGCCGAGTGCGGTGCCGAGGTGCGCGCCATGGCGACCGTATAAGGTTCGTTTTTAAGGCCGTTTTTAGCTTCGTTCTCGATTGGTTCGTTAGTCGGCTTTTGCTCCATGCTGGGTTCAAAGCCGCCGCCCTGGATCATGAAACCGTCAATGACACGATGAAAAATCGTGCCGTTGTAATGGCCGGATTTTACATAGGCGAGAAAATTCTCGACTGTCTTCGGTGCTTTTTCAGCGTCGAGTTCGAGTTTGATATTGCCGTGATTGGTGGTGAGCATGACAGCCATGAGAGTCCTTGTTTAATGGTTATTTGGTTATTTCAAGAGATTGATTGGGCGCAGGTTATTTTGTGATCGATGCGGATGTGATGATGACCGGTTTGGCCGGCACATTCGGGATCATGCCGTGATTGCCTGTTGGAACCCGCTTGATTTGATCCACGACATCCATACCCTGAACGACTTTGCCGAATACGCAATAGCCCCAGCCGTCTTGTCCCGGGTAGGTAAGAAAATCATTGTCGTTCACATTGATGAAAAATTGTGCAGTCGCAGAATGAGGATCGCCGGTGCGTGCCATCGCCAGCGTATAGCGTTCATTTTTCAAGCCGTTATTCGCTTCGTTTTTAATCGGGCTCTTGGTGGGTTTTTGTTTCATGTCCTTGTCAAAGCCGCCGCCCTGAATCATGAAGCCGTCAATGACACGATGAAAAATCGTGCCGTTGTAATGGCCGGATTTAATATACTCAAGAAAATTCTCGACTGTTTTTGGCGCTTTTTCCGGATTGAGTTCCAGCACAATGTCGCCCATATTCGTCTTGAGCAGAACGTGTGGTGCATCGGCTGCTTGCACAAAATGGGTGGTGATGCCTAGCGATAAACCTGCAAGCAAAGTAATAAAATAGCGGCGAGAACCTTGCATTAAGCCTCCTGAATTTGAACTCGATTTTGATAAAGGTGGGAATTCAATGGGCATTGACATGTGGTAATGCCGATTTTCATCAATGTTATACTGCGGCCCAAAGAAACATTTTATCAAATTAAGCATCATAAAAGGATTTTGGCGGCCTTGTTCCATCTACGTCACGCACCCGTCATAGACAAGTGCAAAAGCGTGCCGTACGTCTCGGAGCAACTTGTCAGCCAAAACAGAAAATCGCCCATGAGTGCTCTGAAAATCTATAACACGCTGGCGCGTGAAAAGCAGCTATTTTCTCCAATTCAGCTTGGCAAGGTTCGCATGTACGTATGCGGCATGACGATCTACGACTATTGCCATATCGGGCATGCTCGCATGATGATGGCGTTCGACGTCCTGTATCGCTGGTTGAAAGCGTCGGGTTACAACGTGACTTATGTTCGCAATATTACCGACATTGATGACAAGATCATCAAGCGTGCCGTGGAGAATGGCGAATCGATTTCGCAATTGACGTCGCGGTTTACCACCTACATGCGGGAAGACACCGAAGCGCTCGGCATTCTGGCGCCTGACCTGGAACCGCGTGCGACCGAGTATGTCCCGCAAATGCTGGGCTTGATCGAAAAGCTCGAGCAGAATGGCTTGGCGTACAAGGCGATAGACGGCGATGTAAATTATTCCGTGCGCGACTTCCCGGGTTATGGAAAGCTGTCGGGGAAATCGCTGGACGACTTGCGTGCAGGCGAGCGAGTCGATATCAACACCGGCAAGCGAGATCCGCTCGACTTCGTGCTGTGGAAGGCGTCAAAAGAGTCGGAGCCGGCAGAAGTGAAATGGCCTTCCAAATGGGGCAGCGGCCGTCCCGGTTGGCATATCGAATGTTCGGCGATGGCATGCGCCTTGCTGGGCGAGCAGTTCGACATTCATGGTGGCGGTCAGGATCTGCAGTTCCCGCACCATGAGAATGAAATTGCACAATCTGAAGGTGCGCATCGGCACACCTTCGTTAACTACTGGATGCACAACGGCTTCGTTCGGGTCGATAATGAAAAAATGTCGAAGTCGCTCGGCAATTTTTTCACAATCCGCGACGTGCTGAAAAAATACGACGCGGAAGTCGTGCGCTTTTTTATCATGCGCGCGCATTACCGCAGTCCGCTCAATTATTCAGATACGCATCTGGAAGACGCGAAGGGCGCATTGACACGCCTGTACACCGCGTTAAAAGATGTCGTGCCGGATGATCAGCCGCTGGACTGGACCGAAGCGCATGCGGCGCGTTTTGCCGACGCAATGAATGACGATTTGAATACGCCACTGGCAGTTGCCGTGTTGTTCGATCTGGCGAATGAAATCAATAAGACAAAATCTGCTGTACTGGTGCGTCAATTGAAAGCCCTTGCAGGCATTGTTGGACTGTTGCTGCGCACGCCGCAGCAGTTTCTGCAATCGATTCCCGATCGCGCCGATGATGGGGAAGATGTCGAGGCGATGGTTGCTGCGCAGATCGACGCACGCGTCGCCGCTAAAAAAGCCAAAAATTTCGCCGAAGCCGATCGCATTCGCGCTGACCTGCTGGCCAAGGGCATTATCCTCGAGGATAAACCGGGCGGCGCAACCGAATGGCGAAGGGCGTAGGCAGAATGGCAAAAATTCTGCAAGCAGGCCTGACGCTTGGGGTGCCGTCGTATTGGGAAGATGCGAAGGTCGAGTTGATGAAGCGCGACCGTATTCTGCGCAAGCTGATTCCACAATTCGGCGATCTGCATTTGATCGGGCGCGATGAAGCGTTCACGACCTTGGCCCGATCCATCATTGGACAACAAATTTCCGTGAAGGCAGCCGATGCGGCTTGGAAACGTTTTCTGGAAGTGTGTCCGAAATGTACGCCGGCCCAGATTCTCAAGGCGGGAGAGGGCTTGGCTACGTGCGGTTTATCCAAGCGCAAAGCCGAATACATTCTGGACTTGGCCGAGCATTTCAAAGCCAAACGCGTCCATGTGGATAAATGGGCCGAAATGGACGATGAAGACGTTATTGCTGAGCTAGTGCAAATCCGCGGCATTGGTCGCTGGACAGCGGAGATGTTTTTGATATTTAATCTGCTCCGACCCAACATTTTACCTTTAGACGATCTCGGATTGCTCAAAGGCATCAGCACCAATTATTTTTCCGGTGAGCCGGTGTCGCGTAGCGATGCGCGCGAGGTTGCCGCTAATTGGGAACCTTGGCGTACGGTCGCAACATGGTATTTATGGCGTAGTCTGGACCCGGTACCGGTAGAATAGCGGGTAGGCAGCGATGAAGAATTCCCACCTCGTGTTGAAACAGAAGGAGGCACGGTGAGTAAAACCACATTTCTAGGTTTCGAGCAACCGATCGCGGAACTCGAATCTAAAATCGAAGAATTGCGTTTTGTGCAGGATGACTCGGCGGTTGATATCTCGGAAGAGATCGAACGACTGTCGAAAAAAAGCCAGCAGTTGACCAAGGATATTTACGCCAAGCTCACGCCTTGGCAGGTGTCGCAAATCGCGCGCCATCCGCAGCGTCCCTACACGATGGATTACGTGAATGAAATATTCACGGATTTTCATGAGTTGCATGGAGATCGCAGCTATGCGGACGATCTGTCGATCGTCGGTGGCCTGGCCCGGTTCAATGGGCAGGCCTGCATGGTAATCGGTCATCAAAAAGGGCGCGACACCAAAGAACGCGCAATGCGCAACTTCGGTATGCCGAAGCCGGAAGGTTATCGCAAGGCGATGCGCTTGATGAAGGTCGCCGAAAAATTCGGTCTGCCGGTCTTTACCTTCGTCGATACGCCTGGCGCATTTCCCGGCATTGACGCCGAAGAGCGCGGCCAGTCGGAAGCGATTGGGCATAACCTGTATGTGATGGCCGAACTGAAGGTGCCTTTGATTGCAACCATCATCGGTGAAGGCGGCTCCGGCGGCGCACTCGCGATTGCGGTTGGCGATGCAGTGCTGATGCTGCAGTACGCGACCTATTCGGTGATTTCGCCGGAAGGTTGCGCATCGATTCTGTGGAAAACGGCCGAACGCGCTTCAGATGCGGCAGAAGCGCTGGGCCTGACGGCGCATCGTCTGAAGGCGATGAACCTGATCGACAAGATCATCAACGAGCCGCTCGGCGGCGCTCATCGCGACCCAAAGCAGATGGCGTCGATGCTCAAGCGCGCACTGGCCGATTCGCTGCGTCAATTCCAAGGCATGAAGACCAAGGATTTACTGACCACACGTCACGAGAAGTTGATGAGCTATGGCAAATTCAAGGAAATCACCATACCGGAATGACGTGTGATCGATAAGCAAATGGCGTTGGTAATGGATGTATTCGAACGCGCGTTACGGGAAATCCGAACGCGCGTTTGTACTTCTGCGAATGGCTCGTCCGCAATCGCGATTGCCTACAGCGGTGGTCTCGACTCTTCCGTGTTATTGCATTTTGCTCATGCTTATGCGAAGGCCAATGACATTGCGCTGTTCGCGTTTCACGTTCATCACGGCCTCAGTCCCAATGCGGACCATTGGCTTGCGCATTGCGAGCGTGAGTGCGCGCGGCTGGGTATCATGTTTGACGTGCGCCGCGTCACGCTGGCAAACAAGGACAAAAGCGGGACGGAAGAGGCGGCGCGCATCAGCCGCTATTCGGCGCTGGGTGATCTATGCCGCATTCATCAAGTGCCGCTATTGCTCACCGCGCACCATCAGGACGACCAGGCCGAAACGGTGCTGTTGCAGCTTTTGCGCGGGTCCGGTGTCGCAGGCTTGTCCGGAATGGATACGGCAAATACGGCGCCGGATTTATTGGGCGACGAGACCTTGATGATGGGGCGTCCGCTACTTGAGGTGTCGCGTGCCGCATTGGCAAATTTTGCGGCGGGAAAAGAGATTGCCTATATCGAAGACGAGTCGAATGCGGACCCCCGCTATGCGCGCAATGCGCTGCGCCATCAGCTCATGCCTGTCCTTGCACGAGATTTTCCCGGATTCCAGCAGCGCTTTGCCCGTACCGCTCAACACGCGCAATCGGCGCAGCGGCTATTGATTGAACTTGCCGCGCAAGATCTCGTAGCCTGTCTTGATGGCGACTGCATCGATATCAATCAGCTTAAGCGATTGAATCCTGATCGCATCGACAATCTGTTGCGCTACTGGTTCGGTTCGCGCGGTGTGCGCATGCCATCGACCGCATGGTTGAGCGAGATGCGCACCCAGCTTTTGGAAGCGAAGGAAGATGCACAGCTTTGCGTGACGCATGCGGACTGCCATATTCGGCGCCATCGCGACCGCGTGTTTCTAACGCCGAAACTGGTGATTGATCCGGCAAGCGTGCTGCCTATGGCATTCCAGTGGAATGGCGAGGCGGAGATGCGCTTTGCAGCATTTGGCGGCGCGCTTCATTTCGACGAGGGAGAGACGGGAGTGGATGCCGATTGGTTGCGCAGCCGAGAATTGACGATTCGCTATCGGCAAGGCGGCGAGCGACTAAAGCCGGCACTCAACCGCCCGACCAAAAGCCTGAAATATCACTATCAGGCATGCAACGTCCCTACATGGGAGCGGGAACGCTTGCCGCTGGTTACGGTGGAAAATCATTTGCTGTTCGCGGCCGGTATCGGCATGGATTGCCACCACTTCAGTTCGGAATCGGGGGGGCGTATTCGATTTCGCTGGCAGCCGGATAGCAACTGACTATATTTTCCAGATTTCCAACCGGATTTTTGCTGCTCAATCAAGCCAATTTGACGGCGCGCCACTTGTCATTCGGCGTTGCAGCATGTAAAGTAAGGGGTTGATTTATATCAGATTCCTTTACTTTTCGGTGCAATTTTCAAATCCTTATGGCCTTAATCGTCCACAAATACGGCGGCACTTCGATGGGCTCAACCGAGCGCATCAAAAACGTTGCCAAGCGCGTTGCCAAATGGCATGACGCCGGCTACCAAATCATCGTGGTCCCGTCCGCAATGTCCGGTGAAACTAACCGTCTGATCGGCCTCGCGAAAGAGGTGATGGCACAGCCTGACCCGCGTGAACTCGATATGCTGGCTTCGACCGGCGAGCAGGTATCGGTCGCGCTGTTGTCGATGGCGTTGCACGCGATCGGCAAGGAAGCCGTGTCCTATGCCGGCTGGCAAGTCCCGATCAAGACCGATTCCGCATTTACCAAAGCTCGCATTCAATCGATCGACGACGAAAAAGTGCGTAAAGATCTGGACGCTGGACGCATTGTCATCATTGCCGGCTTTCAAGGTGTGGATGGGGAAGGCAATATTGCGACGCTGGGACGCGGCGGTTCCGACACATCGGCGGTCGCGGTTGCTGTCGCGATGAAAGCCGAAGAATGCTTGATTTACACCGACGTCGATGGCGTTTATACGACTGATCCGCGCGTCGTATCAGAGGCGCGCCGCCTCAACACCGTCACCTTTGAAGAGATGCTCGAGATGGCATCGCTTGGCTCGAAAGTGCTGCAAATTCGCTCGGTTGAATTTGCCGGCAATTACAGAATGCCGACGCGGGTACTGTCGTCACTGACCGATCCGATGATGCCGCTGGAAGAAGAAGCATCTTCCGGCACCCTGATTTCATTTGAGGAAGATACACACATGGAGCAAGCCGCAATAACCGGTATCGCATTCAACCGCGATGAGGCCAAGATCACTGTTTTGGGCGTCCCTGACAAGCCGGGTATCGCCTACCAGATTTTGGGGGCGATCGCCGATGCCAATATCGAAGTCGACATGATCATCCAGAATCAGTCGGTTGACGGCAAAACCGACTTTACGTTTACTGTGCCGCGCGGCGAATATGCGAAAGCGATGGACGCGCTGAACACCAGCGTCAAGGAGCATATCGGTGCTGCCAGCATTACCGGCGACACCAAGGTGTCGAAAGTTTCGGTGGTCGGTGTCGGCATGCGCAGTCACGTCGGTATCGCATCGCAAATGTTTCGCACCTTGTCGGAAGAGGGCATCAACATCCTGATGATTTCAACTTCCGAGATCAAGATTTCCGTTTTGATCGACGAGAAGTACATGGAATTGGCGGTGCGCGCGTTGCACAAGGCGTTCGACCTCGAAAAAGCCTGATAATCGAATAGAAGACCGCATAGTTTTGTTGACCAAGTCCGCCTGAAAAGTTATCATGCTTTGCTTTACGGCGGCGTAGTTTGTAATTCCGCTTTAAGTGTGGAGACGTGGCCGAGTGGTCGAAGGCACTTCCCTGCTAAGGAAGCATATGGGCTTAAACCTGTATCGAGGGTTCGACTCCCTCCGTCTCCGCCAGGAACATGTTTTGAGAAGTACAAAGAAGTCTAAAAACCCGCCTCAGATTTACTGCTGATGCGGGTTTTTGTTTTTTTAACGTTTTTAACACCCATGTTTATTCGGCAAAATTGTTTGCGCATTTTATGCCCACAACCTTCCTCAGATATTTCAAGGGATCCGTCCGGGATACAGTAAGAATGAGAGCAAGAAGTTTCTTGTAATTGCACTTTGCACTTTGTACCATGCGCGTAGGTCGTTCAAAACATCTTGTTCGGAAAGCCTCTATTGCCCATGGTCCACTCGCGCTGCATAACTGTGGATCCATCGCCACATCGACCTTGCCCCTACGCCAAGCGCGCTTGACGGGGAGAGTGCGAAGGTGCAGATCGCCTCAAGCGTTCCCTTAACATCGACCCCGCACCTCCCCCTGCTTGCGCAGAATACTTTTCTTTCATCATGCATTGCTGCTGTTGAACATTGTGTGTCGTGTCGCGCATGCAGAACTACATGGCGCATCATGCTTGATGCTGAAGCAGTAAATGATGATGGATCATAAAGATTGATTGATCTCAAAATCGCTCCGAACGGTGCGCATAATCTGATTTTTTACCTCTCTTTTTCGCTTGCGTTTCAATGAGACACTACAGCAGAAGCGTTTTGCTGAGCGACCTGTACGAGATCACGATGTCAGATGGATGAACGCCAGCAATCTCTGGCTGAGGCCGATCACGTACGAAGCGCCCGATGCTTACAAGGATATTGTCGACATGGTAGATGCCGCTGAGCAGGCCGGGCTGCCGCGCAATGTGGTGCGTCTCGAACCGAAAATTTGCATCAAGGGGTAAGGAGCTTCTATGTACAAGCACATTCTATTGCCGACCGATGGTTCGGCACTCTCTCAACAGGCTGTCACAAGCGGTATCCTGTTCGCAAAAAATACCGGGGCGACCGTCACCGGCATTCATGTCATTCCGGCGCCGCGCCAGGATCAACTGGAGGCGTGGCTGCATCACGATGCGCATTATGCCGAACGACGGCAAGCGCTGTTCGAAAAATTCGCGGACGAGTACCTGGCATTCGTCGCCAACAGCGCATTGGCGGAAGGCATCCCCTGCGCATGTAAACTGGTCAAGGCGGACGAACCTTATCTGGCGATCCTGAAGACGGCGCAACAAGCGCGTTGCGATTTGATCTTCATGGCATCGCACGGATGGAGAGGGGACGCGGCGCAATTGCTGGGGAGCGAAACACTCAAGGTGCTACTCCACAGCAAGGTGCCGGTTCTGGTACATAAGCCGGCTGGGAGTGATTGAGAAAAATCTTTGACGCCAGATGTTTGCAGAAAGTCAAAATCAGCATTCGGCGTATCACAATCACAATGCGCCGATTACGCCTTATCGCGTTGAATCTGGCGATCTTGAACGCGCGACAGCAGCAATGCTGTGATAGCCCCAATCAGCGCAAAGAACATGTCGGATTGTGTGTCCCACGGGTCGCCTTGTGTACCTAGAAATTCATCCGCTCCTTGGCCGAGCGCCAGCGCTGCGCCCCATTCAATAAATTCGTAAGTCGCGCTAATCGCTAGAACGACGCAGACGACTATGAATGCGAGCATTTTTCTCCCACGCACATACTCGCCTCGAATGAGGATCTCGCGAGCGACGAGCGCAGGAACAAAGCCCTGGAAGAAGTGACCGATCTTGTCGTACGGGTTCCGGCTCAGGTCAAGAAGCTCGGCAATGCTGAAGCCAAGCGGAACCCGTGCATAGGTGTACGCGCCGCCAAGCATCAAGACGATGGCATGCAAAAAGATGCATACATAGAGCAAGGTCGTGAGAGGAAAACGTCCGTAGGTTGCCCAAAGTATGGGCAGAGCAACAGCAATCGGGAATATTTCCAATGCCCACGTAGTGCGGTCATATGGACAAACACCTGACAGTGCGAGCAGCGTTAACAGCAGGATAGAGGCAAGCACGAGGAGCTTGGTGCGTTGCGCGGGTATTGTTGTGTGCATATATTTTTCGAATTTGTGGCCAAGATTGGGTCTGTGACAAAAATGCTTCGGACAAAGCAAATCGGAACCTGCCAATGCGAGACTTTACACCAGAACAATTGTGCTTCCATGCCATTGGCGGCTTGGGGGTGTGCGCTGACTTCGAGGGAGGTGCGCTATCGAGAGTGGCTTGCGCGGATGATTGGGGCTGTCTGTATCTGCGGGTGCATTCGTCAATTTCTGCTCCAGATCAGAAATAAGGCGCTCAATCCGTTCAAGATTGAACTCTGAATGCGGGGTTTGATCCACATGGTCTATTCCGTTTCAGGAAATCATCCTGTTTTGATTGCAGGATGTTCTCCGGTCAATGTCCAATTCTGCGGGTGGTGGAAACATGGCAGGAGAGAAATCAGGAGACCCGCCATGTCCATCAACGAATGCTGCAATACCAATGTTATCTGCTGCGAACCCGATGCTTCCATTCCAGAGGTGGCTGCATTGATGCGAAAGCATCATGTCGGCGATGTGATCGTGGTAGAAGGCAAGGACGAAAAACGCGTGCCTGTCGGCATCGTGACCGACCGCGATATCGTGATCGAAACCATTGCGCTGCAAGTCGATGTGAATGCGTTTACAGCAGGCGAGCTCATGAGTACGCCGGTCGTGACCGTGCATGAGGATGCGAGTTTTATCGATATCTTGCGTCTCATGCGCAATCACAAGCTGCGCAGGATGCCGGTTGTCACCGATGCAGGCATTTTGTTCGGCATCGTCACCGCCGACGACATCATCAATTTGCTCACGACAGAGTTGTCGATGATGACGGATGCCATCGTCGATCAGCAGGTGCGAGAAGGGCGCTTGCGACGATAGCAGGGGCGATGCGTCCGTCAAAACTGGTTGAGCAAGTCGGCGGACCAAATGAGGCTAGAAGACTTTGCGGATTTTGAATGAAGCCGCGCTTGTGCGATAGGAAGCAATATTGCGCAGGAAAAGCGTGGCATGAAACAGGAAGCGATGGATGCAATCAACTGTACAGAAAATATGCAAATCTGAATCACAATATGTTTCGAGAAAATTGCGCTTTTTTTAAAAAGAGAACTTTGTGCTGCATCAAGTTCCAGGCCTGTCCTTCCATGTAATTTGAATGCAAAGCCTTCTACCATTAATATTTAGCTGCTTGCATAAATCATCATGGTAATTCCTCTGCATATCACTTTCCGCAATATCCCTGCGTCAGATGCAATTGAAGCCGAGATCCGTAGACGCGCCGAAAAGCTGGACCAATTTTCCAGCCAAATCATGCATTGCCAGGTAACGGTCGAAGCTGCCGACAAGCACAAACAGCAAGGCCGCCTTTATGAAGTGCGGATCGATCTCACGGCGCCGGGAACTGAAATTGCGATCAGCCATAATCATCGACACGAGGACGTCTTCGTTGTCATACGAGATGCGTTCGAGGCAGCAATCAGAAAACTGCAAGACCACACCCATTACCGGCGCGGCGATGTCAAAGTCCACGAAGTGCCGTGCCGGGGGCGCGTGACCAAGTTGTTCGAGGAAGGATACGGATTCATAGAAACAGGGGATGGACGCGAATTTTATTTTCATCGCGACAATTTGATTTATCCGGATTTCGATCGCATCGACCTCGGCACTGAAGTGCAATTCCTGGAGGATACCGCCGGTGAAGGACTGCAAGCCAAACGCATTTCCGCCGGCAAGCATCATCCACCGGGATAGCCCTCGTTTGACCTTGTCGGCACTGTAGCCGAGGCCATACGACAATCAATCTATATCATCCCCAATATCCGTCCAATTTCCGCGATATAAGGACTGTCCTTCAACACTTCCCCCTCGACCCTTGCCGTCATATCCCGAAACGCGCCGCGAATTTCCTGCAGCCTTTCCTCGATTCCGTTGTCCTTTTCCTCGGGAGAGACGAGCGCGTGTTTGAGCGTCTTTATTTCCTCTCTGAGCTCTCGCATATTCGGAATATCCGGCGGCGCGTTCGCCAGTTCCTGCTCCAGGTCGGAGACGAGACGGCTGATTCGTTCCAGGCTGAATTCCGGATGTTGTGCGGACTGGGAGGGCGGTTGATGATTGGTTGGGATAGTCATGAGTACAGGTCTTTCTCTCGTCGAGATAAAAGCGTCCGTATTTTGATTGGTATCCCCGGCTAATGTTTCAGCGAGGGACGGCTGTTTGCGCAAGTGAAATATCAGGGTACACCATGTCGATGCATGCATGTTGCAAGTCGGCGTTGTTTATTGTATTGGCAAGAAATCACTTCCGGAAAGATTTATTTGTACGGCGCATTGCGTCAACTGACGAGAGGCTCAGCGAGCTTGTATTTTTGTTATGGATCAATCTTTGCACCCCGTTTGCCTTTTACTCTCTAGTTTGGTAGTCGGTCTGAATGAGGCCACCGGATAAAGAGAGGGGGCGCATCCAGGCTACATCCCTGCGACGAAATGATGGTTCCATTATCAAGTGCCCCAACCGATCCCTATCCGGCGCGCGGAGTTCTGCACCGGCGAGGAGAGAACGCTGCGCCGGCATGCAGCCTTGCTGACATCGTTGAAGAATACGCGGTCGCCTATCCGGATATGGCGGCAGCTGAATACTTCGGCGCCACGTATACCTATACGGCCATCAATCGCTGGGCTAATCGCTTGGCGAATGCGCTGCGTGCGCGGGGCGCGCAACAGGGAGACGTGATCGGACTCCATCTTCCAAACACGCCGCAATACCTGATCAGCCTGATCGCCGCATCCAAGCTGGGCTGTCCCGTCACAGGCATTTCGCCGTTGCTCACTGCAGCGGAGGCCCGTTATCAGATCAACGATGCGGGTGTGCGTCATTTGCTGTCGCTGGATCGGTTGTATGCATCGGCGATACAGTCCTCGCACGGAGAGTTCCCGCAGGTGCGCAGCGTATTCGTTACTGGCCCGCTCGATTTTCTGCCGTCATGGAAGCGCCTGCTGGCGTATGCACTAAAGAAGGTGTTGCGGGTGGCATGGCAGCCGCTTGCGGGAATCAGGACCGAGGCGCTGATGCCGGTATTGCGGCGAGCAGGAGCCGATAGGGCATACACGCCGATTGCGGAAGACGATACGGTGTATATCCAGTACACCGGCGGTACCACCGGCTTGCCAAAAGGCGCTGAACTATCGCTGCGGAATGTGCATTCAAATGTCGATCAGTTGCGCTCTTTCTTGCCCGGCATTGAGGGGAAAACGCTCGCTTCGGCGTTTCCAATGTTTCACGCGGCTGGACTCGGCACTACTCTGGTGGCACTGCATTACCGGGTATGCCAATTGCTGATTCCCAATCCGCGCGACATGACGCATTTCATCGCACAGATCAAAAAGCGCCCACCGGCGATGATGGCCAATGTACCGTTGCTGTATCAAAAATTGATGGAGCAGCAGAGTTTTCGGGACGTGGATTTTTCGCAATTGGAGGTCGCGTTTTCCGGTGCTGCACCGTTTGCACCGGATGCCATCCGCCGACTGGAACAGATCATCGGCCGCGGCAAACTGTGCGAAGGTTACGGCATGACCGAGGCGACGACTTTCATCACCATGAACCCGATAGGAAAGACAAAGATCGGCACGGTGGGAACGCCGATGCCAGACTGCGAGTTGCGTATCGTCAATGCTGAAACCGGAACACACGACATGCCGCCGGGCGAACCGGGTGAAATCATCGTGAGCGGACCGCAGGTGATGAAGGGCTATCGCAACCAGCCGGAAGAAACCGCGAAGGCGATACGCGTGCTTGGTGGGCGACGCTGGCTGTATACCGGCGATATCGGTTTTCTGGATGCGGATGGTTACTTGACGATCTGCGACCGCGTAAAGGATATGCTGATTGTTGGAGGATTCAAGGTGTTTTCGCTGGAGGTCGAGAGCAAGCTGAAGGAGTTGCCATGCATCGCCTCGAGTGCATTGATCGGCAGGCCAGATCCGCGCCGCCCCGGTAACGATATCATCAGACTTTTTGTGCAGCTGTCCATTCAGGCCAGCCGCAGCGATCCGGATCAATGGCGCGATGAAATCCTGCGCTTTTGCCGTCAGAATCTGGCACCGTACAAGATACCCAGGGATATCGAGTTTCTGGACACGATGCCATTGACGTCATTGGGGAAGATCGACAAGAAGGCGTTGCGCCGGCAAATCGATTTCAGAAATCGTTGATTTTTGATTGGCGAAATGGCCTGCATATTGCACTGGCGCCGAGGCTTCAACATCGAAGCGGGATGTGCTGCTCATCCGCGTACATGCGCTTCTCGCTTGCGTTCGCTTTCAATCGCCTGCACAAAGCCGCGCAGTTCCTCGGCGGCGATTTCCAGTAGATCGTCCAATGTCACGATACCGATCAATACCTCTTGTTCCGTGGTGATGGGTATGCGCCGCACGCCGTGGCGGCGCATCAGACCCAGGACGTCGTGTACTGAATCTTCGGCGCGAGCCGTAACGAGGCCGCTGCTCATGACGTCCGCGACGCGCAAGGTTTGCGCATTGAAGTCGCGCGCCACTACCGCAACGACGATATCGCGGTCGGTCAACATGCCGATGACGACGCGGCCATTGTCCATTTCTTCGACCACAACGAGACTGCCGACGTGCTCCTCGAGCATGAGACGCGCGGCTTCGGCGACGCTCATGTGTTTATAGGCGAAAACCACCGCCCGGTTGCAGATTCCGCCGACATTCAACTTCTCTCCCATGCTTGGCTCCTTGCATTGGATGGAAATGACATTCAAGTTTGCGCTTGCCGGATTGCGCGGAATTGAGATAGCTCAAGCATTCCGGCGCCAACGTTTGGCATGGTGTCGATGGCACATGTATCGTGCATGTTTTGGAACTTGCCCCGCTCCATGATAATCAAAATAATCGATGGAGGCGCCGGCTTCCAGCAGGGCAACGCCGTTGACGTCAAGCGAAAGAACGAGTCCATGCTAGACAACGAATTGAGTCTTTTTGCGCTGAACAGCAGTCAGGTATTCGGCCAACAGGTGAGCCAGCGGCTTGGCGTTGATTTGAGCCCGCACGAGGAACGCGAGTTCGAGGATGATGAGCATAAGGCGCGCCCTTTGGTCAGCGTGCGCGGAAAAAATGTTTTCGTCATCCAGTCGCTATATTCCGATCCTCAGCAAAGCGGCAACGACAAGCTGTGCCGGTTGCTGTTTTTCATCGGCGCACTGAAGGACGCCGCCGCTGCGCGCGTCACTGCGGTCGTTCCTTATCTGGCGTATGCGCGCAAGGACCGCAAGACAAAGCCGCGCGATCCGGTCACCACGCGTTATGTCGCCGCGTTGTTCGAAGCGGTGGGTACCGATGCGGTCGTGACGATGGATGTGCATAACCTTGCGGCATTCCAGAATGCGTTCCGCTGCAGTACCGAACATCTCGAAGCCAACAAGCTGTTCGTCAAGTATTTCGCCCCCTTGCTGAAGGATAGGGATGTGGTCGTCGTTGCGCCGGATGCTGGCGGAATCAAGCGTGCCGATCGGTTCAGGCAACTGTTGAGCGAGCTCCTTGGCAAGCCGGTCGGGGCGGCCTTCGCGGAGAAATACCGCAGTAGCGGCGTAGTCAGTGGCGATATGCTGGCGGGGGATGTCAATGGAAAGGATGCCATCATCATCGATGATCTGATCAGTACCGGCACGACGATTGTCCGCACTGCCAGGACATGCCATTCCTTGGGAGCAGTCAGGGTATTTGCAGTGGCAACGCATGCCTTGTTCATGGGCGATGCGAATGTCGTGTTGGACGATGCGGCGTTGGAACGGATCGTCATTGCCGATACAGTGCCGCCATTCAGGCTGGAGGAGGGCGCGGTGAAAGCGAAAGTCGCCCTGTTAAGCAGCGCTGCACTGTTTGCCGAAGCGATCTATCGCATTCATGTCGGGGGCTCCATCACAGAGTTGATGGAGTCCTGAGTCAGAGTCGGCATAAGTGCCCGGTCAAAATATTATGCTGTCCCGCACAACGCAAAATTCATTCAAATATATGCCAGCCGATGCTAGAATCCGCCGATGGGAATGAACAAAGCAACACGACAATTTGCCGCATGGATCGCATGTTTCGCGATCTTGCTGGCGTCGCTTGCACCATCGGTTTCCCATGCCATGGCAGCGACGACAGGCTCCGGGATGTCTTGGGCGGAAATTTGTTCAATCGCTGGTCCCAAGCTCATTAAAGTGGCTGACAGCCAGGATCCCGTCAAGTCATCCGCTCCCGCCGAAAAAACCCTGCATTTCGAGCATTGCCCCTTCTGCTTCAGCCATGGAGGGACGTTCGGTTTGCCACCCACCGCCGCGTTCGCCTTTCCCGTCGCAAGCAGTTTTCAAGCATTCCCACCGCTCTTCTACCAGTCGCCGCGTCCGCTTTCCATATGGGCCGCCGCGCAGTCTCGCGCCCCTCCTTTCTCTTCCTGATTGTTGCTGAGTGCCGATAAGTGCGTATCCGCGCGAGGTTCGGCTTGTTCTCATTTCGACACAGGATGTTGCCATGTCAACCAGACTCAAGGTCGTCACTGCGCTTAGCATTGTCGCGGTCACGATCACTGGCGTGCTTGCTTACAGCGTTCATAACCGATTTATTTCGGTATTCATTGCCTTGCCTGACGAACCAGCAAGAATGCTGCTTGTTCCCATTCCGTCCGCAGTCGAACGGCCGGGCGATTCCGCTTGCTGCAAGAACGCGGATCGTCCATGAACGCAATGGCCGCCGCTATGCTTCAACGGCAGGATGACTGGAAAGAGCCGCTCGTTTGGCATGTGCTCAAGTTCGCTCTTGTCTTCGGATTGCACATCGCGATTGTGGCGTGGATAGCGCATGCGCAGTTCAACACGCAGCCGGCGTCGGTGCCTGTACCCGTCCGTCTGGATGTGCGAATCTTTGAAGCGCCTCCGCCTTCAGCACCGGAAGTGCCGAAACCCGTTACTGAACCGCCGAAACCATTGCCGCCAGCTGCAAGACCGGTGGCTCGCCGCCCCGAACCGGTCGCGCCGCCGCCCGTGCTGGCTGCGGCCTCAAAAGCCGTTCCTGCTCCGGAAACGTTCGCGGTGCCAGCACAACAACCGTCCGTGTCGCCCAATGCAGCGGCGTCTGCGGCACCTGCGTCAGTCCCTGTGGCTGCCGCCCGCTTCGACGCCGACTATCTGCAAAACCCCGCGCCCGCCTATCCGGCCATGTCGCGCAGATTGCAAGAGGAAGGCAAGGTTTTGCTACAGGTGAAGGTTACGGCGACCGGTACGGCGGAACACGTTCAAATCAAGCAAGGCAGCGGCTATCCCCGCCTGGACGAAGCTGCGCTTAACACGGTCCGGCAGTGGCGTTTCATACCGGCGCGACGCGGCGACGAAGCGGTCGCCGCCAGCGTTGTGGTGCCGATCGTTTTTCGGCTGGATAGTTGAGTCCCATGCCATTGCAACAAATGCAAACACCAATAAATAAATCAACTTTGGGAGATTTCATGACATTCCGTTTCAAGCCGATCACCGCATCCTTGCTGGCAGCGCTATCGGCCGGCGCATTCGCGCAGCAGGCGTCGGAAGCGCCGGTAAAAACACTCGGCACCGTGACCGTCACCAGCGGCCAGCCGACATCGTTGCCGACGCAAATTCCCACCACCATCGAAGGCATCACCGGCCAGCAGGTGGAAGACACGATCAACGCATTCGATAGCGAAGACGCGCTAAAGTATTTTCCCAGCCTGAACGTGCGCAAGCGCTACATCGGCGACTATGACCATGCGGTACTCGCCAGCCGTGCTTCCGGTACGGGTAACAGCGCCCGTTCGCTGGTCTATGCCGATGGTATATTGCTCTCCAACTTGCTGGGCAACGGCGCGACCTACACGCCGCGCTGGGGATTGGTCACACCGGAAGAGATCGAGCGCGTCGATGTGCTGTATGGTCCCTTTTCTGCCGCGTATCCGGGCAACTCGGTGGGGGCCGTGGTGGATTATGTGACGCGCATGCCGAAGCAATTCGAAGGTCACGCCAAGGTATCCGGTTTCAGCCAAGGCTATAAACAATACGGTACCGATGCCACTTATACCGGCAAGCAGGCCAGTGCTTCGCTGGGTAACAAGAGTGGCGACTGGTCCTGGTGGCTGGCCGTCAATCGGCTCGACAGCAACGGTCAGCCGATCGCATTTGCCAACAAACTAGTAAGTGAGGGCACCGTTGGCAATGCAGGTATGCCGGTGACGGGTGCCATCGTCGACAAAAACCCAAAGAACCATGACTGGGTGATCCTGGGTTCGACCAATCAAGTCCACACGGTTCAGGACCATGCCAAGGTGAAACTGGCATATGACTTCTCGCCTGCCGTGCGTGCCAGCTATACCTTGGGTTGGTGGAGCAACGACGCGACGCGCGCTTCCGAAACCTATTTGCGCGATGCCTCGGGCAATCCAGTCTACCGCGGTAACGTTAACATCAATGGTCGTCAATATGCGCTGGCTGCTTCCGATTTTGCCTCCAGCAGGGGAACACTGGAGCATGTGATGCATGGCCTGTCCGTGAAGAGCCATACGAAGGGGATATGGGACTGGGAAATTGCTGCCAGCCTGTACGATTACACGAAGGATCTGGTGCGTTCTCCAACGGTGACGCTGCCAGATGCCAATGCGGGTGGCGCCGGACGCATCACGGATATGAACGGCACCGGCTGGAATGCCTTGGCGCTGAAGGGAACTTGGCGCCCGGACGGCATCCAGGGGGCGCATGTGGTGGACATGGGGTATCAACGCGACAGCTACAAGCTGCGCACCTTGGTATCCAATACCGCCGACTGGATCAACGGCGGCGCTGGGACGCGTTTTTCCGCCTTCAATGGCAATACCGAGCTGAACAGCCTGTACGCGCAGGACACCTGGCGTCTGGCGCCGGAATGGAAAACCACGCTTGGGGGGCGTTTGGAGCAATGGCGCGCATTCGAGGGCACAGTATCGGATGTGGCCAGCACGCTGCCATTCGGCGAACGCAAGGAAACGCACTTCTCGCCCAAGGCCGCAATCGCTTTCCAGGCATCGCCGCAATGGGCATTGAAAGCATCGCTGGGACGCGCGATACGCATGCCAACCGTTGCCGAGTTGTACCAGGGGTCAATTTCAACCAATGCTATCGTCAACAACGACCCCAACCTGAAACCGGAAAAATCATGGACCAGCGAACTGACTGCCGAGCGCGATCTGGGCAATGGCGTACTGCGCGCCACGCTATTCCACGAAGATACGCGCGACGCGCTGTACTCGCAAACCAACGTGGCGGCTTCTACTAATGTCACCACCATCCAGAACGTCGATCAAATTCGCACCACGGGCCTGGAGCTCGCGTACCAGGCCAACGATGTCGGCCTGCGCGGGCTGGACCTGATGAGCAGCCTGACCTATGCGGATTCCACCATCGTGAAGAACGACAAGTTCCCCGATAGCGTCGGCAAGTGGCAGCCACGCGTACCGAAGTGGCGAGCCAACTTTCTCGCGTCCTACCATCCTGATGATAAATGGGCCTATACCTTCGGCGCACGCTATAGCGGCAAACAATACGGCACGCTGGACAACAGCGATCCGAATGGCGCGACTTACACCGGTGTCAGCAGCTACTTTGTGACCGACGTGCGTGTGCGTTACCAAGTGACCAAGCGATGGACCGCATCTTTGGGCATCGACAATCTGAACAATGCCAAGTACTGGGCATACCATCCTTACACTCAGCGTACGATCGTCGCCGAGCTGAAATTCGATCTATGAACAGGCGATGCATGATCGCAATAAATAAAGGGAACATGAAAATGAAGTTGAGCCACAAACCGCTCTATGTCGCCTTGATCGCCGCTCTGGCGGAACTGGGCAATGTGGCATATGCAGCCAATGACGAGCCGGTTCTGGATGAGGTCGTCGTATCCGGTTCGAGGGCTACAACCAAGCTGTCGGAAACGCCTCAAGCAATCGGCGCGGTGAAAAACGATGTCCTCAAGCGCGACAAGCCGAAAACGATGGGCGAGGTCATAAACCGCATTCCGGGCGTGTACTGGAACGATCTTGGCAACGAGCAGCACAGCATGAGTATTCGCCAGCCGATCGGCACCAACGCGGTGTACCAGTATCTGGAAGACGGCATTCCGATTCGCCCGCTCGGCGTGTTCAATCACAATTCGCTGAATGAAATGAATCTGGCCGGCACCGACAGCGTGGAGGTGGTGAAGGGCCCGGCGTCGTCCCTGTATGGCAGCAACGCAGTAGGCGGCGCGGTGAATTTTCTGACGGCTGCTCCATCGCGCGCACCCTACGCAAGCATCGGCGTTCGTCATGACAATACCGCTGGCTTCACACGTTACGATACGGCTCTCAGCAATACCTGGGACAAGCTTGGTCTGCGTTTTTCGCATTACAGTTCGCGCCGTACTGAAAACAACTGGCAGGAATACAGCCGTGGCAGCAAGGACTCGTTCTCGCTGCGCGGCGACTATGCGCTGAGCGTGTCATCCCAGTTGCGCGCGACGCTGGTGCATACCGACCTTGATGCCGCGATGACCGGCGGCCTGTTTGAAGACGATTACCGGAACAATCCGGGCAAAAGCATCAACACTTTCACCTATCGCAAGGATAAAACCACGCGCGCCAATCTGGCGTGGGAAGGGGAAACCACGCACAACGGTATCAGTACCGTGACGTTGTTCAGCCGCAAAAACGATCACGGGCAAATCCCGAGTTATACGATCAGCAGCAGTTGCGTGTCGAACCTGTGCAAGGGCACAATCAATAACAACCATGTCGATTCGCTGGGCCTCGATGTCAAGCATCAGCAGGAATTCGACTGGCTGGGGTCGCGCCTGATCGCCGGCGTGTACCTGGATAAAAGTGACAACCCCTACGTCAGCGACAATCTGAGCATCGTCCGTGATCCGGTGACGGGTAAATATGTTAGCTATGCGCTCTCCAGCGATCTCTTGGGTGTGCGAGATTATCAGACTGATATCAGCAACACCGCAGTGTTCGCGCAATGGGAATTTTCGCCGTTGGAAAAAATGCGCGTCGTGATCGGCGGCCGTTCCGATAGCATCCGTTATGACTTCAAAAACAATCTTGATCCGGCAGGCAGCCCCGACTTCGGCGCACCGAATGAATCGCGCAGTTTTTCGCATTTCAGCCCCAAGGTTGGCGCGACCTATGCGCTTTCCAGGCAAGCCAGTGTGTACAGCAATATCAGCCAAGGCTTCACGCCGCCCGAGGTGAGCCAGTTGTATGGCAAGACCGGCATCCCTGACCTGAAGCCGGCTACCTACAATAACTATGAACTCGGACTGCGCATGGCTTTCCTGAACGGCGCGCTGAAGCTCGACTCGGCGCTGTATCGCCTGGATGGGCGCGACACCATCGTCAGCTATACCGTCACGCCCGGCAACAGCGAGAACCGCAACGCCGGCCGCACACGTAGCCAGGGGCTGGAATTGGGATTGAACTACGATGCCGGCGCGTTCGATGTGCGCTTCGGTACCACGATCGCGACCCATCGCTTCTTGACATATCAAGTCTCCGGCGCGCTTGATTACAGCGGCAAGGATATGCCGCAGGCGCCGAGCGACATCACCACGGCTGAGATCGGCTACAAGCCGATGCAAGGCGCGCGCATTGCACTGGAGTTGGTGCATCAAGGCGAGTACTGGATGAATAACGCCAATACCGTGAAGTATCCCGGACACACGCTGCTGAACCTGCGCGGCAGCTACCAGTTCGCGAAGGGCTGGGAGGCGTGGCTGCAAGTGCGCAATCTGGCGGACAAACACTACGCTGATTCGGCGTCGAGTTCTTATTCCGGCGTAGGGACGTATTCGCCGAACACGCAGAACCAGTACACACCAGGCGCACCGCGCAGCGTCATGGTTGGCTTGGCATATGCCTTTGACGCCAAATAGCGATTTGGCATGGAGTCTCTCCCGTCGATGGGCGGGAGAGGAAAAATCAACACGCAATAATCAGGAATAACATGAACGATTCCAATAACACCTCAGTGAAACAATCCTTATTGGCACGCCGCAAAAGCCTGTTCTGGCGCATCCATTTCTGGGCGGCGCTGATTGCGTCGCCGTTCGCACTGATGGCCGTATTGACGGGCATGCTGTACATCTTTACGCCGCAAATCGAGGCGGTGCTCTACGATCGTCTGGATCACGTTGCGCCGGCCGCCGTCATGCGACCACTCGACGATGCGGTCGCGGCGGCGAAAGTTGCTGCGCCTGACGGATGGGTATTGCGTTCTGTCGTGCCGGCTTATCACGCGGGCGATACGGTCCAGGCGAACTTCGCACCGCCAGCACCCCAACAGTCCGGGCATGAAGGCCACAATCATGGCCCCGCCAAGGCTGCTTCTGCCACCCAGCCCAAATTCGGTTTGCCCGCGCAAGCGATTGCCGTGTATGTCAACCCATACACGGCGGACGTTGTGGGTAGCCTCGCCAATCAGGCACGCTTTGGCAACTGGGCAAAAAAACTGCACTCTCGCTTGCTGCAAAACGACAACTGGCGCTGGATGATCGAGTTGGCCGCGAGCTGGATGATGGTCATGCTGCTGACCGGGATTTATTTGTGGTGGCCGCGCGGCAACCAGAAGGCACTGCCGCAGGCCGGCACTAAAGGACGGGGCGCGTGGAAGCAATGGCACAGCTTTATCGGTGTGGCGCTCGCCGTGATGAGCCTCGCGATCCTGACGACGGGACTGACCTGGAGCAAGTATGCCGGCGAGCAAATTCGGGCACTGCGCGACAACATCGGCCAAGCGCCGCCGCGGGTTCCGAAAAACCTGGAATCGGTTATGCAAGAGGAGGGCACATTCCTGACATGGCAAGCGGCATGGGACGCTGTTCGCCGCCAAGCGCCGGATGTTGCGCTGCAGTTGACGCCGCCACGCGGGCAGCAAGACACCTGGCGCGCTGGCAGTGCGGATACTGCTCAACCCGAGAAACGTTTCGATCTGCTGCTCGATGCTTATAGCGGACAACCGCTCTATTACGCCGGCTGGGACAAGCAAACCGCATTCGCCAAAACGACCGCCATCGGTATCCCGTTTCATCGGGGCGAATTCGGCTGGTGGAATCAGGCGCTGTTGTTCATGTTCGGCCTTGGCGTGTTGTTCTCGCTGGTGTCTGGCTGGGTGATGTTCTTCAAACGCCGCCAACCGGGATCGCTCGGCTTGCCGCGCTTGTTGCCGGGTGCCTGGAAGTCGGCCTCGATCGGCACGTGGGTCACAACGGTGGGTTTGTGCATGGCCATGCCATTGCTGGCGATATCGGCAGCGCTAGTGTTGGCGCTGGAAATTGTAATGTTCCAGCCTTGGCGTGCCCGCGTCGTTGCGATGTCCGACAACGGATGAACGTTACGGCAGCCACATTCCTTAACGAATACCTTCTGCTGCCAGCGTAGCGGGTGAAAAAACATTTTCCGAGCGACGCGTTATGGCTTGGGATTGGTACTGCTCATCGTTAAGCAGGCTGGATATTCTATACCGCGGATACTGTACCGACCTGCCGCCAAGCGGTAGGCCGGCAACGCATAAATGATGGAAACCTGAGCGTGAGCCGTGTTGCCGACGGCATACAAAGGATGATCTGTGTTATCAGCCGGCATGCCTGGCGGTACGGACAAGGCTCTGCTGGCCAGCGGCGTACCTCGACGTACATGCATTTCCCTGCAACGTCAGCTGAGCCAACCACGGTGGAGAAGCTCACACCGAGCAGCTTGATATCAATTACGCCTCCGTGCTCTGGGGTCGCAGCAAAAAGCTGGCAAGCGCCGGCATCAGAATCAGCGCCCCCAACAAGTTCCAGATAAACATGAAGGCAAGCAGGATGCCCATGTCAGCCTGGAACTTGATGGGTGAAAAGGCCCAAGTCCCCACCGCAATGGCTAACGTGACTCCTGTCAACACCACAACTCTGCCGGTAAAAAGCATCGTCTTGTAATACGCGTCCGCCAAGCTCATCCCCGCTCTTAATCGGGCAAGCATCACAGCGAGCACGTAGAGCGCATAATCTACGCCGATTCCCACGCCGAGCGCGATGACAGGTAACGTCGCTACTTTTACACCGATGCCCAACATGACCATTAATGCTTCGCAAAGGATCGACGTCAGCGCAAGCGGCAGGACGGCGCAGAGCACCGCACGCCAAGAGCGAAAGGTCACGAAACACAACACAACCACAGCGGAATACACCAGCCCCAACATCAGAAAATTGGATCGTTTAACCACGATATTGGTGGCAGCCTCGATGCCGGCATTACCGGCGGCAAGCAAAAATTTGACTTCGTTCGTATTGTTTTTATTGGCGAATTTCTCGACTGTGTCAGTCACGCGCATCAACGTGTCAGCCCTGTGATCCTTGAGATATACATAAAGCGAGAGCAGGTCGCAGCTCTGGTTAGAAAATTCTCGCGGCGCGCTCGAGGTGACAGCGTTCAACATGCCCTGGGTTCGGGGCAGGTCGTACCATTTGGGGTTGCCTTCGTTCATGCCTACGGCGAATCGCTTGGCCAATCCGGCAAACGATTGGGTAGATATGACGCCGGGAAGTTGCTGCAGATCCCACTGTAATGCATCGGTCTGGTTCAACACGTAATAGTCCGCGCACTTGAATTGTGGCGTTTGCACCATTACAACCAGAATATCGCTGCTGGCAGCATAGTTGGCGATCATGAACGCGTTGTCACGGTTATAGCGGGAATCGGGCCGCAGTTCCGGGGCGCCCGGATCAAGATCGCCTATTTTAAGGTGATAACCCACCGTTAACCCCACACTCCCCAGCACTGCCGCCAGTATGAGCACAATGCCGGCGCCTTTTGGTTGCGTCAGTAAACCAATCATGTGCCTGAGAGAAGATTCGGTCCGTTGCTCCCCAGCCGTCTCGGCCAGTTCCATTCTGATACTTCTGTGTGCAGCGGAAATGCTGACCCCGCAATAGGACAGCAGAACCGGCAAAAGAACCAGATTGGTAAAAATCAGCACCGCCACACCGACGCTCGCCGTCAGCGCCAGCTCTTGAATCGCGTTAATCGGAATCACTGTCAGCACTGCAAACCCTACCGCATCCGCCAACAGCGCCGTCAAGCCCGCCAGGAACAAGCGCCGGAAGCAATAACGCGCCGCCACCAGCTTATGCGTGCCGCGCCCGATATCCTGCATGATCCCGTTCATTTTCTGCGCGCCGTGACTCATGCCGATGGCAAATACCAGGAAAGGCACGAGAATGGAATAGGGACCGAGCGGATAACCGAGCATGGTCAACAGGCCCAGCAACCAAACCACCGCGACGAGCGAACAGAAGACGACCAGGAGCGTGCTGCGTACACATCGGGTATGCCAATAGAGCAGGGCGCTTGCAATGAAGATAGAGATGGCAAAGAACGACAGCAAAACCTGCACCCCCTCGATCAGATCGCCCATCACCTTGGCAAAACCGGTGATGTGGATCTTGATGGAGTCCGTCTGATGCTTGATGCGGATCGTTTCGAGCGCATCGGCGAACTGCTTGTAGTCAAACGATTGTCCTGTAGTCGGATCCTCGCCCAAGAGAGGCACCAGGATAACGGCAGACCGATAATTCGCTGCCACCAGTTGACCGATCTCACCCGAGCGTTCGATGTTTGTGCGCACCTGATCAAGACTTGGGCCCGAACCGTCGTAGGTCTCTGGAATGACCGGCCCGCCGTCGAATCCTTCTTCAGTCACCGCGGTCCAGCGGACCGAAGGCATCCATAGCGATTTCATGTAAGGCCGATCCACGCCAGGAAGCAGAAATACTTCATCATTGATCCGGCGTAGCGTCTCAAGATAACCGGCGTTGAAGACCGTCCCCCGGCTTGTTTCCACTGCAATGCGTACGGTATTACCCAAGCCATTCAAATCATCTTTGTGTGCAAGATAATTGAGAATATAAGGATGCCCTGTCGGGATCATCTTCTCGAAGCTCGCATTGAATTGGAGTTGCGTGGAGCGAACCCCGAGAACCACGGTTGCAAGCAGGCAAAAAAGGACAATCACCCACCGATGATTGAATACCAGTCGTTCAATGATGGAACCGGATTGCCGATCGAAATCCTGCTGTTTGGCGATAACAGGATATTCGGCAAGAGAGGAATCGCTACGCATGTTGATGGGCGCTTGAGGGCAAGCTCGATGATTTCTCTTTCATTGGGCAAGATGCGCTTGCCATCGCTGGCTTGCGTCACACCGGAAAAAGGAAATGCATGCCGCATCCGCAATGTTGCTCAGACGCTCTTTTCCAGGTACTGCTTCACCAGATTGAGAATGGCTTTGGACTGGTAACCCTTCGCCAACTGGCACAGCTGGTTGGCGAACGGCCGATAGCGCTCGTCGCGCCCGGCCAGCTCGCTGGCCCACTGCCCAATGTCGTGCATGTTGCCCAGCCGGGCTAATCGATGCAGTGCCGCCATCTCCTGCGCCGGTGGCATCAGCAGCGGCCCGGCCGCCTCCTGTTCAGGCGCGCCGCCCGATGGCGACTCGTACGTCCAGGTAAGCTTCAACAGGGCGCCGATCTGCGTCAGCAACCGCTCCAGGTCGACCGGCTTCGGCAGAAACGCATCCGCGCCAGCCGCGAGACTGCTCGCCTGGTTGTCGCCGGACGCGCTGGCGGAAATCGCGATGACGGGCACCTCCTTGCCGGCCGGCCCTTGCCGCAGGCGGCGCATGGCTTCCAGCCCGCCCATCTCCGGCATGACGATGTCCATCAGGATCAAGTCCGGCTGCAGGACCCGGGCTTTTTCCAGTCCCTCGTAGCCATTCACCGCCTCGACGATCGTGAAGCCGAGCGGGCGCAGCATGTCGATTGCCACCGCCCGGTTCTCGGCCACATCGTCGACCACCAATACGGTCTTGCGCGGCCCCGTGTAGCCGGTCACGATCGTTTCGGCCGGCAGCGCCGCCGCTTCAGCCTTCACCACCGGCGCGTCCAGTTCGAACCAGAACGTGCTGCCTTGGCCGATGCGGCTCTCGATCCGGATCTCGCCGCCCATCAGCCGCACGAACTGCCGGCTGATCGCCAAGCCCAGCCCCGTCCCCCCCGCTCGGCGCCGCATCTCGCCCACTTGCTCGAAAGGCTGGAAGATCGTGTCCAATTGCTCCTGGCCGATGCCGACGCCGGTATCCTGCACTTCGAAGCGCAGTCGGGCAGGCGGCAAAAAATGCACACGCAAGCTGACCTGGCCGTGGTCGGTGAACTTGACTGCATTCGACAACAAGTTGAGCAATACCTGGCGCAGCCGTTTCTCGTCGGCCTGGATTCCGGCAGGTACCTCCGGTGCAATGTCGAGAATAAAATCCAGTCCCTTTTGCTCTGCCTTGACGCTGATGATGTCGCCGATGACGCGCAAGAACGCGGCGAGCGGGAGGTCGCCAGGGCTGAGTTCCAGCTTGCCGGCTTCGATCTTGGCCAGGTCCAGGATATCGTTGATCAGCGTCAGCAGATGTTCGCCGCTTTGCCGGATCACGTTCAGCCCCGCGCTTTGCCGTTCGCTCAGCGCTTTGTCTCTCAGCAGGATCTGCGCGTAGCCCAGGATGCCGTTCAATGGTGTGCGCAGTTCATGGCTCATGTTGGCCAGGAATTCGCTCTTGGCCCGGTTGGCCGCGTCGGCGGTTTGCCGCGCTTCCCGTTCCGCCTCGGCTTGCTTGCGCTCGGAGAGGTCAAGCACGAAAGAAATGGCTTGATTGGGCGACCCTTCCAGCAAGGCGACCCCGATCAATACCGGAACGCGGCTGCCATCCTTGCGAACGAACTCGCTTTCAAAAGGCGCAATCGCCTTGGTCTGCATGATTTCCTCAACCCCATGCTTATTGTGGACGAGGTATTCCGGCGCAATCAGCGATCGGACCTGGCCGGACAGCAGATCCTGCCGTGAATAGCCCACAATCTGAAGGAAAGCATCATTCGCATCGATCACGCCGCCGTGCATATCCGAGAAGACAATCCCGATGATGTTGGACTCCACCAGGCGCCGGATGCGGGTATCCCGCTCCCGCAAGGCTTCCTCGGCCTGCTTGCGTTCGAGGTTTTCCTGTTGCAGGTCGCCATAGAGCTGGGCGTTCTCCAGTGAAATGGCGGCTTGGGACGCCAGCAGCTCCATCACGGCGACGCGGTCTGGCGTGAACGCATGGGTGACGAGATCGTTTTCCAGATACAGCAAACCGATCAACGTCGCTTGCCGAATGATCGGCAGACAGGACAGCGACTTCGGCTGCCGCCGGGCAAAGTACGGGTCGGTGGCAAACGGATGGGGTACCGTCGCATCCGCGAGCAAGACTTTCTCCCGGCTGCGCCGGACATAGTTCAAAATCGATTCCGGCAATGTCGACGCGGGAAGACCAGGCTCGCGTCGCAACTGGACACGCACATCCTGCTGTGCAAGATGCGTTTCGGCGACCAGCGATAACTGTCCCTGGCGAACCAGAAGCAGATAACCGCTTTGTGCACCGACATTTTCGATCACGATGCGCATCAACGTGTCGATCAATTCGTCGAGCACGATCAGGCCGGAAATCGCTTGCGAAGCCTTGGCGACCGACAGCATATCCAGTTGCACCACTTCGTTCCATGGTGCCGTGGGAGCCTCCACCGGCTGCTGTGCCTGCAACTGGGGATAACGGGCATCGAGTTGCCGCACCTTGCCCTCGGCGCCCCAACGCACATAACAGCTTCGCGCTTCCCGCAGATGCAGGTCGGCGCTGGTATCGAAACCGCGCGCCCGGTAAAACGCCGACGCGCGTTCATAAGCGATGGCTTCATTCTGGACAAAGCCGTTCGCATGGGCGGAATGGATCGCGTCGGCATACAGCAGCGCCGCCTCCTCGCTTTTGCCATCCAGGCGAGCGATCTCCGCCGACACCAGCGCATACTTGTCGCGAAAGGTCGGCGGATTATTCTCGGCCCACTCATGCAATTGCGCCTGCAGCGCCGCCAGGCGTTCGCGCCACGCGCGCTGCTCTTCGGCCGATAGGGTGTCATAACCTGCCGCCCCCGTGAGCGCGCAGTAGTAGACGTAGTCCAGTATCTTGCTATTGTGAAACAACTCGGGCGACAACAGTGCTGCCGGTCGGGCCGCCGCGAGAGCCGCCGCATAGTCGCCGGACAGGAACCTGGCCTGCATCTTGGTGGTCCAGTATGCGTAGACCACTGCGGACAGCCGCTCGCCGGTCGCCAGTTGCGCCTCGAATGCCGCTTCGTCGAAGGCAGCTCCATCCAGTGCGGCGCGATCCGGCTTCGCATCGCTGAAGGTAGATAAACTTGCGGTCTGGCCCCGCATGCATGCAATCAAGCGTTGCTGGATTGCAATGACGTCTTCTCCATCGCGGTACTTCGCTTTTCGCTCAAACGCCAGGATTTTCTCCGATTCGCGCCATACCGTGTCCAGACGGTCGCCTCGGAACATAAGCAGTACAAGCCTATGATAGTAGACATGACAAGCCGTGGCCAGATCACCGGTTTCGACTGTGGTACGGCACGCGGTCTGGAGAAATTCAATCGCGCTCGTGACCGGCTGCGTCCATAAAGCAATCCAGTACATCGGGAAGTAGACCTTTGCCTTGCTGGCCGGGTAATCTCGCTTCTCGACCAGGTCGCAGGCGAGCCTGACGAAACGATACCCATCGGCATAACGCTTGAAAACAGACCCGAGGATCATTCCGAAACAGGCGAAGCCGAAGGCGGAAGTGCTGTCAGTCCCATGCTTCAGCGTCAGATTCATCATGTGGCAAATGGATAAGCACTGCAAATTGCTGGAGCTTGCTGCGGTCATTAACGTCGAGAGCACGTCCATGGCAGCCAGCATGTCTGGGTCAGTCATCGGCGGCAGATCGATCAGGCTCTCGATGGAGCGTTCGCCCAAGTTCTGCCAAACCTTTTTGTATTCGGCCTCGAGCTGTTCCCGGCTGGGGTGCTCCGGCATCTCGATGCCGAACAGGCGCAGGCAGGTGAACCCGCTGGCGATCGCCTGCGGGCTCTCCGACTTCACGATATGGAGGTCGATTTTCAAGCGATAGATCAGGGCCTGATCGCGTTTCGAGACACTGCGCTGCAGCAGCTTGGCAATGCACTGTTCGGCACTGTCGAAATTACCGCTCAGGAATTCGCATTCGGCACGCTCCAGCCACAACTGGTACATGAATTCATAGCGCTCGTCCCAATCGCCTTCCTCCAGCAAGGCCATGCCGGCGGCGAAATATAAACACGCCGACACGTAAGCTGTGGCTCCCTTGGCCTTTGTCCCGGCACGCAAATTGATCTGCGCCACCAGCGCTTTCTCGTCCCGTTCACGCAACAAAAACGCGCCCTGGTTGAATTGGTTCGCGACATCGAACAGCGACTCGGCGAGTTCATCGGCATTCAGGTTCGCCATGAGGATGCGGCCGATGTGCAAGTGGGTTTTGCTGCGCTCTTCTGGCGGTATCAACGAATAGGCGGCCTGCTGGATGCGGTCATGCAAGAACTTGCCAACGTTATTGGTGCATACAATCAAGCCTTCATGGATCGCTGCCGCGAGGGATTGCTCCAGCTTGACCTGCTCGCAGATCAGCGTCAGACGCTGCAGGTCGAACTTGTTGCCAAGGCAGGCGGCCCGTTGCAATACGTATTGGGTGTCAGCAGGAAGCCGCCGCAACTTGCCGAGCACCAGGTCGACCACATTGTCGGCAAAGTCCTTGCTCGCAATGCTGTCGATATCCCAGTGCCAGCCCCTATGGTTTGCGTCATGCAGCAACAGACCTTCTTCCTGCAGCGAACTCAGGAACTGGGTGAAGAAAAACGGGTTGCCGCCGGTTCGTTCAAATATCTGGCGTGTCAGCGGTGTGCACGACTCTGCCTGCATATGCAGCGCATCCGCCGTCAGCCGATTCAGCTCTGTGACCGATAGCGGCGCAAGTGCGAGGTTCGTTACCGGCACCCCACTATGCCGGATTGCCTTGAACTTGGCCCTGAGCGGATGAGCCGGTTTCACTTCATTGTCGCGATAAGCCCCAATCAGCAGCAGGTAGCGGGTGTCCGCATGGGTCAGCAAGTGTGCAATGAGCTTCAGGCTGGCGGCATCGATCCACTGCAAGTCATCGAGAAAGAGCACCAGGGGATGCTCCTTGCGGCTGAACACCGCCACGAATTTCTGGAACGCCATCTGAAAGAGATTTTGCGCCTCGGTCGGCGGCAGGGGCGGCACCGGCGCTTGCTTGCCGATGATCAGCTCGACCTGCGGCAGCACATCGACGATCAACTGACCGTTGCTGCCAAGCGCTGCCTGAATCTGTTGCCGCCAACCGGCAATGCGCTCTTCGCTCTCGGCCAGCAACTGCTGCACCAGTTCACGAAACGCCTGCGTCAAGGGGGCGTAAGGAATATCGCGCTGATACTGGTCGAATTTGCCGGCAATGAAGTAGCCGCGCTTTTCGATGACCGGTTGACGCACTTCCCCCACCAGCGCGGATTTGCCGATGCCGGAATATCCTGCCACCGTCACCAACGTCGCTTGGCCACTTTCCGTCATGTGATTGAAGGCAGCAAGGAAGCGCGCTATTTCCTTCTCGCGCCCATACAGCTTGTGCGGAATCTGGAGGCGATCCGGCACATCTTCCGTCCCCAGCAGAAACGGCTCGATGCGTCCGCAGGCCTCCCATTGCGCCAGGCACCGCTCGAGATCGGCCTGCACCCCGCGTGCGCTTTGGTAGCGGTCCTCCGGCAGCTTGGCGAGCAAGCGCATCACGATGTCCGCGACGGGTTGCGGCACCGTGGGAGCGATACCGCGCAACGGCGGCGGCAGGCGGGCGACATGGCAATGCGCCCACTCCAGGGGATCTTTTCCCTGAAACGGCAACTGCCCGGAGAGCATACGGTAGAGCAGCACGCCCAACGAATAAAAATCGGTCCGGTAATCAACGGGGCGGTTCATGCGCCCGGTTTGCTCGGGGGAGCAATAAGCCCAATCCCCAGCCGCCGGATTCGCCCCTGCATCGGGTTGCTGGACTTCGGCACGTGGCATGCGCAACTCGATCAAGTTGATCTGCCCATGGTCCACGCTCACCATCACATTGGGCGGCCGCACATCGCGATGGATAATATGCGCTGCATGCAGATCATTCAGGGTTTGCGTCACTTGAGATGCCAGGCGCAAGCAGGTCGATATATCCGACCTGCAGCACCTCAGGACGGTATCGAGCGATTGTGCGACAACATTGTTCACGTAACCAGAAGCGGGTTGAAGCGGCAACATGCAGGTAACCACCTTCTTTAACGAACACCTTCGGCTGCCAGCGTCGCAGGTGAAAAATCACTTTCCGGGCGGAGCGATACAATCTGGTAATGGCGCAGCCTCTCATATCCCAGCTCCACCGCCTTGTCGGCCAACAGCCGCAATGTCCAGTGATCGTGTCCCTCCGGCGCATCGCTGCACGTCATGGCAATCAGGTGGGCGCATTGCCGGCCGTTCAATTTCGGCTTGTCGCTCAGGGCCGCCTCCAATCCCTTCTCGATAAAGCGCTGGCGCGCACTGCTTTTGCCTTTTCGAAGAAGTGTTTCCAACTGGGCGCGTTCTTCCTCGCTCAACTCCACAAGGTAGGTCGGTTGCCGCATTGATATCCTCCATGGTCTGATTCATTAGATTCAGACTATGAAAAAGTCCGGCAATTCAAACTGACCCACTAGCTACCAGTTGAGTATGGAAGGACGAATTCTCTTGCACGCTATGCGAACAAACGACCTATCTCCAAAGCAGTTTAGCGATGTACGGTAACCAGGAGAAATACATGATCAACGAATCCCTTCGGCGGCAAGCGTTGCCGGAGAGAAGTAATCTTCCGGCTGATGCATGACGGATCGGTATTGCTGTTGCTCGTTGAACAGGGAGGCCCCGTATCCGCCCTTCAAAAGATCGTAGACTACGGACGTGAAAGCCAGCGCACCCGGCAGTTCGGGGGCCAGTATAAGCATGGCGTGCCCGACGTGCCACAACTGGCCCCTGGCATCCCAGCCATCGGACAGCAGTGCCTGCCAAGTATCTTCATCCAGATAAAAGCGCCGCTTCGGCATCGCATGGCGTTTGCCTGGCGCCAAGGTAGCCTCCACCACCCACACGCGATGCAACTCCCAGCGCAAATGGTCCGGATTGAGATGTCGTGGCCCGAGCACCTGATTCACATTCTTTGTGTGAAAGCGTTGGGTGTTATAAGGCACAAGCATCTCTTTCTTGCCCACCAGTTTCCAGTCGTATCGATCCAAGTTGCCAATGAATAGAAAACTCTCGTCAACGAAGCTGAAACCGGAAGAGAGAAAGTTGGGTGTGTCATAGGCAATGGTGGGAGCACGTCGTACCCGGCGCTGTCCCACCAAGTATTGCCATGCCTGAAGGTTTTTTCCGGCCGCATAAATCCCCAAGGTTTTTTCTCCGACGCTGAAAGGCGGGGCAGTGGCAGTGATTTTTGTCATCCAATAATTCCCGCCAAAGCTGTCGAGCGTACCGTCCTGATAATAGTACGGGTATTGGGAATCCTGGGTTGCCGCTGCCGCCAGCATGGGCTTGCCACTGACTGTTACGACATACACGCTAAAGTCGTAGATGAAAGCTTCGCCATGCCAAGCAAGCAAATGGTTCCATATCGCTTCCGCCCCATTTTTAGGAATCGGGAAGGGAATGCCGCCATAGGCGCCTTCGACCTGCGGACCAATGGATGCGTTAGGTACGAGCTTGGCGCGGGTGGCGTTCTTAAAGGTATTGTCGTAGACCCACTGCGGCGCGGCCGCGGTGCGATGAGTGGGATAGACGTCAAGCCGATAGGAGGGAAACCGCTGGAGCATCGCTTTCACCCCATCCGAAAGCTGGTCGGCGTATTGCTGCATGTTCTGCGCCGTGATCGTCAGGCGTGGCCTTTCTGCCTCGAAAGGATCGGGCCTGGGTTGTCCGGAGCGATAGCCGGGCCACACCGTGGTGTAGCCACCATTCCAAGCCGGAATCGTCCCGTCTTTGTTGCCGGCTTTTTCGGCACCCAGCGGGGTGAGTTCAGACTTGAGTCTCGCCGCTTCTTCAGGCGTGACCGCTGCATCCACAAATGTATTGAGGATGGCAAGCAACAGGATCGCCATGACTGCCCGATGGAATGTCATCTTCTCTCCTCTTGATTCAGTATCGCCCGTTGATTTAAAGCCTGCAGAAGCTTGTGGTGACGGAATAGTTGGACTAACAGCTGAATGACTAGTTCTAATGTAATGGACGCTCTCTTTCAAAACGGCATCAAGGTGTTTAGTTTAGGATTGGTTTCATCCTGAACAATGAAAGGAGTATCTATCATGGAGATCACGGCAATGGGCCATACGGTCAAGCTGATGGCGCCGCAATTCGTCAAGCCGTATGTGAAGATGATCTTGATGGGTTCGAGCAGCGCCCCTATGATTTGCCGATCGATCGAGTAAGACATGATGGTGAGCGCCAAAATCATCAGCGAATAATGCGTCCGCCATGGTGAAGGTCTGGGTGTGGCCGCGCTAAGCTTGGCGTCGGTCAATGGAGAGATGGGTTTCGGCATTTCGCGGCCATGCTGAAAAAAGTTTTGCTGGCCTTCCCACAACACTGGCTGCAAGGCAGCGGGATGCCAACGAACGTACAAACCAGCATAGATAAAAAACGCATGAACAGTGGGTTCAAGCGAGGACGAGAACCACTATTGCAGTGCTTGAAATTTGCGTGGGCAAAGCGCGGGATTTGATCGTGTTGTCAAAGATGCGCTTAACCTACAGCACAGCCAGCTCGGCGTCATTGCACAAGTGATAGCCTGTCTGCTTTTGCCATGCCCTCCATCCTGCTACCGAGACGACAAGTTGCCAGTACCGTTGCTTTGCCAATGTTCCTTCTTCAGTGTGCAACACTACTCCCGAGTGACCGACTGCCCAGCCTTTTTTTTCGTTACGAAACGCACGTTAGGCTCTGTTGACGTTTTGCTGTGCCTCAGCGGAGCCAGAGTAAAGCACCGGCGAATGCCAGCATCTCTATGAAATGAAGTGAAGGGCTTTTTTCTCATATCGCATGGCGAGGCGGCGGTAATACTTGAGTTTCCCAAACATGCTCTCGACCAGATGGCGCTCCTTGTAATGCCACCAATCGCACTCCCTTTGTTCTTTCCTGTTGGCTTTCGGCGGGATCACCGCCTTGATCCCGTTCGCCTGAAGCCACGCCAGAAAAGCGTCGGCGTCGTATCCCTTGTCTGCTAAACAAGCATGGGCAGATAGCCCCTTGAATTGGAGTTGCGTGGAGCGAACCCCGAAAATCACGGTTGCAAGCAGGCAAAAAAGGAGGACCACCCACCGATGATTGAATACCAGTCGTTCAATGATGGAACCGGATTGCCGATCGAAATCCTGCTGTTTGGCGATAACAGGATATTCGGCAAGAGAGGAATCGCTACGCATGTTGATGGGCGCTTGAGGGCAAGCTCGATGATTTCTCTTTCATTGGGCAAGATGCGCTTGCCATCGCTGGCTTGCGTCACACCGGAAAAAGGAAATGCATGCCGCATCCGCAATGTTGCTCAGACGCTCTTTTCCAGGTACTGCTTCACCAGATTGAGAATGGCTTTGGACTGGTAACCCTTCGCCAACTGGCACAGCTGGTTGGCGAACGGCCGATAGCGCTCGTCGCGCCCGGCCAGCTCGCTGGCCCACTGCCCAATGTCGTGCATGTTGCCCAGCCGGGCTAATCGATGCAGTGCCGCCATCTCCTGCGCCGGTGGCATCAGCAGCGGCCCGGCCGCCTCCTGTTCAGGCGCGCCGCCCGATGGCGACTCGTACGTCCAGGTAAGCTTCAACAGGGCGCCGATCTGCGTCAGCAACCGCTCCAGGTCGACCGGCTTCGGCAGAAACGCATCCGCGCCAGCCGCGAGACTGCTCGCCTGGTTGTCGCCGGACGCGCTGGCGGAAATCGCGATGACGGGCACCTCCTTGCCGGCCGGCCCTTGCCGCAGGCGGCGCATGGCTTCCAGCCCGCCCATCTCCGGCATGACGATGTCCATCAGGATCAAGTCCGGCTGCAGGACCCGGGCTTTTTCCAGTCCCTCGTAGCCATTCACCGCCTCGACGATCGTGAAGCCGAGCGGGCGCAGCATGTCGATTGCCACCGCCCGGTTCTCGGCCACATCGTCGACCACCAATACGGTCTTGCGCGGCCCCGTGTAGCCGGTCACGATCGATGTGGCCGGCAGCGACGCCGCTTCAGCCTTCACCATCGGCGCCTCCAGTTCGAACCAGAACGTGCTGCCCTGGCCGATGCGGCTCGCGATCCGGATCTCGCTGTTCATCAAGCGCACGAACTGGCGGCTGATGGCCAGGCCCAGACCGGTCCCCCCGAGCCGGCGCTGCATCTCGCCGGCTTGTTCGAACGGCTGGAAAATGGTGTCCAGCTGGTCTTCGCTGATGCCCACGCCAGTATCTCGCACGGCAAAGCGCAGCCGAGTCGGCGGTGTAAAACGCACTTGCAGCGTTACCTGACCGCGGTCGGTGAACTTGACCGCATTCGACAACAGGTTGAGCAGCACTTGGCGCAACCGCTTTTCGTCCGCCTGGATCATCGCCGGCAAATCCGGCGCCATGTCGAGAATAAAGTCCACCCCCTTTTGCGCGGCCCTGACGCCGACCATCTCGGCAATGACGCGCAAGAACTCGGCCAGCGAGATGGCCCCAGGACTGAGTTCCAACTTGCCGGCTTCGATCTTGGCGAAATCCAGGATGTCGTTGATCATGGTCAGCAGATGATCGCCGCTTTGCCGGATCACGTTCAGTCCCGCGATTTGCTGTTCGTCCAGCGCCTTGTTTCTCTGCAGTATCTGCGCATAGCCCAGGATGCCGTTCAATGGGGTGCGCAGTTCATGGCTCATGTTGGCCAGGAAGGTACTCTTGGCCCGATTGGCGGCATCGGCCGCTTGCCGCGCTTCCCGTTCCGCCTCGGCTTGCTTGCGCTCAGTCAGGTCGAGCACGAACGCCACCCCATTTTCCTGCGATTCCTCGAAAAGTGCGACACCCATCAGGATCGGGATGCGACTGCCGTCCTTGCGGAGGAATGCCTTTTCAAAAAGGGGAAGACTTCCTATCCGCTTGAGCTCTTCAATGCGCTGTGCATCGGCAGCGTGGTATTCCGGCGGCGTCATGCTGGTCCAATCAATTTTCCCCGACAGCAGCGCTTGTCGTGAATAGCCCGCCATCTGAAGGAACGCATCGTTGGCGTCGGTGATCGCGCCACTCAGATCCCAGAAAAAAACGCCGATGATATTGGATTCCACCAGGCGTCGGATGCGGGCTTCCCGCTCTATCACCGTTGCCTCAGCCCGCTTGCGCTCGCTGTTCTCTTGCTGCAGGTCGGTATAGAGCAGTGCGTTCTCCAGCGAGATCGCCGCCTGGGATGCCAGCAGCTCCAGCACGTTCATGCGTGCCGGCGTGAACGCATGCGTGACGAGCGTGTTTTCCAGATACAGCACCCCGACCAGCGCTGCCTGTCGGACGATCGGCAGGCACAGCACCGACTTCGGCTGGTGACCGGCAAAATAGGGGTCGCCGGCAAACGGGTTCGGTTCGGTGGCATTGGGCAGCAGCACCGGTTCCCGGCTGCGCCGCACGTAATTGAGGATCGCTGCCGGCAACGACGATGCCGGCACCGCCTGCCCGAGGAGCAGTTGCACCTGCACCGTCTGCTGCGCCACGCTCGCTTCAGCAGCGAGGACCAGGTCTTCGCCTCGGATGAGCAGCAAGGCGCCGCTCTGAGCGCCGGCATTTTCGAGCACGATGCGTAGCAGCGTATCGACCAGCTCATCGAGCACGATCCGGCCGGAGATCGCTTGCGACGCTTTGGCGACCGACAGCACATCCAGCTGCGCCATGCCAGCGCCCGAGGCAACGGCGGGGGGGGCAGCCTCTTGCGCGCGCAGTTGCGGATAGCGCGCCTCGAGTTGTCTGACCTTGCCGTCGGCGCCCCAGCGTGCAAAGCAGCTGCGCGCCTCGCCCAAATGGGCGCGGGCGGAGGTTGTGACCCCGCGGGCAAGATAAAATCCGGCGGCAGTTTCGTGTGCAACGCCCTCGTTGTGCACGAAGCCGTTCTCGCGGGCCGATTGAATCGCCTCTTCATACAGGCGCATCGCGTCGAGGTCGCGCCCGTCGAGGCGGGCGATCTCGGCGGCGACCAGTGCTGCGCGGTTCCGGAAATTTTCGGGGCAGTTCTCCGCCCAGATCTCGAGCTGTTTGTGGTGGACAGTCAATGCCGTCAGATGTTGGGGCCGCTCATCGGCCGCTGCCGCATCGTAGTGTGCGGCCCACGCAAGCGCCGCATAGAAATGGTACTCGGCCATCTCAAAAAATGACGGCGACGTCCAGAGCAGCCGTTGCGCTTTCAAGGCGCTTTCGATCGCGGATGGGTAGTCGCCGGCGTAGAAACGTGCCTGCAGTTTGCGGATCCAATACCAGCAAGCGGGGAGCGCCAACGATGGATCCCCCTCGAGGTGCTGCTCGAACCGGCTCTCGTCGAATTCGCCATCGTTGAAGGATGAGAAATGCGGTGTCAGGCCCCGCAGCGTGCGGATGAGCCTGAGCTGCCCGGTGATGATGTCGATCACGAGACCAAACTGTATTTTCCGCGCGAATGCGAGCCCGTTCTCGGCTTCTTGCTGTATCTCAACGAGCGGATCTCCGCAGGCGAGATAGTTCGTCACCAGGCAGTCGCAGCTATAGCCCGCATAGGTGAAGTCGCCGCTTTCGTTGGCTGGGTCAAAGGCGCGCCGCAGCAACTCACTACCGCTGCGCACATGCTTGGTCCAGAAAGTAACCAATGATCCGAAGCACACATAAACCTTGACCCGGAAGCGGTCCAGCCCATGCTGCTCTATCAGGTCCACGCCGAGCTTGCCGAAGCGGAATGCGGCCCGGTAGTCGCCGAAGCCTGGCCCGAGGATCATGCCGAGCCAGGTGTAAGCGATGCACGAGGCGTCGCTGTTGCCATGCTCCAGGCTGATGTTCGCCATCCGACCCACCATGCGGTAATACAGCTTCTGGTCGGTGAGCATGGCTGGTACCAAGGCCAATGCCAGGACGTCGATGGTTGCGCGCCAATCCGGCTCGCTCATCGGGGGCAAGTCGATCAGGTCCTCGATCGCACGGCTCCCGATCTGTCGCCACAGTTGATCGTATTCCTGCCGTACCTCGTCTTGCGTCGGGTGCGGCGACCACTGCACACCGACGCGCCGAAGATAGTCGAGGCACACCTCGACGCTGCGCTCGCTCCGGTCCAAGACGGTGTAGAGATCCACGCGCAAGCCGGCGACGGCGGCCATGTCGACAAGATTGGCGGCGCGGCACGCGAGCTTCGAGAGCCGTTCTTCCGCTGTCGCTAAGTCACCGGTCAAGAGCTCGCACTCGGCGCGGTGTAATTCGAACGCGAAGGTGAGCGGGTACTGCTGCTCCCAACTGTCCTCTGCCAGCAGCGCACAGCCGGCGACGAGATACGTCAGCGCCGATGCATACGCTGTCGACGTCTTGGCGCGCTTGCCTGCAACGAGGTTGAACCGGGCCACCCGTTCCCGCTCCTCCTGCAAGGTGATCAACATCGCGCCGCGGTTGAGTTGGTTCGCGATCTCGAAGAGATTTTCCCCGGCATCCTCCGGTGCCGTGCTCGCCGATAACAAGCGGCCAATTTGCAGATGCAGCGCTATCCTTTGCCCTTCGGGAATCAGCGCATACGCCGCTTGCTGGATCCGGTCGTGCAGGAACTTGCCATGCTCGCTGGTCAGCAGAATCAAGTCTTCACGGACCGCCGCCGACAGGCGCTGCGCCATCTCGTCTTCGGCCAGCCGGCTGACCAGCGCGAGCGCGCGCAGGTTGAATTTGTTGCCCAGGCAGGCGGCCAGTTGCAGCGTTTCCTGCGCAGGCGCGGGCAGCCGCCGCAACTTGGCGGCCATCAGGTCAGCCACATTGTCGGCGAAATCCCTGGCCTTGATTTGAGTCAGGTCCCACTGCCAGACCCGCTTTGTCGGATCGTGCCGCAACACCCCCTCCTGGTGCAGCGCATCGAGGAACTGGGTAAAGAAGAATGGATTGCCTTCGGTGCGCTCGAAGATCAAGCGCGTGAGGGGCTCGCACATTGTTGCCTTTGTATGCAGCGTGTCGGCCACCAGCCGGTTGAGATGCTCGACCGACAGTGGCGCGAGCCGGATGTCGATCACTGCTGCTGCGCCATTGTTGCGAATCGTTTCCAGGGTGGCGCTCAGCGGATGCGCGGCGCTGACCTCGTTGTCGCGATAGGCGGCAATCAGCAGCAGGTAACGGGTGTCCGGCTGGGTCAGCAAGTGCTCGATGAATTGCAGGCTGGCCACATCGGCCCACTGCACATCGTCGAGGAACAGCGCCAGCGGGTGTTCCTGGCGCGTGAACACCGCGATGAAGCGCTGGAACACCAGGCGGAACCGGTTTTGCGCCTCGGCCGGCGGCAACGCCGGCACCGGCTGCTGCGGGCCGATGATGAGTTCGACTTGCGGCAACACATCGACGATCAATTGACCATTGGCACCCACGGCGGCTTGAATCCGTTGCCGCCAGTCGGCAATGCGCGCCTCGCTCTCGGCCAGCAGTTGCTGCACCAGCTCGCGAAACGCCTGCGTGAGGGTGGCGTAGGGGATGTCGCGCATGAGCTGATCGAACTTGCCGGCAATGAAGTAGCCGCGCTCGCGCACGATCGGCTGGTGCAGTTCGTGCACCAGCGACGACTTGCCGATCCCGGAGTACCCGGACACGGTCACCAGCGCTGCGTCGCCGGTCGCCGCCATGTGATCGAATGCGGCCAGCAAGGTCGCGGTTTCCTGCTCCCGCCCGTACAGCTTGTGCGGGATGTGAAAACGTTCCGACACATCTTCCGTGCCGAGCGGAAAAGGCTCGATGCGACCGCATGCCTGCCATTGCGCCAGACAGCGCTCGAGATCGGCTTGCACACCGTGCGCGCTTTGGTAACGCTCTTCCGGCAGCTTGGCAAGCAGTTTGAGCACGATGTCCGAGGCGGCTTCAGGAATGTCGGGCGTGATGTCGCGCGGCGGCGGCGGACTGCGCGCGATGTGGCAATGCATCCATTCCAATGGGTCGCTGCCCTGAAACGGCAATTGCCCGGTCAGCATCCGGTACAGCATGATCCCCAGCGAATAGAAATCGGTCCGGTAATCGACCGGACGATTCATGCGCCCGGTCTGCTCGGGCGACACATAAGCCCAATCGCCCGGCAATGCGTGGTCGGGCACGCTTACGTCCTGCGTATCGACGATCGCCAGGCTCAGGTCCAGCAGGCACAGTTGATTGTGCTGCACGTCCAGCATGAAATTGACTGGGCGGAGGTCGCGATGAATGAGATGGGCGGCATGCAAGCCGGCCAGGATGCGGGCGAGGCCACTGCCCAGGCGAAGGCAGGTCGGCACCGCCAGCGTGTGCTGGTTCAGAAAGGTGTCGAACGGTTCTCCGGCGCAGTCTTCCAGCGCCATGATGGGCTGCCCCTCGTCGCTAAGGAGCGCGATTGGTTGAATGACGCCGGGAATATCGTTCGACTGGAGCGCGTCGTACTCGCGCTGGAAACGGGAGAAGTGCTGCGGCAGAATATCCTTGGCGTTGAGCGTTTTTACGAGCGCTGGGGTGCCGTCGTTGACGGACCGAGCACGGTACAAATGCGAACCGGCAGTCGTGCAAATGCGCTCAAGTAGGTGATAGTGAGCAACCATAGCGTTAATCCACCTCGTCCGGTTCGAGCTTATGTAGATGAGCGAAACCTGCATGACTCCATACTGCTACCGAGATGAAAAAAATTCGTTTTGCAGCACGAAGAAATTGGTTCTCGAACATTTTGTAACTTGCACCTATTTATTCGCTTCAAGATAGGGCTTGAGCGTTTTCGCATAAAAGAACATGGAGACAACCATGGCGACCGTCAATACGGCAAGCGCATAACGCAGCCCCTCCTGACCTGCGGACTGCGCCAGCGCATCACTCAACATTTCTACCGAAACCGGTCCAATGCCAAAGCCAAGCACCGTATAGAAAACGACGTACACGGCATTGGCGACTGCCCTCTGGTGTGCAGAGATGATATTGCTTAATGCCGCCACGCTGCCGGCATAAATCCATGAGGCAAAGAAGCACATCAATATGAAAAATATCATTACCTGGGGCATGTCCACCCCCATCAATTGCATTCCGATGCCGGCTGGCCAGAGAAAATAGGCTAATGATGTCGGTATCGTGACACCGACCCCCATCAATGGAATGCCCAGTTGCCATCGCACGTCACGCTTCACCAGGCGAGTACAGAACCAACCACTCAGTAGAACGCCCGTTATCATGCCGATGGGCAGGAACGTGCCTGTCAGCAGGCCTGCCTGTTTGAGCGTCATATCATGACTACGTATAAGGAAACTGATGTTCCATGTGGTCATGCCCATCAACCAAAAAGTGGCGAAACCATTCGCAAGCATGAGGTACCTGAACGCGGCCGAGGATAATATCCCGCGTAAGGTTTGCAGCAGTGGCACCTGGATATAGACGGCCGGGGTATCCCATGCTCCCCGACGCGGCTCGGGTACCGTCGTCCACATGAGCAAGGCCAGAACGATTCCAGGCAGCCCGGCCATAAAGAATGCCATCCTCCAACCATATTGCTGCGCAATCCACGCGCCTCCCGCTATCGCAAACAGCGCGGCGACGAAAGAGCCAGCCGTAAGCACGCTCATAGCCAAGGGGCGCTGCTCCCTAGGGTAATAATCGGCAATCATCGATAGCGAGGCGGGCGTACTTCCTGCCTCGCCTACTGCGACCCCCGTTCTGGCAAGAACCAGCTGCCAATAGTTAACTGCCAAGCCGCAAAAAGTCGTCATGAAACTCCATAGGGCACAGCAAACAGCAAGTACGTTGCGGCGGTTACCTTTATCCGCCAACCGCGCGATTGGAATGGAGCCGGCCGCATAAAAGAAAGCAAACCAGAGTCCTGCAAGCAAGCACATCTGCGTGTCGGTGGCGAGAAACTCTTTTTTTATGGGTTCGAGAACCGCACCTATTAGTTGACGATCAATCGCATTGCACATAACGACGATCATTAGAATAATCAGCGAATAATGCGTCCGCCATTGTGAAGGCTTATCCGCAACATATCCTTGAGATCGGTCTGGTCTGGATGAGGATGATGGTTCGTAACGCATTTGCTTGCTCCCATTGTCTTGGCAAACATCTTTACTCTTTCACTCTTCTTGCGCCTGCAGGTAAGGGGCGTCGAGGCTCCTGGTATTTGCATTTTGAGGAAGGGTAAAGATAAAAGTAGATCCTCCTCCGAGTGATGACTCCACCCAGATCCGTCCGCCGTGGTGCTCCACGATTTTCTTGCAAAGTGCCAAACCGATGCCGGTGCCGGGGTAGCGGCCACGGTTGTGCAGACGCTGAAACATCACAAAAATGCGCTCGAAATATTCCGGCGCGATGCCGATGCCATTGTCTTGTACGGAAAGACGCCAGAAACCGTCTTCAGGTTCAGCATGAATATAAATTTCCGGGGGCTGATCGCGCCGGAACTTGATGGCATTGGCGATCAGGTTCTGGAACAATTGCGTCATTTGCCCCGCATCCCCCATGACGGTAGGCAAGGGGTCGCATCTGATGTGCGCGCCACTTTCGGCAATCGCCAAGTGCACAGAGCGCATCGCCATTTTCGCCGCTGCCGTACAGTTAATCGGCTGGAATGGTTTCGCCTGGGTTCCCACGCGCGAATAGGCCAGCAAATCCTGAATCAGGGCTTTCATCCGCTTGGCACCCTCAACGGCGAACCCGATGAATTCATGCGCATTGGCATCGAGCTGGTCTGCGTACTGTCGCTCCAGCAGTTCCATGTAACTTGCCACCATACGTAGCGGCTCTTGCAGATCGTGCGAAGCAACGTAAGCCATTTGTTCCAGTTCGGCATTGGAGCGCGCCAATTCCTGCGAGCGTTGCGCAAGAACCACCTCGGCCCGCTTGCGCTCCATCACCTCGGACTCCAGTTGCCGATTACTCTGTTGCAGTTCGCTGGTGCGTTCCTGCACGCGTCTTTCCAGCTCCTCGTGCGCTTTGCGCAGCGCTTCTTCTGCGCGCTTGAGCTCAGTCAGGTCGAGCACGAAAGAGATAGCCTGCTTTGGCGAACCTTCCAGCAAGGCGACACCGACCATTACCGGGACACGACTGCCATCTTTGCGAATGAACTCGCTTTCAAAAGGGGTAATGGCACCGGTCTTCATGATTTTTTCAACACCACGAATATCGGTGGCACTGTATTCCGGCGCAGTAAGCGAACGGATCTTGCCGGACAGCAGGTCTTGCCGCGAGTAGCCCACGATCTGAAGATAGGCCTCGTTCGCATCGAGGACGCCGCCGTTCAGATCCGAGAAGCCGATGCCGATGATGTTGGATTCCACCAGGCGTCGGATGCGGGCTTCCCGCTCCCGCAATGCTTCCTCGGCCCGCTTGCGTTCGGCATTTTCCTGCTGGAGGTCGCTATAGAGCTGGGCGTTCTCCAATGAAATGGCGGCTTGGGAAGCCAACAGTTCCATCACCGCCACCCGGTCCGGGGTGAACGCATGCGTGACGAGATTGTTTTCCAGATACAGTAACCCGATCAAGGTCGCTTGCCGGATGATCGGCAGACAGAACAGCGATTTCGGCTGCCGCTGGGTAAAGTAGGGATCGCCGGCAAACGGGTGCGGTGCGGTCGCATCTGCCAGAAGGACTTTTTCCTGGCTGCGCCGAACATAGTTCAAGATCGATTCCGGCAACGCCGATGCAGGAAGGTCGGGCTCGTGTCGTAGTTGGACGCGCACATCCTGCTGTGCAACATGGGTCTCGGCCACCAGAGACAACTGGGCCTGGCGAACAAGGAGCAAATAACCGCTCTGCGCACCGACATTTTCGATCACGATGCGCATCAAGGTGTCGGCCAGTTCGTCGAGCACGATCCGGCCCGAAATCGCTTGCGTAGCCTTGGCGACCGACAGTAAATCGAGCTGCGCGACTCCGTTCCATGGTGTAGTGGAAGCAAGCACCTGCTGCTGAGTTTGCAGTTGCGGATAACGGGCATCGAGTTGTTGGACCTTGCCATCGGCACCCCAGCGCGCATAACAGCCTCGCGCCTCTCGCAGGTACAGGTCGGCGCTTGTAGTGATGCCTCGCTTTCGGTAAAACGCCGAGGCGCGTTCATAAGCGATGGCCTCGTTCTGGACAAAGCCGTTCGCATGGGCGCAACGAATTGCTTCCTCATAAAGTCGCATCGCCGCCTCGCTGTTGCCGTCCAGGCGGGCGATCTCTGCCGACACCAGCGCGTACTTGTCGCGGAAGGTCGGCGGATAGTTTTCGGCCCACTCGCGCAGTTGCGCTTGCAGCGCCATCAAGCGTTCGCGCCATGCGCGCTGCTCTTCGGCGCAAACCGTCTCATAACCCGCCGCCCCTGTGAGCGCAGTGTAGTAGACGTAGTCCAGCATCTTGGTATTGTGGCTAAATGTCGGCACTAGCGGCGCTGCCTGTTGGAAGGCCGCGAGGGCCGCCTGGTAGTCGCCGGACAGGAACCGTGCCTGCATCTTGAGGGTCCAGTACCAGCCGGCCAGCGCGGGCATCCGGTTGCCGCTCAGTTGCGCCTCGAATGTCGCTTCGTCGAAGGCGGCTCCGTCTGCCGCGGAAGGGTTTGCGGTCTGGCCCCGCAAGCTTGCGATGAAACGTTGCTGACTCACAATGATGTCCGCTACGTCGCGAAACCTGGCTTTTCGTACAAACTCCAGGTTTTTCTCCGATTCAGGCCATATCGTGTCCAAGCGGTCGCCTCGAATGAGGCTCTCTGCAACTGTGAAAAAGCAGCTATCGCAAGCAGTGGCTAGATCACCGGTTTCGCCGCCGGTACGAAAAGCCGTCCGGAGAACTTCGATCACGCTGGCGACCGGCTGCGTCCATAAGGCAACGATTCCCGTCGAGAGATAGACCTTTGCCTGATAGGCAGCGTAGCCGTGTTTCTCGACCAGGTCGCAGGCAAGCTTGGCAAAGCGATACCCCTCGGCATAACGCTGGAAGGCAGGCCCGAGAATTGCGCCGAAACAGCCGTAGCCGTAAGCGGAAGCGCCGCTCGTTCCGTGCTTCAGGATCAAGTTCACCATGTGGCAAGTGGATAAGTACTGCAAATTGGTGTCGGTAAAGGCTGCAGGGGGGATTAACACCGCGCACACGTCCATGGTGGCCAGCATGTCCGGGTCGGTCATCAGCGGCAGATCGATCAGGCTCTCGATGGAGCGCTCGCCCAAGTTCTGCCAGATCTTCGCGTATTCGACCTCGACCTGCTCCCAGCTGGGGTGCGCCGGCATGTCGATGCCGAACAGGTGCAAGCAGGCCAGCGCGCTGGCGACCGCCTGCTGGTTCTCCGATTTCATGACATGCAGCACGACTTTCAGGCGATAGGCCAGAGCCTGGTCGCTTTTCGAGACGCTGTGCTGCAGCAACTTGACGATGAGCTGTTCGGCACTCTCGAAATCACCGCTCAGGAATTCACATTCGGCGCGCTCCAGCCACAGCTGGTGCATGAGTTCATAGCGATCGGCCCAGTCGCTTTCCTCCAGCATGGCCATGCCGGCGGCGAGATAGACACGCGCCGACACGTAAGCCGCCGCTCCCTTGGCCTTTGTCCCGGCGCGCAGATTGATCTGCGCCACCTGCGCTTTCTCATCTCGATCAAGCAGCAGGGCGGCCCCCCGGTTGAGCTGGCTCGCGACATCGAATAGCGACTCGGCCAGTTCGTCGGCCGTCAGATTCGCTACGAGTACGCGGCCGATGTGCAGGTGGAGCTGGCTGCGATGTTCTTGTGGCAGCAGTGAGTAGGCGGCCTGCTGGATGCGGTCGTGCAGGAACTTGCCGGTGCCGTTGGCGCATACGATCAAGCCTTCATGGATCGCCGGCGCGAGGGATTGCTCCACCTCGGCCTGTCCGCAGATCAGCGCCAGACGCCGCAGCTCGAACTTGTTGCCAAGGCAAGCGGCGCGCTGCAGTACATGTTGGGTGTCAGCAGGAAGCCGCCGCAACTTGCTCACCACCAAGTCGACCACATTGTCGGCGAAGTCCTTGGTCGCGATGCTGTCGAGGTCCCACCGCCAGCCCCGGTGGTTGGCATCATGCTGCAACAAACCTTCTTCCCGTAGTGAACTCAGGAACTGGGTGAAGAAGAACGGGTTGCCACCGGTTCTTTCAAATATCTGGCGCGTCAGCGGTTGGCAGGACTCGGTTTGCGCATGGAGCACGTCAGCCACCAGCCGGTTCAGAGACGTGACCGACAGCGGCGCGAGTTCGAGGTTCGTCACCGGCACACCGCCATGCCGGATCGCCTCGAAGCCGACTCGCAGCGGGTGTGCCGGGCTCACCTCGTTGTCGCGGTAAGCGCCAATGAGCAGCAGGTAGCGGATGTCGGCGTGGGTGAGCAGGTACTCAACGAGTTTGAGGCTTGCGGCATCGATCCACTGCAGATCATCAAGGAACAGCACCAATGGGTGTTCTTTGCGGGTGAACACCGCCATGAAATTCCGGAATGCCATGTGAAAGCGGTTTTGCGCCTCGGTCGGCGGCAGCGACGGCACCGGCGCTTGCTTGCCGATGATAAGTTCGACCTGCGGCAGCACATCGACGATCAACTGACCGTTGATGCCGAGCGCGGTCTGGATCTGTTGCCGCCAGTCGCTGATACGCGCTTCGCTTTCGGCCAGCAACTGCTGCACCAGTTCGCGAAACGCCTGTGTCAGGGGGACGTAAGGACTATCGCGCTGGTACTGGTCGAACTTGCCGGAAATGAAGTAACCGTGTTTTTTGAGGATCGGTTGATGCAATTCACCCACGAGCGCGGACTTGCCGATGCCGGAATAACCTGACACCGTCACCATCGCCGCTTGGCCGCTCGCTGCCATGCGGTCGAAGGCGGCGAGAAGCTGCGCTATTTCCTTCTCGCGGCCGTACAGCTTGTGCGGAATCTGGATGTGATCGGGCACATCTTGCGTGCCGAGCGGGAACGGCTCGATGCGTCTGCCTGCCTGCCATTGCGTCAGGCAGCGATCGAGATCGGCCTGCAAGCCGCGCGCGCTTTGGTAGCGGTCCTCCGGCAGCTTGGCGAGCAATCGCATGACGATGTCCGAGACGGGCTGCGGCACGGTAGGGTCAATGTCGCGCAACGGCTGCGGGAGACGGGCGACATGGCAATGCACCCATTCCAATGGATCATTCCCCTGAAACGGCAACTGCCCGGCAAGCATGCGATAAAACAGCATGCCCAGCGAATAAAAATCCGCTCGGTAATCGACAGGGCGATTCATGCGCCCGGTTTGCTCGGGGGAGAAATATGCCCAATCCGCAGCCGCCGGATTCTGCTGCGGGGTGGTTTGCCGGTCGTCGGCACTGGCGATGCGCAAGTCGAGCAGGCCAAGCTGCCCATGGTCCATGCTCACGATCACATTGGCGGGGTGCAAATCGTGGTGGATGAGGCGTACGGCATGCAGGTCAGCCAAGGTGTGCGCCAGTTGTGATGCCAGGCGCAGGCAGGTCGGTATATCGAGCCTATAGTGCGTCAGGACCGTGTCTAGCTGTTCCCCGGCAACCTTGTTCAGGGTCATCGGCAAGCCCTCCTGTCTGTTGGGCAGCATACCGGGTCTCACGATGGCCGATACAGGCATCTCTTGGATGATTTTGCCCTCGAACCGAAAGCGAACTGATTGCGGATAGTCAAATTAAAATATGACTCACTGTCTGTAGACAAGTTCATGACGGTAGCAAGGGGGGATTGCATCCGGCTTGCAGTACCTTGACTTGCGGCTATGACGCTATTGCCACGACCTGCAAAAAACAGTGGGGAGTGGCGGTGTGGACTATGGAGTGGCTTCATGCAATCCCCTTGGAACACGTCCATCCTGAATTGATGGATGAAAACAATCAATGTAGAATCTGCCAATTATGCGAATGGTGCCCTCCTGCTTGTCTGCCGGAGGGTGAAACGGGAAGCCGGTGACACAAGAGATCGCATTTCTTGCCAGCCCGGCGCAGCCCCCGCTGCTGTAAGCCTGACGAATTTGTCCAAACGCCACTGTGCAAAGCATGGGAAGGCAAGGACAGAAGAGGATGACGGCGAGCCAGAATACCGGCCAGGCGCATTTAGCTAATGGTGCAAAGCCCGGGGAGTGGTTTTGTCCGTTTGATTTCGGTACCTATTGACTGTTTCCAATTGATTTCGCTCATCGCGAGCATTGCCTATGCACGTGTACTGCACCGGTTTGCATCGTCGTCCGCAGTCGTTATTGGAAGTTGATATTTCGTAAGCGCATGCAAACGGCGGTTCCTTTTTTTCGCGTAATGCCCCTGTCTTCGATCTGATCTCAGGAAAAAATAATGCGCATTCTTCATTTGCAATCTTCACTGTTAGTCTCTCTTCTGGCTGGCGTCAGCCTGGCCAATGCAGCCGGCATTCCCACGTTGCAAGAAGTGGTTGTCAATGGTGCCAGCAATAGCTTGGTCGGCGTGGCGGACTCCGCCACCGAAGGCACGGTCACCGCCAAACAACTCGCCAATCGCCCTTTGCTGCGCCCGGCAGAAGTCATGGAAACGGTGCCTGGCATGATCGTCACCCAGCACTCCGGTGACGGCAAAGCCAACCAATATTTTTTGCGCGGGTTTAACCTCGATCACGGCAGCGATTTCGCGACGACGTTGATGGGCATGCCGGTGAACGTGGCGAGTCATGCTCACGGTCAAGGCTATATGGACCTCAATTTCCTGATCCCGGAACTGGTTTCCAGCATTAAATACCGGAAAGGCGTTTATGCCGCCGATGATGGCGATTTTGCCACCACCGGTTCTGCACGCATCGACTACCAGCGCCAACTGAAGGCCTCGTTTGCCAATGTCACGTTGGGCGCTAATCGATTCCGCCGTTTCCTTGGCGCTGGTAGCGGCGAAATCAATGGTTTCCAGGTGTTGGGCAGTGTGGAGGCAGCCGGCAATGATGGTCCTTGGGATCAGCCGGAAAATCTTCGCAAAATCAATGCAGTCCTACGCTTGTCCAAAGGAAATGCGGCCAATGGTTTCGCCATCACCGCGATGGCCTACCAAGCCGAGTGGAAAGCCACCGAGCATGTGCCGGAGCGCGCCATCACCAGTGGGGAAATCGGGCGCTTTGGCGCGCTGTCCCCTGACGATGGCGGCAAGACCCACCGCTACAGCCTGTCGGGCGAGTGGGCCAAAACAGACGCTGTCGGCGCCAGCAAGCTCAGCGCTTATGTCATCGATTACGGCCTCAATTTATTTTCCACACCGTCCGGCTTTATCAATGGCGTGCAAGGGGATCAACACGAACAAGCCGATCAGCGCACGACCTGGGGTGGTCAGACAAACCACTCCTGGTTCTTCGGACCGGACCTGAAAAATACGGAGTTAACCGTCGGTCTGCAGGTGCGTCAAGACAGAATTGACAACGTCGGCCTGTACAACACAGTCAATCGTGTGCGTACCGACACCGTACGTCAGGACAGCATTACTGAAACCGCAACCGGCCTGTTTGCAGAAGCGCGCAGCCAATGGAATCCCTGGTTGCGCAGCATCGTCGGCATGCGTCAGGACTACATCAAGGCAAATGCTGCCGCGACTGGCGGCCAGTTCAACATGCGCAATGGCGGCAGTGTCAGCGCCAGTCAGACCAGTCCCAAACTCAGTGTCGTCTTCGGACCCTTTGGCGAACAGGCCAACACGGAGTTCTATGCCAACACGGGTTACGGTTTTCACAGCAATGATGTGCGCGGCGCGACGAGCGTGGTCAATCCGGTCGATGGTGCGGCGACAGAAAAACTGGCCTTGTTTTCCAAAGCCAAAGGTTCGGAAATCGGCATGCGTACCAAGCCTCTTTCGGGCTGGAGCAGCAGCCTGTCGTTCTGGCGCATGGAATTGGGATCGGAATTGGTATTTGTCGGCGATGAAGGCGTCACCGAAGCGCGCGGTGCATCGGTTCGGCATGGTGTGGAATGGTCCAACTACATTACCCCCAATGACTGGCTGATCATCGACGGCGATATTGCCTGGTCCAAAGCCCGCTTCAAGGAGCCGGTGGACGGCAATGGCGGCACGTATGTACCGAATGCGATTCCGCTTACCGCTTCGCTCGGCATCACCGCCGACAATGGCGGAAAGTGGTTTGGCGGACTACGGATGCGTTATCTGGGCGCCTATGCGCTGGAAGAAACCGGTCAGGAAAAATCGTCGCCGTTCTGGACCACCAACCTCAAGCTGGGCTATCGCATCGAACCGAAGATGCAACTGAGTTTTGACGTGCTCAACCTGTTTGATCGCCCGGCGAATGACATCGAATACTGGGGCGGCGCTTGCACGCGCAACGAACAGGCCAGTGGTACGTGCAATGGCGGGATTGACGGCCGCTTGGTTCACCCGTTGGAACCGCGCACGTTTCGGGTCAGCCTGAGAGTGTCGTTCTAAGTAACCGAACAGAATTCATTGTCATTGTAATTTCTGCGCGATATTTTTTGTAGGAGCGGGCCATGCCCGCGACCGTCTGTACACGCTAACGCCAATCGCGGGCATGGCCCGCTCCTACAAAAACAAGCGCAATTTCTTTTGCGTGACTACTCGCCTACGGCGATGCCATATCCCCCCAACTGCAACTCCCAAATGATTAAAGGAACACCGATGCCTGATTTCTCTGCCGATGTGGCGGTGCACGCCATCGAGACACTACTGTATTCGATCTCAACGATTATGTATTTGCCGGTACTGCTGGCGCTGACCGGGCTGGTGTTGTATCTGATGATCTGCCTCGGCGGATTTGTCGGCGAGTGGCGCGAACGGCGGCGCGGCATCCGTCCGCTGCTGGTAGCGGCGCAAGCGCAGATGGCGGCCGTGGTTGCCGCATCGGATGGCCAGCCCGCGCTGGATGCACGCCTGGAGCGCATCGTGCAAAAGGCCGATGCCGATGGGCTGCGGCGTCTTGACAGGGTGCGCTTCGTGGTGCGGGTCGGGCCGGCAATGGGCCTGATGGGCACGCTGATCCCGATGGGTATTTCGCTGTCTGGTCTGGCGCAGGGCAATTTGCCGAAAATGGCCGAGAGCATGACGACTGCCTTCACCGCCACGGTGGTCGGGCTGGCGTGCAGCGTGACCGCCTATCTGTTGACGCTGGCGCGCGAATACTGGCTGCGCATTGACATGACCGATATTGCTTATGTCGCCGAGACGCTGCTGGCACGTCATGCAACAACCGGCGTTGCGCATGACAGCACCCATCCCCACACCACACCTGCAGGAGCGTGATATGCGTTATCTGAACCGCCGCCGCTTCAGCGGACCCGGCCACAACGCGGACGATGACCCGCTCGCCGGTGTCGCCAACCTGTTCGACGCCAGTATCGTGTTCATTGTCGCAATGATGCTGGCGCTGTTTTCCGCATTGAACATGCTGGATTTGCTGGACCCGAAATCCGAAGTCACGATCGCAAAAAAAGGCGCCGACGGCCGGGTCGACGTTCTGACCAAAAAAGGCGCGGAAATCAAGGTCAGCCGCGTCAGCGATAAACCGCTGTCCGGTGCCGGAAAGCGTCTTGGTACCGCTTATCAACTGCCCGATGGAAAGGTTGTTTATGTTCCGGAATAAGTCTGTTCCTCTATGGGCACTTCCCCTGCTGTTATGGTTCCTGATGGGGGGCGCGCATGCCGCGCAACGTACGCTGGCCTTGTTGCTGGGCGATGTCGAATCGCGTCCGGCCGTGCTGGCAGTGCGCACTTTGCAAACGCAGCTGCAAGCGCTCGACGTCGCGGTGCGCATCATTCCCGCCAACGGCATGATGCCTGCCGACCGTGCCGCATTGCGCAGCGCCGATGTCGCGGTAGTGAATGTACTGGGGCAGCAATTGGTGCAATCCATCACGCCTGAATTGCAGGCATTGCAGCAAGCCAGGCGCCCTGTATTTGCCGTGGGCAGTACCGTCGACGAAGCGCTGCGTGCGCTCGGCATGCGCGAGGACCGTGCCCTGCAGGATTACTATCGCGCCGGCGGGGTCGATAACATGACCAACCTGTTGCGTTACTTGCTGCACACGCAATTCGACGCCGGCATGCAGTACGGCCCGGTCCAGGCGATGCCGGAGACCGGCCTCTACGATGTGAGCAGCAAGCGCACGACGGACAACTTTGCGCACTATCTGCGCGGCTACGCACAGCATCGTCCGGGTGCGCCATGGGTCGGCGTCATGTTCTATCGCGCCAACCTGGTCTCCGGGCAGACGCTGCCGCTGGCAGCCATCGTCGCACGGCTCGAACAGGCCGGTTACAACGTGCTACCTGCTTTTGGCTATCCGTATGAAGTGCCGTTGCGCCACTTTCTCGACGAAGCAGGCAAGTCGCGTGTCGATCTGATCGTCGCGCTCGGCATGAAAGTGGGCGGCACCGCCGCCACCGGCGCCATACTCGACAAGATCGGCGTGCCGGCCATCAATGCCATCACCCTCAGTCAGCAATCAGCCGCGCAGTGGCAAGCCTCGAAGGTCGGGCTGGATATCATCGAACGGACCTGGCAACTGGCCGGAGCCGAACTGGCCGGTCTGATCCAGCCGACCGTGGTCGCCAGCCGCGAACGCATGACCGATGCGCAAACGGGCCTGGCCTATGTCGAAGAGCAGCCGATCGCCGAACGCATCGAGCGCTTGACGGCACGCGTCGATGCCTGGCTGGCGTTGCGCCGCACGGCCAATGCCGATAAACGCGTGGCCATGCTGTACTACAACTATCCGCACGGTTCCGAAACCATCGGCGCAGCCTATCTGAATGTGCTGCCGGAAAGCCTGTGGCAAATTACGCAACGGCTCACGGCGGAAGGTTATCGCAGCACCGGTACCGGTTTGCCGCTGCCGGCCGACAAGCAGGCGCTGCAAGCCGATATTCAGCGCTGGGGCAATTACGCAGGCAAAGGACAGCAGGATTACCGCGCAGGGCTGGCGCAGTTGGCCGCCAGTGGCGAAACGCTGCTGGTGCCGCTGGCCGACTATCGGCGCTGGTACGCGCAAATGCCCGCCGCTTTGCGCAACGCCATCGAGAAAGCCTGGGGGGCGCCGGAACAGGCGCCGACGCTATGGCGCAACGCAGAGGGACAGGCACAATTCGTGTTCCCGGCGCGGCGCTACGGCAATCTGCTGCTGGCGCCGCAACCGACACGCGCCTGGGAACAGAATCTGGAAAAACTGCATAACGATGTAACGCTGCCGCCCAGCCATGAGTACATCGCGTTCTACCTCTGGTTGCAGCAAGGTTACAAGGCACATGCGGTGATTCATCTTGGCACGCACGGCACGCAGGAATGGCTGACCGGTAAGGAAGCCGGTCTGTCCGATGCCGATCCGACCGAAGCATTGATCGGCGCCATGCCGAATATTTATCCCTACGTGATGGATGACGTGGGCGAAGGTTTGCAGGCCAAGCGGCGCGGCATGGCGACCATCATCGATCACATGACGCCGCCGTTCGATGTGGCTGGTCTCAACCCCGACCTGCGCGAACTGGGTGCGCTGCTGAACGACTACCGCGTCGCCGAGCAGAAAAGTCCGCTGCTGGCACGCAACCATCTGACCGCGCTTAACCGCCTGGCGTTAAAAAGCGGAGTACTGAAAGACATGGGCCGCAAGAAACTCGCCAGCGAAGCCGACATGGAAGCGCTGGAAGAGTACCTTGACACCGTCGCCGCCAAGCTCACGCCGTTCGGTTTGCATACCTTCGGCGTCGCCCCCGATCCGGCCATGCAGCAAGCCACGGCGCGCGCGGTGGTGAGTCTGGAAAAAGACCTCAATCCGCAACAGCAAGCGGCGCGTGTGCAGCAACTGGAAGCGGACATCCGCCTCAGCGCCGATATGGAATTGACGCGCTTGATGCAGGCGCTGGCCGGCCGCTATATTCCAACCGGGCCCAGCGCTGACCTGGTGCGCAATCCTGCCGCGCTGCCTACCGGCCGCAATTTTTTCGGGCTCGATCCATCACGCATCCCCAGCCGCACCACCTATGAACAAGGCGCCAAACTCGCGCAACAACTGGTGGAGGATTATCGCGCTCGCAACCGCGCCTATCCCGACAAATTGACCATCAATCTGTGGGGCGTGGAAACATCGCGCCATGAAGGCATCATGGAGGCGCAAGTGCTGGCGCTGCTCGGCGTGCGGCCGACCTGGGACGCTCGCGGCCGCGTGACCGGCGTGGAAGCGATTTCCCGCCGCGAACTCGGACGGCCGCGCGTCGATGTGACGATGGTCTCGTCCGGCCTGTTCCGCGACCTGTTCGCCAATCTGCTCAAACTGCTGGACGATGCCGCGCAACTCGCCCAGCGTCAGGACGATAGCGACAACCCATTGCAGGCGCATACGCGCAAGCTGGCTATCCATCTGGAGCAGCGCGGCTTGTCGGCACAGGAGGCGCAGCGGCTGGCCAGTACACGCATCTTCGGCCTTCCATTCGGCGCCTACGGAACCAATATCGAGAAGCTGATCCCACTCTCCAACGTATGGCAAAACGAGCAGCAAGTCGCCGATGTGTTCATCAATCGCATGAGTCATCCTTTTGGTCAGGGTAACTGGGGCGGTGATTCCGCGACAGGGCAAATGAATGCCGACCTGCGCCGGGACGTATTCAGGCAGGCGCTGTCCGGCAGCAAAATCGCCTTGCACAGCCGTTCGAGCAATCTCTTCGCCACACTCGACAACGACGATTTCTTCCAATACCTGGGCGGCACTGCGCTGGCGATTCGCAGTGTGGACGGCAAAACACCCGAAGTCATGGTGGCCGACCTTTCCAATCCGCGCCATCCGCGCCATGCCACGCTGGAAAAATACATGGGACAAGAACTGCAAAGCCGTTACCTGAATCCGCGCTGGGTGGATAGCATGCTGCGCGAAGGTTATGCAGGTACGCGCTTCATCAATCGTACCGTCGATTATTTATGGGCGTGGCAAGTGACTGTGCCTGACGTCGTCGATGCGAGCAAATGGCAGCGCATGTACGACACCTACGTCGCCGATCGCCACGGTTTGCATGTGCGGGAACGCTTTGTTCAAAGTGGAAATTTGAAGGCTTTTCAGTCCATTACCGACCGCATGCTGAGCGCAATCGAACGCGGCTATTGGCAACCGCCGGAAGCGGTGCGCAAACGTTTGCAGCAAGAAAACACGCGTGCAATCGCTGATGCCAGCGTGGCTTGTAGTGCCGATGCGTGCAGCCGTGCCACATTGCGCCAGGCGCCGCAGCTTGCTGCGCAAAGCGCTGCGTCAAGTGTTCAGAATGCTGCCTCGCCTGGACCGACTGCGGCACCTGCGGCAGCCCCGGCGAAACCGGCGGCCAAGCCAGCGCAACCCGTTAACCCGGTAAAAACCAAAGGGCAAGCGGAACAGGTCGCTGGATTTGAGATGCAGTCGCTGTCCACCTTGACACCGGCGCAAAAAACGATCGGTACACTGGCATTGCTGGCATTCGCGGCTATCTTGATGGGGGTGGGTTACTGGCGGCGTGGCGTACGATGAATGTGGCTTGCGTCTCCGATGTGTCAGCATCGGAGACACACTTGCGCGCAGATCGGAGGATGGATTATCTACACATCTTTGCAATGCCATGAATGCTCCCTCTCCCGCCTGCGGGCTAACCTATGCACACAAGTTTGCAACCTGTTTTCGCCTGCGGGTGTTTGGGGTAAATTTTCTCAAAAAGTTACCCGTCATTCCCGTGAAGGCGGGAATCCATTGGCCGGCAAATCGAGCAAACGCCATATGGATTCCCGCCTTAGCGGGAATGACGGGGAAAATGAATAGACAAATTGAACCCAAGAACCCGCCCGCGACCAATACAAAGTATTGCAAACTTGTGTGCATAGGTTAGCCCGCAGGCGGGAGAGGGTTGGGGTGAGGGGGGCGCAAGAGAAGCGGCCTTGGCAAACTCCCTCACCCTAGCCCATAGGGTTATACACATCTTTGTGACTTTTATGAATACTTGATTTTTATAGGAAAATTTTTCGAGAAAAGAAATATTTCTTAAATAAATCCCTTATAGATCAACGAGTTGAAAACTTGTGTTAATGATATGGAACTAAACGGCCGCATAATCCACTCAGTTATTTTATTTAGGGATAACGCGTGCTTAACCGATCTCAATCTTTTGGTGCATCAAGAGTAAATTCAGTTCAAGATGTTCAGAGCAGCCAGCGTGATAAAGCTAAGGCTTCGTCAGCACCCGCATCACCGAAATCAACAATTCCTTCGCAGCCATTCCAGGACACGGCAGCTGGCAAGGCGATTAGAAAGGACCTGCCGCGATTACGGCACATGCAAAGCTTGAAAAGCAACTGCTGTCAAAGTCACTTACCACGGCTGACATGCTTCCGGGAGACGTGCTCCTGCGTTATGAGAGTCCAACGGAACTTAGTATAAGAACTGAAGAAATACAGATGCGGCCCAAGCTAAACGGCATCCCATCTCCCGAAAATTTCGGGGACTTCAGGACTGCCCATGTCTTGATGTGGGCAAAGAACCCCAAGAATCCCGGAAATACAGAGGCGCGCGGAATGGGGGGAGCCACAGGTCGTGGATGCAAGGGGCGGATTTGGGACAACGAACATCTTGTCTGTCCAACCGACAGCACTCCAGGCAGGAACGTACTGGGTCTATCGCCCCACTGACGCGCATCTGGGAGACGTGGCTGCCCAGATCGGCAGGCGCTGGGCCGATGAAGGAAAGGTCCCTTACAGCGTTCCGGAATTGAGCCAGATGACAAAGCCGACTGGCGACTTCATAAAGTTCGATGAGAAGGCGAAGGAGGCCACAGTCAGCTTTGCACGTGACGCATTCGAAGCAAATCCGAAGTGGGCAGAAAATTCGCCTGGCACACACTGGAAGAAGAAGCAGAACGGAGCGACATGCTCGAGCTTCATTGCCAAGACTTACCAAGCGGCGCATCTGAGAATTGGGCCGGCAAGGAAAATGGAGGCCCGTGATACATGTGCGACTATCGAGGACGGTTTGGATTCCCTGACGGGCTTGCTGGCCCATAAACCAAATGGCATTTCGCCCAGAACCCTCGAACATTTGATGTTTACGGGTAAGAATTCCGACGGTAGTCCCCAATTCAAGCCCCTCGGAAGGCTGGTGATGAAACAAGGGGATGTCTTGTACGATGAGTCGCGCAATCCTGACGCTCCTTTGCCCGAAGGGATTACCGCTTAGAACCCAATGGCACTACCTTAAGCGCGCCGCAATCTGCCGCTGCTGTTGTTTGACGAGTTTGGCGCGCACGATTTTTTCTTGCTTGCTAAACAACTGGCGGGGCTTCGCGCCGTCGTTTGGCCGCACGCGGCTTCACCCGTTCCGGCTTGGCCTGTGCGGCAGCTTCAGTTGAGCAACACCTGCGAGCAAACTGGCATGTCGGTTTGCCAACTGGCCGCGCCACGGCGTTCGAGCTTGTGGGCCAGCTCCCACAATAAGGCTGTCTCGCCGGTGGACTTGCTAATAGCAAAATATATTTCTTTATGAGGATTTCAATTCCAATTCCGTTCACCAATTATGCAATTCACGGCCATGAGCCCGGCAAAGTGTTCCTCCGCAATGCCAAATACGACAGAACTCTACCTCGCCCGATTTCCCCAGTGAGGATAACATTGAATGAAAAGGTTAAATGATGACAAGAATGCACAGTGTGTCCGCCCCCTCCAGATTTCCAACCGAGCCCCACGAGCCCGTTAGCGTTGCTGCCACCGATCATCAGGTGAAGCGAAAAAAAGCGGAGGAGGATTTAAAAACGGCGGGTGAAAGAAATCGAATACCAGCTAATACTAATTCAGAGCAGGATGTAGGTACATCAAGCAACGTCTTATCACCAACGGAAAGAACGCGTCTAGCCAATAGGGCAAGACATAATGTTGAGCGTTTCATTGGACCAGCTCATTCCGAGATTAGGCGTAGTAATTCCCTCCCCGCGCCCAATGTGGGGAAACTAGCGCCGGAAGTCCGCCGATTCGATACTTTGCTGCATCAAGCAGATAGCCTTAAGTCCAATGCTGGAACGCTCATGTTCAGCAGAAACAAATCCGAAGAATGGACGCGGATAGAATGTAGCCCAAATTCGCTGTTGCAAAATATTGAAATACGGCCCGAAAGAGGCTTGTTGAATCTGACTGGATCAGCCCAGTTTTGCAGCGGCGAGCTAAGCCAAACACAAAAACGTGATCTGCAACGCGCTATAGTATCTATCGTAACAGCCTACAATGAAGTGGCCGCCGAAGAAGGGAAAGCGTCTATCACCATCCATGAGAACCATTTCAAAGGCGACGGGTATATTTATGAACACAGTAAGATTCCTCGAAAATCGAATGAACGCGATTACGATTATTATCATACTCTTGGGGTGAACTTCGCTGACAATGGCAAAATGATGCCTCACTATCATTTGGAATTTGGTGGTGGGAGATTGATCAAAGGAGAGGTAAAAGCTGTACTCGAAAGTCTACAGGAGGTAGGTAAAAAAATATCGCAAGAGAGAGAGATACTGACTTCAAATGATATTGTGGCTGTCTTGGCCAACTTTATAGAAAGCACGGGCCAGATTAGTAGTATCAACGCCACGAGGATTGAAAATAAGCGTCTGCCGTTACCAAATGAACTTGATTCTCAACGTGAACGTGCAGAAAGACGTGATGAACTTGAGGGTCAGTTTATTGCATTAGCGAGCGCCAACGTCCAGTCTAAAACCTCCAGTAAAATTATTAGCAATACAGGTCCCTTTCAAAGTGCATATATGAATACATTTCGCACAGCGGAGCCCATGTTCGAATGTTTTTCTGCAGGCCATATATCTATTCATGACGACCTAAGAAAGATTGAAGGAAATGATGAACTGGATTTTAGCGACCTGACGGCCATCTACCATGAGCTCAACAAGGCGCATAAAGAATTAATAAACTATACGGAGAAAGATTCAAATCCAACGGAGTATGGCCAGCTAATGAATCGATTGAGAGATGGACTCACGAGAACTACAGAATTACTGAAGTCGCACAGCCCGCATCTCCCGGATTCGACAGCCTGAATTTTGCATAAGAGGGGTAAAGATCACCGTAGTAGATCAACCAGTTGAAGCGACCGGGTAGAGTCACGCGAGTTCCATGCGTGCATTCCGAGTGGTGAAACGCCATTAGATCGGAGTACCTCTCTTGTTGCGATCATGCTTGCTGACGAAAAAGAAGCCGCCTGAAAAACCACCGCGATTGAATGAAGTCCTGCGGTTAGGGGTACAACTAGGCGGCTTTTTAAGCCGCAAGGGCGATGGCGAGCCGGAGTCAAAACAATATGGCTTGGCTTACAGCGCGTGATGGATGCCGTAACAACTTTGCAGATGTTACGGGAATAAGATTGAGTTTCATATTTGTGTATAACCCTATGATCCTAGTCCTCTCCCGCCTGCGGGAGAGGGGACTCTTTTCTCCGAACGCACGTTAAGTCGGCACGTACACTCGCTTGCGGGAGAAGACGCTTTCCAGTGCTCTTTGCAAAGATGTGTAGATACCGATGGATCAGGGGAGGGGCGTTACGAGTGTGTGATCGTGGTGATGGCCGCCGCGCAAAAGGGCCTGCGCAGGAATAATCTGACCATCACCAGCGAGGCTTCAGCGCCGGGATCGTCTTTACTCCGGCAGATGATCGAGTACGAAAGACAGCGAGGCCAAGTGCTCGGTTTTGTTCGCCTTGGCGGCATCTTCATGCGCCACATCCAGCAGGGCGGTGATAACGTTAAGTCCCTGATTTCGCACTGTTACAGTCACGCTGCCATCCTTGCCGGTACGCTGCGGTTTGGCATCTGGGTCGTTGACGAAGTCCGCCAGCACTTGCGCATTGGCCACCGGTTTTCCCTGATAGAGCACACGCAGTTTGAGCGGCTGGTCCTTGTACTTGGGTAAAGAAGTCGTCACCGGCACGATTTGCAGCGTCTGGCCCGGTAATGCTGCCAGTGGCGCCTGCAGAGGTGCGCGCAGATGCACCGCATACTTATAGTAGCGACCGCTTTCCTTGGCGCCCGGCACCTCGTCCTTGCCCTTGCCGACCCATTTGCCGTCCGGCCCTTTGCTCCAGTAGCCGTTGTCGAGTACGCCGGCGACCACCGCAGGTTGCTGTTGCACGTCAACGAGCAGCAGCCGGTCGGTTGGCTTCAGTGCTGTCTCGACCGGTGCGCCAATCGCGTTGTAGGCCGCGATGCCTTGCACTTTGGTCAGACGCTTGATCATGTCCAGGTCTTCGCCGCCTTCGCCGTATATCAACGCGAGATCCCCTGAGCGCTGGGCGAACCAGATGCCATGCGCCGTGGCGGTAGTGGTGGTGGCAATGCCACCTGCAAGGGCGAGTAGAGAAAGCAGTGCTTTTGTCTTCATAAGACAGTCCTTTTCCTCAAGAAAATACCAGCAACGTTAAAACTTGATTTGCGCCGTCAGAGTCACGGTACGTTCGGCGCCCGGCATAATCCAGGAGCGGTCGTAAGAGCTGGCGAAGTAACGCTTGTCGAAGAGGTTGTCGACGTTGAGCATTAAGCGGAACTGCTTGTTGACGCGCCAATATGTCAGCAGTTTGGCCGTCGTGTAAGACGGCAGGTTGAAGCTGTTGATGACGTTGCCGGCACGTTGACCGACATAAGCCAAACCGCCGCCCAGGCCATAGGCTCCGGCACCTTGCAAAGCCTCTTCCCAGACGGCGAGTACGCTGGCACTGTTCTTGGGTACGTTCATCAGGCGTTTGCCGACAAGGTTTACCGGCGCCGGGGGGGTGCTCGACCAATCCATTGTGCCCCCGTTGTCGTGCGTCACTTCGGTGTCGATATGGGCATAGCTGCCGTTGATGCGCAGATTGGGCGTGAGCTGGCCGGCGATGTCCAGTTCCAGGCCACGGCTGCGCACTTCGCCTGCTGTCGTCGAGAACACGCCGTCCGCGTCCGAGCCGGTCAGTACATTACGTTTGTTGATTTGGAATATCGACAGCGTGCCGCCCAAGCGGCGGTCGGCCGACTCGAACTTGACGCCCGTCTCCAGTGCGCGACCGAACTCCGGTTCAAAAGGTTTGTAATTGACGTCGGTGCCTGAGTTGGGGCGGAAGGATTTACCGGCGCTGGCGTACCAAGACCACTGCGGATTAAAGAGATAGGTCAAACCGAGGCGCGGCGATACCGCCGAGTCGTTCTGCTCGATGTTGGCGCCGCTTGGAGGCGTGCTAGGGTTGCGGTCGGTGACCTTCTTTTCATAGCGGTCATAGCGCAGGCCGGCCAGCAGCTTCCACTGCGCGGACAGGCTCAGTTCGTCTTGCAGAAACAATGCAGCGTTGCGCTGGCGCTCAAGGGTATTCTTCACCGTGCCGGGCTCCCCTTGTGGTGGCTGCATGTCATAGACAGGGTCGCCGGCAATGTTGTTAATGACCATGGAGTCATTGGTCTGGTTCAGGACAGTGTCTATGGTGTAGCGATAGGTCTCCAGTCCGAGCAGTACAGTGTGCTGGATGTCGCCGAGCTTGATCCGCCCCTGAATATCGGCTTGCAGCGTCAAATCGTCGGATTCAAAGCCCCGATAGCGACGGCGCAACTTCACGGGGTCGTTGGTTACATCCACGAAGGGTTTGACCTCGGAGCCGTAACCTTCCAGCGTGCCGTTTTTGTAAGCCAATCCCAGACGGGTACGCCATTGCTCCGAGAAACTATGCTCCAGCGTGATTTGATGCGTTTGATTCTCCACTTCGATGTCGCCATCGCTGGGGTCGCCGATGAAGCGCGAGCGAGGCATGACGTTCAGATTGCCGTTCACGGCCGCGACACCACGATCCAGTGGTGCTCGTTGTCGCAGCAGTTCGCCGTCATACGACAGAATGGTGTTATCGGAAAGGAGCCAGGTCAGCGCGGGAGCGACCAACAGGCGTTTGCTGTCTACAAAGTCGCGAAAACTGCCTTTGTCTTCGGCGGCGACATTGAGGCGATAAGCCACGTTTGAGCCGATAGGGCCGGTGGTGTCCAGCGCCAAGCGGCGCAGGTCGTTACTGCCGACGGAAGCATCGAGTGTATGCCGCGCCTTGAATTGCGGCTTCTTGGTCACCAGGTTGATCGTGCCGCCAGGCTCGCTGTTGCCATACAACGCTGCCGACGGCCCTTTGAGAAACTCAATGCTCTCGACATTGGCCGTATCGCGCGGTGCGTTGAAGCCGCGATTGCTGGAAAAGCCGTTGCGCAGCAGGCTCATGCCTGTGTCCTCATGACCGGCAAAACCGCGAATCGAGAGATTGTCCCAAGTGCCGCCGAAGTTGTTCTGGCGTGATATGCCACTGACGTAGTCCAGACTGTCGTCCAACCGGATGGCGCCAATGTCTTCGAGCGTTTGACGGGGCAGCACGCGTACCGATTGCGGCACTTCGCGCGCCGGGGTGCCGGTACGGGTAGCGGCATCGACGTCGGACTGGTAATACTGGTTGGTGCCAAGCTTTTCTACGACAGTCACTGTCGGCAAGGTCGTCTCGTCATTGGCGCCAGGCGGGACCGACTGGGCAAATGCGTTATTGGGCATCGGTAGAACAGCCATGCCAAGGCAGAGCAATGCGCCGTGTACCGCCAAGGCAAGCGGCTTGATATGGGAGCCAGGGTAGATTTGAAAAGCAGCACGTTGGCGTTCGGTTGTTGAAATGGATTTTGAATTAGGACGACAGTCAGACACGGCAACTCTCTTGGTGTGGATTGGCAGGACAGGTTTAAAAGCTTCTTACTCAACTGGCGGGGAACGCATTCAAGCTTCCCGATCGCCAGGGTGATAATGTAATTGAGAATCATTATCATTTTATCAGGACTTTGCAATGCCATGAAGGCCCCCTTTGATCCTATTTGTGTACGTTCGGGCGAGACGGGATGCCGTTCAAGCGGACTCGGCATCCTCCCGCCAACGCCGTGATGTGCAGGATGGAGATTGCGGCTGCATCAAGCCGTTGATCGGCCGTTTTCCTTATCCAGGTCTTTTATCCGCTGTTTAATTTCTTCCTCATAGAGATTCATCACAGCGTTGACTTCATAGGACAGCTTGTCGGGGATCGTGTAGCACATCATGTTTGCAAACCGCTCGTTGACTTCGCCCACTTTCTCCATGAGGAATTCAAACGTCTTGTCGCTGTAATCAAACTGAATGTTTTTCAATTTTTCCCTTTTTCCTATGATTTGAGCATGCCTTCCTTCATAGGTATGGTTTCCGAAGCGGGCAGTCAACACGCGGGCTTGTACCCCGGCGTCTTCATAGGTTTGCACTAATTCCTTGATTTCGCTACGTGTCATCGAATCCACCAGCATGTCATGGGCAACCATGTAGCGCAGTCTCAGTTCGTCGAACTTTTTCTGGGTCTCCGGTGACCAATCCTTATTCTGATATTGTGCAAAATCGCGCAATTTCGTTCTTAAATCATTGAGCCCCTGCAACCGTGTTTTTTCCTGTCCCAGTTCGTCGGTCATTTTCTGGAATCCCGATTCCAGGGCACCAGTCAGCGGCATGCGTGACGCCGCGTTTTTCGCGAATTCCTTCAACTGGGCGATGGATGCGGCATGCTTTGCGACCTCGCGTGTACGCTCGTTCACCTGGAATGTCATGTAGTTGATCTCATGGTCCGTGCTTCTTAACATGAGGTCGAACTGCAAATCCTTGGTTTCTTCCGGATGCTTGCCGATCGCGTTGCTGAGTATCCTCCTGTCGGCATCGGTATATAGCCAGCGCAACGATCTGCTTTGTTCAAACTGATAACGGAATTGTTTCCAGGCAGGCGCATCGAACTTGTTGTCGCCATCGATTGCTCGATCAACGATTTTCTGGACGATGTTTTGCTGCATTCCCAGTTGGTTGAAGAGATTCGCACAGAGGCGGTTTTTCCGCGGTTTCGTGGAGAGGAAATCGCTGTTGATATGCGTCGTGTTTTCACCGGCGCGCATCGTCCTGCCACGCCATTCCCTTTTCGGAAGGATGAATGCGGTCACGGTGCTGGCGGCGAGCAAGGTGGCCGCTACTGCCCCAACGGCCGGTGCAGCCGGTCCGGTGAATGGCGCCGCGACCAGCAATCCGCTGGATGCGGTAAAGACGGACCAGTTCCCTAACTGGTATTGGAGAGCCGCTTTTTTGTTTTGTTCAAAGGTATTGAAATTCAAACGCAGATTGCTATCCTCGCCCAGATTAAGCCGGGTGATCCTCTTATCGATTTTTTTTATTTTGTGATATTCCCAGGCGGTCTTCCCCAGATTGGCTGCGCCTAAGGCGGCTAGAGTGGCGGCGCCGGCTGTCGATGCGGCTGCGGCAACCGCTCCGGCCACTCCGGTGTGGATGGCCGCTGCCACCACCGTGGTGCCGACAGCGATGCCGTCCGCCGGTAATAACGGACTGGTCCAGGCGTTAAACACCTGATCATTCATTTGCTGGTTAATTACCTTCAGCCGGTTCGCCGTAGTGGACTGCATGCTTTGAATCTGCGCACCGGCTTTGGCGATCGTGTTCGCAAGCAGATATTCTTGATCGGCGTTGCTGGATAAAGATTCTTGCATGGTCTTGCCAAAGGTCTCCAATCCCGTTTTTTGGTCCTGGAGCTGTTGCAGATAATCCTCGTATGGCTTCTTGACTTCTTTTAAACGTCTCAATGCAATGTGAGCGTTTTTACCCTGCTCGATACCAATTGCGATCAACAGGGGCGCAAACGCTCCCGTGGCAGCGCCAAGGGCGGCAGCTCCTCCAGTAGTCGTCTCTGCCACCGAGTGGAAGTATTTCTCGATGGGAGCGTCCATCGCGGCGCCGGCTTTCACCCCTGCTGGAAGAGACCAACCGGGGTAGCTGCGGAAGTAGCGCTGCAGCTCGGTCCTTGTTTTTTGCGCGTCATCCCCGTTGGCTGCGGCCAGCATCTCCTGGATCGCGCTCAGGCCGCGGCTCATGCTCTCGATGGCCGCATGGTCCGCTTCAACCGTCTTTAGCAACGTCTGCAGCTCCGTCACCTCGGGCGATTGGATGATGTGCGTGAGTTTTTCTACTTTTGCTGCTGTGCCTTGTACATCACCCCAGTGATCGACCAGTCCCGCATTCACCAGATATTCGATGGAGGCGGCCTGCCGCACTGCATCGTTGCTGTCGAACGCCGATTGCAAGGCGGTCGTCAACGCCTCAATCTGTCCATCGTCAACGTCGATTGCAGGCCCGATCTCGCCGGGGACGGCATCTGAAAGCGGATGACCGTCAATCGCCTTGACGTTCCTGACGTGAGAAGGCGCACCGGACTGCGCGGTTTCCGCCCGTTCGCGGGCTTGGATATCTGTCCATGTTTCGAGCGCCGGCCTGATTTCGGCCTTCAGTTCGTCTGAAATCTCTTCTCCGATTGCAGAGTCGGAGACCCCATCCAGCAGATTTTGAAGCTGCCGTACGCATTGCTCTTTATTCATATCGTTTCTTGCGAAAAGATCATAGATGAGCTTGCGCGGCCCTTGCCTGTAGCGATGAAAAAGCGCGTCGTTGCGCTCTTTCGCGCCACTGTTCAGGCTGCTTGGCTTGAGGTTGAACCCGGCAGGATTATTCTGCGACCCGGTATCTGCATTAGACGACTGAAACACTTTATGTAATTCGCCAAACATCTCTTTCGTTTGCCGCACATAGTTCCCCGTTTCGATGGCTTCCACATTGCCATTGCGATGCCCGGTGTATTTTTCATCCAGTTGTTCCGTATATCGGCCAGCATAGTAGGGGTTCATTTTCATTCCCCCTTCTTCCTTGATCATATCGATATGGTGCTGGGTGGTTCTGCCGATCGTCCGGTTACCTTTATGGATTTCCATCGCTTCGACGATCAGCGACTGCTGCGGCGTGTTTTCCGGCACGTGTACCGGATGCGGATTAGGATTGGCTTTGCTGGCGGCAGGAATGAAAGAGCGGTCAAAAGCGCTGTCCGCCGGTTTCACCGAGTGCGCGACAATTTCAACGCCTGGCGTCAGTTGGACATGAGGAACGTTCATCCCGTTTTGCGTGTGGACGCAATTCATCGTGGAGAACTGCCTGTCGCGCAGGATCTCCGGATTCGGATTGACGTTTTGCACTTCCTTTTTGTAGGTACAAAGGACTTGGCCGTGTTGGTCGGTTTTGACGCCGCCTTTGTTGTCCGGAAGCGGAATACGAATCCATCTTTCGATGGCAGCGATTTCAAAGTCATCCCCCTTGAAGACAGGAAGGCCAACAGCATCTTCTTGTGCTTGCCGCACCCGGCCATCCTCGGTTCTGCGTTTGACGACAACATTTTCCAGAAGCCTGACGGGATTGCCATCTTCATCCCTGACAAGATTTCCTTCATCGTCTGCCAACGCCGACCCTTCCGGCAGTTCGTGCTGTAATACCAGCGTATCCAGATCGCTTCGAACCGCCAGTGCATGAGGGTGAATTGCATACCCTTCTGCATCCTTCGCTTCCTTCAAGGTCAACGCGCTGGATGCCATCACAGGTTGTCCTTTGTGCGTGATCAAAAGCGGACGCTCTTCCACCAGTTCAACGTCACCATCAATTCTGACCGTCTTTATCGGAATGGAAAGAGGGGCGACATCACGCGGACGCCAGCGCGGCGCCGTATTGTCCTCCCTCAGCAAGTCGGCCTGCGTCGTCCTGGCCGCTGTGTGGGGGATCGGCGCTTCTCTGGAAGACTTCCGGTTCAGAGAAACCGGTTCTCTGCCCTCCGGGATTTCGTACACGCCTGCCGTGGCCGTATCCGGCTTAATGGATTGCCATGTGGTTTTTTCCTCCACCGTATAAGGATCGTTACCGTGTTCGCTGTCGAGGAAAGTTTTGCCCGTGATGTCTTGAATAGCGATGATATGGCCGCCGCTATGCCATAACAGATCCTGTTGGAAACCGCATGACCCATTGACGGCTAAATCGCCGTTCATCGCTTTTTTGTGAATGAGGCCCATGACCACACTGCGGCTTTCGATGCCCAGATTTTCTCCATAGTGGGCGCCGTTATATGAAAAGCCTGTGCCGTGAAACGCCGTGCAATTTTTCAGTCTTTCATCCAACACGTCTTTGATCGGCTGATTGACAAAATTGGCTATTTTTTGCTTAACCATGTCGTTCGCCTTGAGGTGCCCGTACAGCGCATCGAAACCGGTTTGGTGGAGATGACTGCCGTCTCCGAACAAGGCTTTCAGGACGCTGGTCTTGTCAAACTGCTGTTGCAGTTCACTCCATGCGTTCTCTTTGTCGAGAGCAATGGCGGTGCGCTTGCCGTCCCCATCGACACGATGCAGTTCCAACGTGAAGTTTTGATCTCCGTCTTTTTTTGTGAAACGCAAATCCAGCGTCTCGGTCCCGTAGGGGCGAGTCAGGGTGAATTCGCTGTCGCTGATTTTTTTACAAACCGATCCGTCTTCCAGAGAAAATTGACGCACGTTTTTTTCCGCGTAACGGGTCTGGTCCAGTTCTTCCTGTTTGAGTTTCTCGGTAAACTCCTTGATTTCGTTACCGAATGGGACCTGTCCAATAAGGAGGTCGAAATGGCGGCGCAGCTCGGCTTCGATCAATGCCAGGTTGGCCGGACGTTTTCCCAATTCCGCCTGGAAGGCCTGCTTCGACGCCTTGGCCACGCTTTTCGGTAAAGTAACGCCGAAATTCTTTTTAAACAAAGCGTCGAGCTCATCGATGGATGTCGCATTCAGGGTAATGTCTTTTCCATTAAGAGCGGTTTTAAAAAGAGCGGAAACGGTTTTCACATCCGCCATCACTTTATGGCAGGCAAACTGGCGGATGTTTTTATAGATGATCAACTCTTTTTCTTTGTTCGCTCTGGCGCGGCGATGAAAAAAGCCGATGTTTTTGAGCTCGGGATCGTTATCACGAATTTTCCTGTTGTTGTACTTCGTCGTGACATTGTTTTTTACGTGCTCATCCTCGGCGAAGGTGCGCAAGCCAAAGGCGATATGGACGGGAATTTTCATCCCCGCTTTTTCCAGTTTCTTTTTTAAATTTTTCGATCCCTTTTTATAGATGTCGACATAATCGACGTCTTGAAAGGTGACCATGTCTTGTCGGGATGTGGCTGCCGTGGCAGCCAAATCGTCCGGCGCCTTTTTATACAGCTTGTTGATAAACGCCTGTCTCTTGGATTGACGGCGATTGGCCGATTCTACGGCCGGTTGCAGGACACCTTGCTGGTGTGTCGCATAGTCGTTCAACTCCAGATCGTTTGGAAGACGCTCTTTAGTAGCGCCTCCTGCAAATGGATAGCCGACGAATGCCTGGGTGGCAGCGGGGGTTTTCTCGAATGTCTTGGACTCACTCCGCCCAAATAACTTGGGAAGGCCGAAGGAAGGGATGCTGAAAGTCATTGCTGTTTCTTTCCACAAAAAGAATTGAAGGAGTATTTCTGCTGCTTTAAGAAAGGGAGGCGTAAGTGCGCAACTCTCATTTCATCAACAGCCTGTGCTACCTGCATTTGAGTGGGGCAGCGTCAAGAGATGAAATGAATTTTGGTAATAATGGACTCCGTTCTGCTCATGCATTGGGAGCCCATGGACTTAGAACCTGAGGACGCAGATGTGCTGGCAGCCGCTTCAACTGCGGTAGTGGGAATGGAACCTGCGGCAACAAGGGTATTCGATGATATTGGGTGCATAGTCATTACTTTCTTTTTGTTTATCTTCAGGGTTATTCGTTATTGTTACGGTTTCCGGCAGGAGCGACAGTCCTTGTCAATTGCGCGGAGAAGCGCCGTAACGTGTTGTTCGGTACGCGACCAGAACTGTTTGCCAGTGTCCCGGTTTGCTGTTCGTTCTCGAGCAGAAAATGGTCATTGCGCCATTCCTTTGCCATGCCTGCATAGTGCGAAAGTAGCGCCAGCACCTTATCGGCCGTGACGTGCGTCAACGGCATACGATTGGCCAGCACGATATGCATGTTTTCAGCGTTGTAAGTAAAAGTCGGACTATTCACGCCAAACAAATACATGTTTGTCTCCAGCAGGCGTAGCAGCACTGCCTCGCGCGCTTGCGTCGGTAATTCACCAAAATCACAATAGAGCACCGCGCTATCGGGCGCGATGCTACCGCCGTAAAACATCGTGAAATTCACGCCCTGTACCTGTATGTCGGCTACGGCGTACATGGAGGCTGGGTCCGGGATGTTGGACTTGGCACAAATCTGGTCGATAAGTGCGTGATATATGTTGAGAGACATTTTTTTATCCTTTAAGCAAAATACGAATGAAGCAATTGTTTCCCGACGCAGATGGCATGGCAGTGCTGCAGCCCGGTCAAACAGAAGACCTGTTGCCGAACGTAAAGCGCCCCCCACAAAACATTGTGTAAATATCGATGCACAGGTCATGTCTTTAGCGTATTTTTTCCGCAAGACGAGAAAAAATGACAATAGTTAATTTATTGGTTTTATCTCGCCTTTGAGTGAACGACAAAAAAACCCAGCTGTTACGCAACGGATAGGCGCACTACTAATGTCAATAACGAACCGCCCCCTCCCTCCTTGCGGAGACAGGTGAGCGTTTATGTTAATGACACAGGGGTAGCAGAAACGCCTCCGAAAAGACCTGTTGCACACCTACGTAAGGCTTATTCAGTGGCAAGGGTTTGTGCTTAGTTCCAACTAATCTGCTTTTTAAGTAGTAGTACGTAGTGGCGTGTGGTGGCGGGAATTCTTTGGAGCGAGGCTGGCAGGTTCGCCGGCAGGGCTGATCTGTCTAGTGTCTAGTGTCTAGTGCCCAGTTCAGTCCAGGCACATAACCAGTTCTTGTGGCCTATCGGAACCATGTTCATCGTCGCACTGGTCGCCACGGCAGTGGCGACCGTCATCGACAACGGCGTGTTCTTCAGATATAGCGATACCCGCAAATCGATCATGCCGGCTGTGTGTGAACCGCCCTCAGTCTTCAGCCGGGGCCTTGGGATTTTTCAAGGCTACCTTTGATTTATCCATCCACTGCTCTTTCACAGGGAAGCCGAGGGCCTTAGAACCTGTTCTCTATCCTGCACTCAAATGATCATTAGCCAAGATCAGGAGAGAA